>JAJYMM010000191.1 GCA_021787035.1 Actinomycetes bacterium
CCCAGGGCTACCCGCCGGCCCAGGGCTACCCGCCGGCCCAGGGCTACCCGCCGGCCCAGGGCTACCCGCCGGCCCAGGGCTACCCGCCGGCCCAGGGCTACCCGCCGGCCCAGGGCTACCCGCCGGCCCAGGGCTACCCGCCGGCCCAGGGCTACCCGCCGGCCCAGGGCTACCCGCCGGCGATGGCCCCCACCACGGTGAAGGGTTCTCTCCCCTCGCAGACTGGCGCCGGCAGGATCTCGTCGGGCGCGGCATTTGAGAGGTCTGACTCGCCGGCGAAGAACCGTACGAATGGTCGGCGCCTCCCGGTGGCCCGGTCCCGGACGGTACCCCCGAGGACGGGGTGCTCTCGTTCGAGAGCGTCTAGCACCGAGCGTTGGGTTATCGCGCCGTCGATTTGGACTGCAACCTCTGTTGGGAGTTTTGCGAGCTCCCGCAGCTGTGCCGGTAGCCGGACTCGGACCGCGCTCCCCGTCCCCGCGCTCCCTGCCCCCTTCACCGGCACCGGGGGCGAGGACCTCGAGCCCACGTCGGGATGCCCCGCGCTCCCCGTCCCCGCGCTGCTCACGGGAGGGTCTGGGCTTCGACCGAAAGGACCGCCGGCAAGTTGCTCGCCGCGGCGGACCACGTGTCGCCGGCGTCGTTGGAAGCGTAGACCTGACCCCCTGTCGTCCCGAAATAGATCCCGCACGGGTCCAGCGAATCGACTGACATTGCGTCGCGCAGGATGTCCACGTAGCAGTGGGACTGGGGGAGGCCGTTGGTCAAGGGCTCCCAATCGCCCCCGCCACTTCGCGAGCGGTAAACCCTCAGCTTGCCCTCGGGGGGGTAATGCTCGCTGTCGCTCTTTATCGGCACTACGTAAACGGTCTCCGGCTCGTGTGCATGGATGTCGATCGCAAAGCCGAAGTCGCTCGGGAGGTCTCCGCTCACCTCGTACCATGAGGCCCCCCAGTCGTCGCTCCGCATAACGTCCCAGTGCTTCTGCATGTAAAGAACGTCAGGGCGCGAAGCGTGGGCCGCCACCTTGTGGACGCAGTGGCCTACTTCGGCATCGGGGTCGGGAAGAACGCCCTCCGAGTGCAGCCCGCGGTTTGCCGGCGTCCACGTGCCGCCACCGTCACTTGTTTTCAGGACGCCGGCCGCAGATATCGCTACGAGCATGCGGTCGGGGTCGTCGGGCCGCAGCACGATCGTGTGAAGGCAGAGCCCGCCGGCGCCGGGCTGCCAGCTTGGGCCGCTCGGGTGGCAGCGGAGCGCCGGCCGTTCTCCCCAGCTCTTCCCGCCGTCTTCAGAGCGGAATAGCGCCGCGTCCTCCGCCCCCGCCCACACCAGATCGGGGTCGTCGAGGGACGGCTCGAGGTGCCAAATGCGCTTGAAGGCCCAGGGTCTCGGGGTCCCGTCGTACCAGAGGTGGGTGCCAGGTTGCCCCTCATAGCTGAAGTCGTTGCCAACCGCCGTCCAGGTCTTGCCGCCGTCGTCCGAGCGCTGTAGCACCTGGCCGAACCAGCTGCTCGTCTGCGACGCCCATACCCGCTCCGGGTCAGCAGGCGACCCGGCTACGTGGTACACCTCCCAGCCCCCGAAGTAGGGGCCTTCCACTTCCCAGCTCGCCCGCCGGCCTTCGGAGGTAAGCACGAAGGCGCCCTTCCGGGTCCCTACCAGCAACCGAACGCCGCTCACGAGTGGTCCCCCTTCCTGGCCGCCAAGTTGGCGGTCTCCAGCGCCGATGCTACGCGTCGTTTGTGACGACGGCTAGGGTGCGCTTCTAGGCGTCGTGCGAGCGGGAGGCGAGCTTTGGACGAGACAGGCAGAGTCGTGCTGGCGGGGAGTGAACGCTTGGCTGTCGCCGGTGCACGGGTGATCGGGCCCGTCCACGACGACGAAGAGGTAAAGGTAACGGTTGTCCTCCGCCGGAGAGCTGAGCTTCCTTCCGACGTGCTCGAAGGGCGGCGACAGCTGAGCCGGGAGGAGTTGGGTAGCGGGTACGGCGCTGACCCTGGCGAGGTCAGCCAGGTCGTCGAGGCCCTGGAGGCGGCCGGCGCCCAGGTGCTCGAGCATGACGCCGCGAGCAGGAGGGTTGTTGCCACGGGGCCCGCCGGCGCGCTCTCGCGGCTTTTCGGCACAACTCTCCAGGAGGTAGAGAGCACGAGCCCTGTCACCGGCGAACCAGTTCGCCACCGCCAGAGGACCGGCCCCCTCAGCGTCCCAGCGGGGCTTGGCGGCATCGTGAGTGCGGTGCTCGGCCTTGATGACCGGCCCCAGGCCCGTCCGCACCTTCGATCGGTGAGCCCCGAGGCCGTCGCCACTTCCTTCACGGCGGACCAAGTCGCTCGGCTCTACGACTTCCCTCCCGGGACCGACGGGACGGGCCAGGTGGTGGCGGTCGTCGAACTGGGCGGCGGGATCTCGCAGACCGACCTGGCCAATTACTTCTCCCAGCTCGGCATCCGAGCGCCGAGCGTCCAGGCTGTGAGCGTCGATGGCGCTTCAACTGCCGCTGGAGCCCAGCCCAATGCGGATACGGAGGTTTCCCTCGACATAGAAGTGATCGGGTCCGTGGCCCCCGGCGCTTCTCAGGTCGTCTACTTCGCTCCCAATACCGACGCCGGCTTTCATGATGCGCTTGCCGGCGCGCTCCAGGCGACCCCGACCCCCGTTGCCATCAGCATCAGCTGGGGCCAGAGCGAAGACAGCTGGTCAGTCCAGGGACGTAGCGCGCTCGGGCAAGTTTGCGCGGACGCTGTTGCGCTCGGGGTGACCGTAACGGTGGCTGCCGGCGACAGCGGCAGCACAGACGGCGTGAACGACGGCCAACCACACGTGGACTTCCCTGCTTCGTCACCCTACGTGCTCGCTTGCGGCGGTACCCGCTTGGACGCCGACCCAGCGACGGGGGCCATCGCCTCGGAAGTCGTCTGGGACGACCTGCCGAACGGGGGCGCCACCGGTGGCGGTGTGAGCGACGTCTACGCGTTGCCGTCGTGGCAGGAGGCTGCGAGCAACGTGAAACGTGCCGGGACCGGGACTGCCGGGCGTGGGGTCCCAGACGTCGCCGGCGACGCCGCGCCAGAGACCGGCTACCGGGTCATCTCCGACGGCACAGAGCAGGTGGTCGGCGGTACGAGCGCAGTGGCACCCCTTTGGGCGGCTCTCACCGCTCGCCTCGCGCAGGGCCTCGGGCGTTCACCGGGGTGGCTTGTGCCGGCTCTCTACGCCGGCGTACGACCCGGTTCCCCAGCACCGGGTTTCCGGGACATCACCTCAGGCAATAACGGCGCGTACCAGGCCGGGCCGGGGTGGGACGCCTGCACTGGTCTCGGCAGCCCCGTCGGTACCGGCGTCGCGGCTCGCCTCGGTAGTGCCGGCGCCGCGCAAGGTTGAACGCATCGCACCCGTCGGGCGCCCAAGGGGGGTGTAGGCACGCGGAAAGTTCAATAGTCGCTCGGCGGTGGCCACTATCGTGAGAAAAAAGGCGACTTGATCGGTCAAAAAGTGATGACAGTGGCAGCCACGCGGCGACTATCGGTACTTTTTCCGGCCACGCGCTTCCATCGGGTCAGTGCGCGGCGCACGTACGTCGTGGAACCCTTGGCCGAGGTGCCACCGCTCGGTGCTCGTGTGGTTTGCGACACGACCGGCCACGTGGAGGAGGAGCCGCGCCGCCGCGGGGACTGCGGCCGCCACCGGTGCGGTCAACCCTTCGCCCTGGGAGAAGTCCAGGCCTTCAATGCCGACGACTGCGAGCTGGCGAGGCCCGCGGCCGACCGCGCGGGCGACCCGGTAGGCGCCAGCTACGCCAAAGCCGTGCGAGGTGGGCGCCTTGGTGCTCAGTACCGCTTGGCATTCGCCGTCACGCGCGATCCAGGCGAAGGAGAGCGTCCCTGGCGCTGAGCCCGAACGGGTCGCATCGGCGATGACGGCCGCTTCGGCCCCGTCCCAGCTCCAGAGGAGGTCAAGAGGGTCGCCGACGGGCGGCGCGAGCGCGATCGCCACCGGCGCTTGACCTTGCACCTCGAGTTCCGCGGCACGCTCGGCGACGAGCAGGCCGGCGCCATCGTCGTGTCGCATCGGGTTGCCTATGCCGGCCACGACTACTAGAGGCGGCATGCTCAGGGGGCTCTTTCGAGCGTCAGGTCGAGGAAGTGTGCCGCGCAGCTTATGCAAGGGTCATGGTTGCGCACGGCCACTTCTGCCCGCTTGGTCAGTTCCTCGGGTGGGAGCTCGAGGCCAGCCTCGGCCACCCGGCGCAGGTCTGCCTCGATCGTGAGCTGGTTCTGCGATGTGGGGGGGACTATCCGCGCATGGCGGATGAGACCGTCGGGGCCGACGTTGTACTCATGTAGCAGGACCCCGCGGGGGGCCTCGGTCACGCCGGCGCCGGCCCGCTCCGCCCCGGCCCGCTCCGCCCCGGCCCGCTCCGCCCCGGGCGTGGCACCGGCACCGTTCCCCTCAGGGTCTGGCATATCGGCCGCCGGCGGTTCAGGTGGTTCGTAGGACTCCACGAGGCGGAGGGCCTCTTCACACGCGAACACCATCTCCACGGCCCGCACCACGATGCTGCGGAAGGGGTTCCGGCAAGGCACTTCCAGCTGGGCGCGGCGGGCCGCCTCCGCTGCGAGCGGGGTGAGGGCACCGGCATTCAGCGCGTAGCGAGCAAGTGGGCCGGTCAGGTAGGGCTTTTGCCCAAAGAGCCGGGCGTGGAGCGCGGTCGACCGTGCGACGTGTTCCTCGACGACGGCGTCGGCGAACTCCGCTGGGGTGCAGTCGAGCCCGCCGGAAGACACGACGCGGCCACCCTCGATCGGGTAGCGGCCCTCGTCGCGAAGTGCGACGAAGAGGTAGTCACCCGTGACATCAGGGAAATCGAAGCCCGCCACCCACTCGACCGTCGCCAGCGAGGCGTCGAGCGCTCGCCGGAGGGGCTCGGCCAGCGCACTGATCTCAAAAGGCGAGGGTGCCTTATAAAACCCTCCCACGCGCACGTTGACCGGGTGCACCGCGCGCCCTCCTACCGTCCCCATTATCTTGTTGCCCGTCTTTTTGAGCGCGAGCCCCCGCTCGACGACGGGTTTGTCGTGCGCCGCCAGCTGGACTGCGTCCTCGTAGCCGAAGAAATCGGGCGCGTGGAGCAGGTAGACATGGAGAGCGTGGCTCTGGAGCCACTCGCCACAGTAAAGGAGGCGACGCAGGTCCACGACCTGGCGGCTCGGGACTATGTCCAAGGCTGACTCCATGGCCGCGCACGAGCTCATCTGGTAGGCGACCGGGCAAATGCCACATATCCGAGCCGTAATGTCTGGCGCTTCACGATAGCTCCGGCCTACGAGCAGGGCCTCGAAAAAGCGTGGAGGTTCGAAGATGTCGAGCGCGACTTCGCTCACAGCCCCGTCACGGACGACGACGCGGAAGCCCCCTTCTCCTTCCACGCGAGCAAGTGCGTCAACTCCGAACGCATAGTCACGGCTGTGGGTCATGGCGTGAGCTCTCTTTCTCGAACTCGGGAGCACCGGCGGTGAAGCCCCGGAAGATCCTTTTGAGAGACTCTTGCGAAGCCCCGTCCGCAGCCAGGCGCGAAGACAACGATGCGGTGTTGACCGTTGAGGCAGGACCGAAGCATCCGAAGCAGCCGCGCCCGACCGTTGGGCACAGTGCGCCGCAGCCGGCGCTCGTCACTGGCCCGAGGCAGGCCACGCCCTCCGCTACCAGCAGGCACACGTTGCCCGCGGCTTTGCATTCCCTGCAGACGGGGAAGTCCGGGATGCGGGGCGCCCTACCGGCCAGGTAGGCGGTGATGACCTCGAGGAGCTGGACCGGGTTGATCGGGCACCCGTGAAGCTCGAAGTCCACGGTTACGTGGGCCGAAACAGGCGTCGAAGTGGGGAGGGAGGAAATGTAGGCCGGGTTGGCATAGACCGTCGGCACATATTCGCCGGTGTCCGCGTAGTTGCGGAGCGCCTGTATCCCGCCAGCCGTGGCGCACGCCCCGACCGTGACGAGGAAGTGAGAGGCGGCGCGCACGGCCTTGATGCGCTCGGCGTCGGCCGGCGTCGTAACCGAACCTTCGACAATAGCGAGGTCGTAGGGCCCGTCGACGACAGTTCGGGTAACTTCGAGGAAGTAGGAAATGTCGAGCGCTCCCAGCAGGTCGAGAAGTTGGTCCTCGAGGTCGAGCAAAGAGACCTGGCAGCCGTCGCAGGACGCGAACTTCCACACGGCCAGGCTCGGCTTCGGGTGAGCGAGCCCAACCTGACCGGCAACGCTCATAGTTCGGGCACTCTCACAGTTCGGCCTCGTGGAGGAGCCGGCTCGCCTCTGGGTAGGTTACGACCGGGCCACCGCGGCACAAGATGTAGGGGCCGAGCTGGCAATGGCCGCAGAGGCCCGTGCCGCACTGCATGTTGCGTTCGAGGGAGACTCTAAGCCTGATCGACGTCGGGAGAACTCCGCGCTCTATCAGGGCTTGCACAGTGAAGCGCATCATGACTTCAGGCCCGCACACGAGGGCCATCACCCGGCGCGGGTCGAAAGTCATCTGCGGGACGAGTTCGGTAACTACCCCGACGTGGCCCATCCAGCCTTCCTCGGCGACGTCCACGGTGATGGCAACTTCAGCGCCGGCCGTCGCCCAAGCCGCTAGGTCCTCTTTGAATATGAGCTGGTCCGGCCGGCGGGCACCAGCGAGGACGACAACTCTGCGGGGGCCGCTCGGGAGGCCTGTGGTCTCGATGAGCTGTTCGATCGCACCTCGGAGGGGCGCGAGCCCGATGCCGCCGCCGACGATTATGGCGTCAGCTTGGGCGAAGCTCGCCAGCCCCCAGTCCGTCCCGAACGGACCGCGCACCCCGACGCGCGTGCCGACACTCGCCTGGCAAAGCGCACGGGTGACGGGGCCGACCTCGCGGACCGTGTGGAGGAGCGGCCCGGCGCCAGGGGAACTGCTGACCGAGATCGGCACTTCACCGACGCCGAATGCCGTGAGCATGTTGAACTGCCCAGGCTGGAAGGAAAACGGCGCGCCACCGTCGTTCTTTAGGGCGAGGGTGACCACGTCGGGCGCTTCTTGGGCCCGGTCGGAAACGTGGAACACCGTCGGCGTGAAAGGACCAGGCCCGCTCAGCACCGAAGTCGCGAGCCCGCCAGTGGGTGCGGACGAAGTGGAGCCGCTCATTGCAAGTGGGCCTCGCCGTGGGTTTCCCCGGCGTTGTCGCTCGCGCGAAGAGCCGCTATTTCCTCCGTTACGTCGATACCTGCCGGGCACCAAGTGATGCAGCGCCCGCAGCCCACACACCCCGAAGTGCCGAACTGGTCCCACCACCAAGAGAACTTGTGTGTGACCCACTGCCTGTAGCGCGACTTGATGCTGGCTCGCACGGGCCCTCCGTGGACGTAGGAGTACGCGAGGTCCGCGCACGACGCCCAGGTCCGCTCGCGCTGGACGGTGCCCGAAAGGTCGGTCCGGTCCTCGAAGTTGCTGCAGAAGCAGGTCGGGCAGACGGCTGTGCAGTTGCCGCACACCAAGCACTGCTTGGCGACTTCGTCCCAGAGCGGGTTGGAAAGGTTGCGTACAAGCATCTCGGGAAGGCCGTGCTGGTCTACGCTACGGCCCATGTGCGACGCCGCCCTGGCGAGCAGTTCGGTGCGCCTCGCGAAATCTTCCCGGCGAGCCCGTCTCTGGGACAGGCCTTCGAGCAGTTCTTTGCCGATCTTGGAGCCGGCCCTGGCCAGGTAGTAACCGCCGCCAAGCTCCGTGAGCGCGAGGTCGAAGCCCTCGCTCGCGCTCGGCCCGGTGCCCATCGAGACACAAAAGCACGTACTTGCAGGCCGTGAGCACTCGACCGCCACGAGGACGACGGCGTCCCGGCGCCGGCGGTAAGCGGGGTCCGTGACGGGAGGCGAACCCAGGGCGCGGTCTAGGACACGGAGCCCTGCGAGGTCGCAGGGCCTGGCGCCCACGACGGCGACGGGGGGTACGTCGTCGGAGATCTCTTCGACTTCATAGCCGGGGGCCTTTGCTTGCCAGATGATCGATCGCGGCGGGAAAACCTCTGCCTTCAGCGATCCAGCGCCGACGGCCCAGTTGAACAAGTCCGGCGAAGCGGTCTGGTGGAGGCGGTAGGTCCCCGGTGCCTGCTCGTCCTCCCATCCCCTCGGCAGGTCCGCCGCGCTTTTCAGCTCGCGGATCGAGATGGCGCCGCCGGAAGCGACCGGCCCCATTGTTCGGTACCCTCGCGCCTTGAGCGAGCCGATGAGCCCGTCCAAGCCATCGAAACCGATGATGGCGGCCATCACGCCCGAAACTAAGGCGCTGCCGAGTGGTCCATAAGGGCCGAGGGTCACTAGGCGAGGGGACTTTGGGCCCCCTTGGCACCTTCGGTAGTCGCGGCCTAGTCTGAGAGTGGTCGGCGCACGAGGAGGTTAGGTACCTGATGGCAATTGCGACGGTTCAGGCCGCTGCAGGGCGCTCGAGACCGAGCGCGCCAAGCGATGACAAGCGCTGGCGCCAAGTGGACGTGAGGATGCGCCGTCTCGGGTACCGCCCCGACGGCTTGATCGAAGCCCTCCACACCGCCCAGGAGGCTTTTGGGTACCTGGACGACGAGGCGCTCACTTATGTCGGCGAGAGCATGGGCGTGGCGCCGAGCAAGGCTTACGGCGTAGCAACTTTCTACTCCCATTTCATGCTCAAGCCGCAAGGCGAGCATACCTGCGTCGTATGCGCCGGGACGGCTTGTTATATAAACGGTGCGGCAGGGCTCTTGGGCGCGATCGAGGGCAAGCTTGGTGTCGAGCCAGGAGAGACAACGCCGGACAACAAGATCTCGGTATTGAAGGCGCGCTGTTTCGGGTGCTGCAGCATGGCGCCGGTCGTCATGGTCGACGGAGAGGTCCATGGGACGATCACGCCCCCGGAGTTGGTAACGCTTTTGGAGGACCTGTGACCGCGGTGGGCACGCCGGCAGCAACCCCCCCGCCGCGCCGGCGCCAGGCGGGGCCGCTCATCCCCGAAGGCCCGGTGAGAGCGTCGGCCCATATCTGCCAGGCGGCTGGCTGCCAGTCAATGGGCTCGGACCGGCTGCTCGAAGTCCTCTCCGACGAAGTCCTGGGCGCCGGCCTTCGCGACGTTGCCGTCGGGCGAGTGGGCTGCCTGGGGCTCTGCTCCGCGGGGCCATTGGTGGCCGTCCCCGAGCAGGGACGGGTTTTCGAGCGGGTGCGGCCCGACGACGGTGCGAGCCGGCAGGACTTGCTTTCGTCCCTGAGCGGCGAAGCAAAAGGCGGGAGGCCGCTCGCGGGTGACAGTTTCTTTTCACCTCAGGTCAAGGTGGTGCTCGAACGCTCCGGCACGGTCGACCCCGAGCGCGTCGATGATTACGTTGCTAGTGGCGGGTACACGGCCTTGGCCAAGGCGGTGAGCGAGATGGCCCCCGAAGAAGTGGTAGCTGAGGTGGTAAAGAGCGGCCTTAGAGGCCGGGGAGGAGCGGGTTACCCGACCGGCCTCAAGTGGAGGACGGTCGCAATTCAAGACAGCCACGCCGGTAAGTACGTAGTCTGCAACGCCGACGAGGGGGACCCGGGCGCCTTTATGGACCGGAGCGTCCTTGAGAGCTGCCCGCACCAAGTACTGGAAGGAATGGCTATAGCCGGCTACGCCGTCGGCGCGAGCCAGGGCTACGTGTACGTGCGTGCCGAGTACCCGCTAGCAGTCAAGCGCCTTTCGCATGCGATCAGGGAAGCCGGCCGGGAAGGCTTCCTCGGGAGAGAAGTAGCGGGAACCCGTTTCGGGTTCGAAGTCGAGGTGCGCATCGGTGCTGGCGCGTTCGTTTGCGGCGAAGAGACTGCCCTCATTGCCTCGGTCCAAGGGGGAAGGGGCACCCCGCGGCCTCGCCCGCCCTACCCGGCGGCCTCTGGCCTTTGGGGTTGCCCAACCCTCATAAACAACGTTGAAACTTTTGCCAATATCCCTGCGGTGGTGGCGAAGGGCGGCGAATGGCTGGCCTCGATGGGCACGGAGCGGTCCAAGGGGACGAAGGTCTTCGCCTTGGCCGGCGCTGTGGCCAATACGGGATTGATTGAGGTCCCGATGGGCGTCACGCTGCGCGAGATCGTCTTCGGGATCGGTGGAGGCCTCGCGCCGGGACGGCGCTTCAAGGCGGTGCAGACTGGTGGTCCAGCCGGCGGCTGCATACCCGAGGATCTGCTCGATATGCCCGTGGACTACGAGAGCCTCACGCAAGCGGGCTCGATGATGGGCTCGGGCGGGATGATCGTGATGGACGACACGTCGTGCATGGTCGATGTTGCCAAGTTCTTCATGGATTTTTGCCGGGAGGAGTCCTGCGGGAAATGTGCACCTTGCCGCGTGGGGACCCAGGAAATGTGGCGGTTCCTTGACCGGATGACCCGCGGTGCTGGGACCCGGCGTGACTTGGAGCAGCTGGAAAGTTTGGCCGACATGGTGCGCTCGACGAGCTTGTGCGGTCTCGGACAGGGCGCTCCCAACTCCGTCTTTTCCACGCTCCGTTATTTCCGGGATGAGTACTTGGCGCATATTGACGACCGAGTCTGCCCGGCTGGGGTTTGCGCGATGAATGCCGGAGGAAGGAGCGAGGCCGTGCCCGCAGGGGTCGGGGTTGCAGGGGTCGGGTCGCCGAAATGAGCGAAGTAAGGACGCTTCAGATTGATGGCAAGGACGTCGCCGCCAGGTCGGACCAGACGATCCTTTCTGCCGCCCAGGACAACGAGATCGGCATCCCAACGCTGTGCCATCTGGAGGGCCTCTCCGACGTGGGCGCCTGCCGGCTCTGCGTAGTCGAGGTCGAGGGCACTCCCAAGCTCCTGCCGTCTTGCACTACGCGGGTGGAGGAGGGCATGAAGATCACCACCACGTCGGAGCGCTTGGTCGCGTACCGGCGCAAGATGATCGAGATGTTCTTCGTCGAGCGCAACCACATTTGCGCGGTTTGCGTTGCCAATAACCATTGCGAGCTCCAGGATCTGGCAACGCGCCTCGGGGTCGATCATTTCGACCTGCCGCTCATGCACCCGAAGCTGCCTGTCGACGCGACCCACGAGCGTTTCGCCATCGACCACAACCGCTGCATCCTGTGCACGCGCTGCGTCCGGGTTTGCGACGAGGTCGAGCAAGCGCATACCTGGGACGTGGCCGGCCGAGGGGCAGAGTCGCTCATCGTGAGTGACCTCGGGACCCCGTGGGGGAGCTCGACCACGTGCACGAGTTGCGGCAAGTGCGTGCAGGTATGCCCGACGGGGGCTCTTTTCGAGAAGGGACGGTCCGTCGCCGAGCCGAAGGCGCGCCGCCCGTACCTGCCTTACCTCGTGAGAGTAGCGGAGCGTGAGCAATGAGCAAGGCAAGGTTGGCGACGATGTGGCTGGACGGGTGCTCCGGCTGTCACATGTCGTTCCTCGACATGGACGAATTGCTCTTGGAGGTCCTGGGCAAGGCTGACATCGTCTACGGCGCCTTCGTGGACGCGAAAGAGTTCCCCGAAGGGGTGGACGTGACCCTCGTCGAGGGAGCGGTGGGTTCTTCCGAGGATCTCCGCAAGCTCAAGATGGCGAGGGAGCGGAGCCGGGTCCTCGTTGCGTTCGGCGACTGTGCGGTGACCGGCAACGTGCCGAGCCTGCGAAACCCGATCGGGCCTAAAGCCGTGTTGGAGAGCGTGTACTTGGAGAAGCCGGCGGTCAACCCGCAGATCCCCTCCCAGCTCGTGCCAGAACTGCTTGAAGAAGATCTGCCAATCCACGCGTGGGTCCCCGTGGATCTTTACCTGACTGGCTGCCCCCCCTCGGCGGCCCGCATATATGACTGCGTGAAGCGCCTGCTTGACGGCGAGCCTCCCGAAGCGGTTTCGGAAGCCGTCGCTTTCAAGTTTGGCTAGCGCTTGGGATCCGGTCCAGCCACTTTGGAGGAGATGTGAGCGAGATAATCATTGAGCCGGTGACCCGCATCGAAGGTCACGCCAAGATAGCGGTGTCAGTAGGCCCTGACGGGGCCGTCACCGATGCCCGCTTCAGCGTGACCCAAGTGCGGGGCTTCGAGCGGATCACCGTGGGCCGGCCCATGCACGAGATGCCCTCGTTCATGGCTCGGATTTGCGGGATCTGCCCGACGAGCCACCTCCTCGCATCGGCCAAGGCGTGCGATGAGATCCTTGGGGTGACCGTCCCGCGGGCTGCAAGGCACCTTCGGCGGGTCATGAACTTGGCCCAGATCGTGCAATCGCACGCCCTCAACTTCTTCCACCTATCTTCACCTGACCTTCTCCTCGGCTTCGACTCAGACCCCGCTACGCGCAACATTGCGGGCGTCGCCGCCCGCGCCCCAGAGCTCGCGCGTGACGGTATTGCTCTCAGGAAGTTCGGCCAGCAGATCATCGAGACCCTCGGTGGCAAGCGGGTCCACCCGGCATGGGTGGTCCCGGGCGGCGTCAGCACCCCGCTCAGCACCGAACAGCGTGACAACATCTTGGGGGCCATCCCCGATGCACATGCCAGGGCCGTCCGCACGCTCGAGTGGTACAAAGAAAACCTCGCCTCCTGGGCCGAAGAGGCGGCGCACTTCGGGAGCTTCCCAAGCCTCTATATGGGCTTGGTGCACCACCGCACGGGCAATGCCGCCTATTCCGATGGCCACCTGCGGATGGTGGACGCAGAAGGGCACCGGTTGCTGGACGACGTGGACCCCCGTCCGTACTGGGATTACTTGGGCGAGGCGGTCGAGCCGTACTCCTACCTGAAGTCCCCTTTCTACAAGCCCCTCGGCTACCCTGCTGGCCTTTACCGGGTAGGCCCGCTGGCCCGGCTAAACGTCGTCGACAAGCTCGGGAGCCCGGTCGCTGACGCCGAGCTGGCCGAGTTCCGCCTCCGCCTCGGGCGCTTTCCTCACGGGTCGTTCCATTACCACTGGGCACGGCTCATAGAGATCCTCCACTGCATCGACACGATCGGTCAGATCCTGTCCGGACCAGACATCCTCGACCAGGACGTGCGGGCACATGCGGCGGTCAACAACCTGGAGGGTGTTGGCGTCTCGGAGGCGCCGAGAGGCACGCTCTTCCACCATTACCGGGTGGACAAGGACGGCATAATCCAGTGGGTAAACCTGGTGATCGCGACGGGCCACAACAACTTGGCAATGAACCGTTCGGTCCTTCAGGTCGCCCAGCGCTACATCAAGGGCGACGAGGTGCGCGAGGGGGCGCTCAACAGGGTTGAAGCGGTGATCCGTGCCTATGACCCTTGCCTTTCCTGCTCTACACACGCCCTCGGCCAGATGCCGCTCGTGCTCGAGATATTCGCGCCCGACGGTGAGCTCGTGCGCCGCGTCACCCGGTCACCGGCCTAAGGAGAGGGCCCAGCCTTGCACGAGCTTTCGCTTGCAGAAGAGCTGGTCGCTCGCTGTGCCGAGCGCGCCGGCGGCCGGCAGGTCGTTGAGGTGCGTGCGCGGGCGAGTACCGGCGTAGACTCCGTCGAACTATCCGCGGCGTTCCCCGTGGCGGCTGCCGGGGCCGCCGGCGGCGTCCTTGAGGGAGCGAGCCTCGATCTCGAGGTCGTCCCGGCCCGGCTCACCTGCGCCTGCGGGTGGACGGGCGAATTGCCTGCCGACAACGTGGCCGGTCACATCGGGATCTGCCCCGACTGCGGCCGGGCCGGCGAAGCGAGCGGAGGGCTCGACCTACTCGGTCTGCGCTTCGCCGGCGAAGCCAAGTAAGCCCCGAGGGGGCCGAGCCCGGGCCGTCTGATCCACCTCAGGCAGCGGCGGTGGCCCCGGTGTGAGCTGTGGCCGTCCCCTCCCCGGTGTGCCCCTCGGTGCCGGCAACCTCGTAGGCGGGCTCAGCCCGCTCGCCGGCAGCGCCGGCCCCTGGGCTGCCGAGCTCGGCGGCTACGCGGTCTCCCGCGCGACCGTGCCCGAGCCGTTCTACGATCTCGACGTGGGCGCCCGACAGCGCCGCACGCTCAATGACGAGGTCGACGAGGTCCTCGATGACCCCGGGTGCCGTCGCGTCGAGCGCTGGGAGCATCCGCCGTCCTCCTTCGGCGAGGCGCCCTGGCTGCCAGTAGTCCTTTTCAACCCAGAGCCACTGCACCTGGCCGTCGCGCACCGCGTCCCAGACCGGCTGGAGGCCCCAGACAACGTGCCCGTTGCGGTCGGCTTCGGCGAGCGCCTCCAGGTACTCGGCCTTGTGGCGTTCCCGGTAGGAGGCAACGATCGGGGCGGCATGCTGCGCCACGTCGGCACTGGAGAGCAAAGAGCCGTAGTCGGCGACTTCACCGACGATGGAGGGCGCGTGCGGTGACCGCCTCCGGTACCTAGCGATCAGCCCTTTGCGGCCCAAAACGACAAGAGGCAGGCGCCCGACGATGGCGACCCTTTCGCCGATCGCCGTGTCGGCGCTATCAAAGGCGGCCAGGCGACGCTGGCGCAGTGTCCAGCAGTTCTTGTACAACCCTGCGTCCTCGCCGCGAGCACGCAGCAACGAGGGATTTGGGACCTGCCAGTCGCGGACTTCCGAGAGGCGATCTGCGCGACCTTCGAGGAGCCTGAAACCGGGCCCTCGTAGCACTAGGGCCCTGTAGGGCGGGAACCTTTCGAGCGACTCGAGTAGGTCGCGGGTCGCGAAGGTGGGGTTCACCACCACCCGCTCACGCGGAGAGAAGGGTAGCGGCACTACTGCCGTTTGTGCGGAGCTTACAAAGATGGCCAGTCCATGGTCGGTCGGCCCCACTTCGGCAGCGCGCACCGCCTCGCCGAGGCGGGCCTTCATGTGACCAAGTGCGTCTCCTCTTAGCTCGTGGCCGAGACGCTCGTCGCTCTCATGGCTTAGCCGCTCGCTTGCTTGGCTGGCGAGGCGGTGGAGGTTGGCAGCGTCGTGGTGGGTCATAACCGCGGCGGGCGCAGTCCAAAGGAACAGCGACACGGAAGGCTTGTCTGCTGCCAGCTGCAGCTGGCGGAGCGAGGACCAGCTGAGCACGGCTTCCCTTTCCAGCTGGCCGGCGAGACCCGCGGTGCGCTTCATGCAGTGGGCCTCTCGTATATGCCAGTCCAGCTCCGAGTGAAAAGCGAAGTCCAACCCACAAACGGGGCAATGCCAAGTAGCCATGGTCGGCTCCTTCCAACGGGCCCATCTCGCAATGGCCCGTTACTTCATGTACCCAATCCCACTACGGGCCATGTACTCGAATTGCACTGCACGCACGTGCCGTCGCCGTGGAGGGCGCGTGCAGACCAGGTGGAGGCCTGCGTTCGAGCAATGGACTGAGGGCGCTTTTTGCCGATCTTGGCCCTGGTGGGGGTTGCCTAAGACTTTCGGCACCGAGCGGGGGACCAATTGCCCTAAGGGCGCCGCCGCTCCTGCCGCTAGAAGGTAATAGAGGGCGTCCGCGAAATCCCGTGAAGGAGGCCCCCGGATTGGCAAGCCAGACAGGAGGTAAAGACGGTGAAAGTGTGGATTGAACAGGAGTACTGCACTGGTGACGGCCTCTGCGCCGACCTTTGCCCGGAGGTGTTCGAGATGGACGACGATGGTCTTGCTCACGTACGTGAGGAGGCCCATCCTGCCGTCGAAGGCGAGCAGGGCATGTTCGAAGTGTCTTCTGATTTCGAATCATCCGTGCTCGACGCCCAGGCGCAGTGCGCCGGTGAGTGCATTTACGTAAAGCTCTGACCGCGCTGCGGTCCTAGGATCGATATTGGGGGTGTTGGTTCATGGTGCCGCCTCTGTGGAGCCCTATGTGGCCGAAGTTGCTGATGATGAGGGACAGGCGGCTCTTGGAGCGGGCGGTGCTCCTCCAGGGCGTGCGCGGGGTTGACAGCCGCAAGTGGCGTCGGCGGCTTCGTCGTGCTGGTGCGGCGCTTACATCAGACGCCGAGGCGTTCCTTTCGGGGCGGCTCGCCGAGCGCCTCGCCGGGGGTGCTGCCGCCTCCGTGCCGGCGTGGGCTTGGACCAACCTGCTGGCCCACGGCACACGAGCCGACCTGCGTGCAGCTGCTAGCCGCGTGCCGGCGGGGCCCGTCCACGGCGAGGAGCGGTGGCGCCAGGCGCGCGCTTACTTGGCGGCAGAGGTGTTGGACCAGGCCGGCGCTTACGGCTCGCTCGCACGCCTGCAGCGCGATGTGCTCGTTCCGCTCGAGCTCGAGCTGGCCACGCGTGCAGAAGTTGTCGCTTGGTGGCCGGCGCAGTGGGTGGCGGCCGTCGAGCGGGCATTGCACCAGCCCCATCAGGCGGGCCTTCAGTAGTAGCTAGACGTTCAAGCCGGCTCAGCGGGCTGTGGCGCGAGCGACTCCGCGAGCTGGACAAGGAATGAGCGTACGGTCGACTCAGCGACCCTGTGCAGTAGCGCTCTATCGAGGCGCCGGCCGAGCTCGCCGAGGGGTGCGACGTAGGAGGCGGACAGGATGACCCTGATCCGCGAGGGCCCGATCGGCGCGAATTCGAGGTCCCCGTCCAGTACGGGGAAAAGTGCTGGTAACTGCGCTGCCACCCATCTTATCGAGACTGCGATACCCGCTCCCCGTTCGCGACATCCTCCGAGGCTGACGCGCACCTCTTTGGAAAGGGCGCCCCAGACCCACGATGGCCCCATTCGTACCAAGAGTTCGTCCGCGTCGCGCCCGGCGCTTTCGGCAAAAGGTTCGAGACGTCTCCCGTCGCCCTGGCACCACTCCTGTGCGACCTCGATCGGGCATGCAACGTCCACGAAGTCGTGGACGAACAACGCGCCCTCGTTTTCGCTGGTCTGGTTGGCCGCTTCCATCGCGAGGGCAGGGTACGCCCTACTCGTGCAGCCCGTGTAGGGCCGAAGGGCCCCTCCGGGGAGTCCCTCTGGACGGGGACGGGAAGAGCACCCAGCGCCTCCTGCCGCTTGGGACCTTTGGCCCTAGTGGCATGGACTTTCGTCCGCACAGGCCATTGGTATGGTGCAATTAAGCGCTCTGGCGAAGGCCAGACGGCAGGTTCGACTGGGTCGTGTGGTACTGGTATGGATTGTCCTGGTCGGCGTCGGTAGTGTGCCTCGTCCGCGGGTGGGGCCCCGCCAGAGTGCTCTACAGAGGTGAGCCGGCTATGAAGCTAGCGGCACCTATAAGGTGCAGGCATTGCGGCAGGGTGGTTGGGTCGCCGGATGACCCAGAGTTCTATACGTGCCGTTTCACCGTGACGGATCCGCACATGGACAGGTGGTCTTGCGGCTCTTGCCTCACGCCTGGTGAAAGGCGTGAGCTCATAGTGGGGCTGGGTGCCTCGTCGCACAATGTCTTGGACCTGACAGAAGTTGTGGATCTAGCCGCGACACCCGATGACATTGCCGCGGCGGCTCGAGAGGCAGGTCTTGTCGTCCAAGAGGTCCTTTTGCTCCACCAGTTCGTGAACATATCGTGGCGCGCTCAGCGCATAGCTGTGGACCGATGCAGGTGCAATTGAGCCATTGGCCAGTGGGACTGCCTGCGGTGAGGATGGGGATGGGCTGGGTACGCGCGTTCCCATGGTTGACGGGGCGACCGGGGAGGTTGGCAGATCTCGGGGCCGGACCAAGCGCACGATCTCTCAGCGGTCAGGCGTGGCGGACCCTTGGTAGAGAGGGCGTGTCTACGCACGAGCGGCCTGCAACGCGTGTCTCCTGTGGGGGATCGGGACCTTTTACTCTAGGGAGCCCTAGATATATGAGTTAGATTCGCCAACGTGAGCTCGATCGCATCGGCGGGAGAGGCGGGAGCTGCAGCACCGCGCTCGATGATAAGGGCAGTAGCCTTGCCGACCGAGCACGGTGGCTGGGGTTTGACGGCCGAGCCGGTGCTCCTCGGTTTATTGGTCTCCCCGAGCGCGGCAGGCATCCTCCTTGGCGCGGTTGCGCTCGTCGGGTTCCTCGCCCGGACGCCGCTCAAGCTCGCCCTGGTCGACCACCGGCGGCATCGACGTTTGGCGCGAACGGCGGTAGCGCAAGGAGTCGCCGTAGCCGAGTTGGCCGTGTTCGGTGCTCTCTTGGCCGGAGTGGCTCTGCGCGCCGGCGGGTCGTGGTGGCTCCCACTCGCGGCGGCGATACCTTGCGTGGCGGTGGAGATGTGGTTCGATATCCGCAGCCGGAGCCGGCGGCTCACACCCGAGATCTGCGGAGCTGTGGGGATAGCCTCGACCGCAGCCGCCATCGCCCGCGCTGGCGGTGCCGGATGGGCCGTCGCGATCGGCTTGTGGGTGGTATTGGCGGCGCGCTCAATAGGCACCATCCCGGTTGTTCGTGCCCAGGTGCGGCGGGCCAGAGGGCACGCCGTGGGGACCGGCCGGCTTTGGGTGCCACAAGCTATCGCCGTGGCCATGGGCATCTCTGCGTGGTCGGCGGGTGCCCTGCCTCTCGCGTCGGTTGCGTTTCTCATTGCCTTGTCAGGGTGGTCACTCTGGTCGCTCCGGCTTCCTCCGTTCCCTGTCAAAGTCCTAGGCGTGAGCCAGATGGCCATCGGGGTGGCATTGGTCCTCGTGACCGCCACCGCCCTCAGACTGGTCTGATTCCCGTGCGCGTCTTCGCGCCGCCCTCGCCGGTGCCCCGGGTTTGGTCGCCCATTGCAGTCGGCCCGCGGTGGGCCCGGGGCACTGTCACATCAGCGGCTGTGTGGGGCTCGCCCGCTCGACAGTCACTTGTTCGTGATCCGTTGGTTTCCTTCGCGGGTTACAGCGGGTTACAGCGAAGGCCTGTTCAGCAACCTTGGCCATTGACACCGCCGCCAGCGCGCGGATGTGCGGCCGCGGGTAGCAGACCCGACAATGAGGGGCGCGACCTCGCGCGAGGCTGTAGGCCCATCGCCTTGCAGCTGTCCTTTGGTGGTAGGTGTCAATGCTGGCCGCGACGCCGACAGACAGGTGGTGCCCAACAGGGTCTAGGCGCGGCCTCCTAGGAGCCGCTGTCCCGAGGAGCTCAGGGTGCTCGAGGGCAGCCTGAGCCTTGCTCGGCTGCCCGCCGGCATACAGCGGAGCCCCCGCAAGCGATCGGGCTAAACGTTCACTTCACGACTGTGATGGCGAACCTAAGAGCAGGGAGGTTATAGCCGAGCGCTAGAGCCGGTTCGTCGCGGGCGTAGGTCAGCATGGGCACCATGCCGTAGGGCGTGTTCGCGAAGGAAGGGGAGAGGCTGTAGAGCATCGGGTAGATGTCTATCAGGTGGGTCCCCGGGCCACCGGTGGCGTAGAGGTTGAGTACCACGTCCCCATTGGAGTTGAAGCCGCAGCCGTAGCCTATGTAGCTGTTGTCGTAATCCACGGCGATTGTGTTGTCCACCTGGGTCCAGCCCACTCCCTTTAGGTGGATAGTAAATGGCTGGCCCTCTTTGACCACGGGCGATGACACGCCGTTGCCGACGATGCTCTCTTCCACGTAAAACGGTACTTGGGCGAGCACGTGGTTGTTTTGCACGAGCTGGACCACGTGCCAGCCGCCGAGGCCGTCGGGGACGGTGATGTCAGTGCGTAGCGAACCCGCTGACGGCGTGCTGCTGCCGAGGGGCGTGGATTCGTAAGACCAACAGATGCTCTTGCAGTTGACGCGGTTGCCCACGACCGTCGCCCACTCGAGGGTCACCGGGGCCGCGGTGGCGATCCCCGAGGCGGTGATGGCCACCTTGTCGCCAACCTGGCCTTTGGTCGTCGCGAGCTTGGCGACGACGCCGCTTTTGGCCGTCAGGCTGCCTGGGATGAGCGTTGTGCGCGCACTTGTGGTAGCTGCGACGTTGGCGGGCCAGTCAATTGCCGGTGGGGGAGGACCGTCGTCCTTGGTGACCGTGAAGATGGCAGTGGCGCCGTTGGTGTAGGGGATGGGCGACTGCGGCACGTTTAGGTAGAGATAGCTGATCGCGTTGCCTATTTGGATGAAGTGATTTCCCACCGGGCCCGCTGCCCGGATGGTTGCGGTGGCAATGCCCCGGGTCCAGTTGGCCATGAGCTCACCCACGTAATGATTGTCCCAGAGCAGTTCGGCACCCGCCGTATAGAGGCTTGGGGCGAGACCGCTATAGGTGATCGTGATCGGGGTCCCGATCGGGCCGCTCTTGGGCGTAACCGTGAGCGTTCGCATCACTGTGAACCCCCCGTGGGCCATCTCTATGCCGTTTATGACGGCGTAGATGTCGTGGATGCCCCCCCAGTCGGCGGGCACCTTCCAGGACGCTTCGAAAGCGCCCTTCGCGTTTGTGGTCACGGTCTTCGCGACGACGTTGAAGTACTTGTAATCTGTTCCTCGATAGCTGACCGTGTCCGGGGCGGTTTGCGCTAGCCAGGTAGCGTCGGCCGTCGACCAAGTGAGCTCCACCGAAGCGTTGGGTTGTAGTCCCGAGCCCGAGATCGTCATTGGCGTCCCGATCACGCCCTGGTCGGGGGTGACCGAGAGTAGGCCCATGTTGGTGCTCTCTCGCGCCGGCTTGGCGACTGGACCGGGCAAGTTGGGGACCCCTGGGATGGCAGGGGAGCGCAGCGCCGTGACACCAGCCGGGACGTTGGGCCACGCCGGCAACGCGCTAGCCGACGCGGCGGTCTTTGGTGTGGCGCTTGCGCTCGAGGCCGCCGCCAACGGACCGGCCACGAGACAGCCGGCCAGGCCTGAGGCCAGGGCAAGGCGCATAGATGTTGCTTTCCTGGGCATTTAGCTTCCTTCTTGTAGTACCGGCTGTCTTGGGTGCCAAAGGGCTAGGCGAGGTGGGGCTGTGGCCGGCAACGGCCGGCGGGAGCCCCACCTCGAGATGAGCTGACTCAGCTCTCGACGATGGTCAGCTGAGATGGCGGCGGAGTGCCACGTTGACTGAACACGCCCTGTTGTTGGGGGACGTTCCCGACTTTCTTGGTCGTAACTTGCACGCTGAAGCCGAGCGTCCCGAAGGGGTAGTTCTTGGGGACGGTCCATGCGGCGGTCCAGAAGGGGTCCTTGGGGCCGTAGGCCATCTTTATCGGCTTCTCGCCGGGGATCTTGACAACAGCCGAGAGGACATTCGCCGGGGTGAGGTTCGTGCCGCCGGTTGCAGCCTCGATCCCCCACATCCGAAAGGCCATCGTCTGGCCGCGCTGGAACATGTTGGTGATCGCGCAGGAAGCGGCGGGCTTGGGGGAGCCCCCGGCCGTCACGGTGTCCACGTACATGAACACGGCGTGCTTCCCAGCGCCTTGGACGGGGACGGGCAACGTCGTCGGTGTGGTTGCCTTCTTTGCGTTGACCATGGTCGTGTTGGCACTCGCGACCGGCGCCTGCGCGCTGATAATGGCAGTGGCCATGGATGCCGTCACCAGGATGGCACCCAGGCCTGCCGCTGCCCCGCTGAGCTTGTTCATTGGTCTATCCCTTTCCTCTCGCTTGCGATGTTTCGGTGGCAAAAAAGGGGGCCGGCAATCAGGTTCCCTTCTCGTACAGGGCTTTGCCCGCCTGGCCGAGCAGGGACGCTACGACATGGCTTGGGGCCATTTGGTAGTGCCCTCGTTGCGGTCCAGTGCTTCGACTGAGGTGAACTACATGGCGCGACGCCACATATTTCTTACCCATTTGGTTAGCTTGCCACCTGAGACCTTTCCCCAGTTAGGGCAGAAGGTCCCTTAGTTGCTAGAGGAAGCGCCCAACTTGGCATAGTGGCCCGTCTTGTTAGGGTTTCATCTGCTGAGGAATCTCGCGCGATTACTTCGCCCCCGCGCAGAGGCACAGCATGTTGTCGGGCGCACTTTGCAGTTGAAGTTGGGGGCTTCTTGCGGGCTGGGGTGCCGAAGCCGTCTAGGCCTTGGGGGCCGTCGTCGTGGTTGCTGAGGCGCCAGAAGTGGTCGTGGCCTTGGCGGTCGTCGGGCTGACCGTCGTCGTGGTGGCTGAGGCGCCAGAAGTGGTCGTCGCCTTCGCGGTCGTCGGGCTGACCGTCGTGACGGTGGACGAAGCCGGCCCTTCGAGGGTGATGACGGCCGAGCCTATGGCCGCGACCCCGAAGATGGCCCCCAGGCCGACCACTGCCGTGCTGAGCTTGTTCACCGGGCGACTCCCTCCGTGCTGTTGGGACGTACAATGCCGATCGTATACTAGAAAAGTGCCGAAATTCATGGGGAAGGTCCAGGGGCGCGGCAATTAGGGCCCAAGGTCCATTAGCGGAGTAGTCGTTAGACGTTGGTCGGCCACCCCCCGCTGATCTCCACGCCCCCGGCCTGGCGCACGAGCCTTGCTGGCAATCCTCGCTCGCGGAGCCACTCGAGGCCGGGCTCGCCCATAACTATCGCAGCGGTGCTGGCGGCGTTTGCCATGAGGCAGGAACTTGCGGCCGCCGTCACGAGCACCCATGGGCTCAAGGCGACGTCGCCGGTCCTCGGGTCGACGATGTGGTGTAGTTCGCGCCCACCCCGTCGCCAGGTCCGCACGGCGGTGCCGGAACTGGCCATGCCACCAGAGGATATGCTCACCACGGTCGTCGTCTGTTCGGGAGGCGTGGACGAATCGAGGGCCAGTCCGATAGGCCAGCCACCTTCGGGCGCGTCGCCGGCCACGGCGATGTCACCGGCTAGGTTGACGAGTACCCCGGTGCCGAGGGACCTGGCGATGCCCGCCGCGGCGCGGTCCGCGGCGTAGGCCTTCGCCGATGACCCGAGGTCGAGCGCGACACCTTCTGGCACGCGCAGCGTGCGGCGCTCGGCGTCGAGTTCGAGGCAACGCCAACCGGGTGCCGGGACCGCCGCGCTTTGCAGTGACGGCCCCGACGTGACGACGTTGGTCCAGTCGCGGTCGTAGCCGAGAGCTGCCACGGCGGCGCCTACCGTGGGGTCAACCGCTCCTCCTGTCGCTTCGGCCACCTTGGTCGCGGCGGAGATCAGCTCCCAGAGCAACGGCGAGATGGGGACAGGCCTCCCTCCCGAGGCCCCTACCTTGGAGATCTCTGAGTCGGGGCGGAAACGGCTGCAAGTCCGGTCGAGCTCGCCGAGCGCCGCACGAAGCTGAGCTTCGGCAGGGCCGAGCGCTTTGGGGTCGACAGTGAGGACCGAGACGATGACGCCCAAGGCGGCAAAAGTGGATGTCGCCAATCTCGGGCCGGGGGCCCCGTCTTGGACCGGAACGCCTGGATGTTGGCTTCGTTTCGGCCGCTCCTCCCGGGTCGGGCCCATAGCGCGGCGCGTGGCAGCAGGTGGCGCCGCTGTAGGGCTCTTACCCTTTGCACTGTTGGGCATCGTCTTTGTTCGTTAGGTCCTATTGAAATGGCGTTGTCTGCTCAGTGGGCTGTGGCGTGTTGGCCGTCATCCGGCGCGGCTAGGGCTTTAGCGTGGGCGTGGGGGTTGTCCTCAGGGGGGCCTAAGGGGACTTGTTTGGGCGGGCCGATCGCGAAGAGCTCGACTGCGGCTCCGGCAAGGATGAGTCCTTGGCCTGCCATGTACAAGATCGCACCCCACGCGCTGAGGCTCCAGCTGTTCGCGTGTGCAGGTGTCGCGAACGCCCAGCCCCCCATGCCCACCGTGCTCACGACCATTCCCCCGATAACGGCCCCCGCGACCCAATGTTTCAGCGTCGGACCTATCTTCCAGGTGCTCGCGAGCAGCTCGGCCGCGACGAGGAAGACTGCGATGATGGGGAGGGACCCGAAGGCCAGCAACAGGTGGGTCCTCGTGAATACCTGGTCGTTTGTGGCACCGATGGCTGGCTGCGTGCCCACCCCGAAGTAGCTCTCGTTGAGCTCGATGTAGTAGCCGTAGATAAACACTACGAGAGCGGCCATCACGTAGCTCATGTAGACCGCGAGGCGGACCGGGTTGAAGCGGTCTCGGACGACACCCGCGAACTTCTGGAATGTACCCCAAATCTCAGGCGTCATGACGCCTGCCAAGACGAGGGCGCCCAGCCCGACCAGGCCGCTGAAGGTGTAGTCCATGGGCAGGCCGTTCACGCCGCCCGCGCCGTAGGGGAACCACCTTGGGATCACGAAGGTCCCGAGGGCCGAGACGGTATATATGCCGGAGTAGAGGGCGATGCCCCCGAGCATTATGCCCACTGCCCCGCGGGCGGCCTGCTTTCGCACGCCGGCGAGCCTCGAGTAGCCGAATGCCTCGGCCGCGAGGAACACGATCCCCGCCATGAACGAGGGGAGCAGGCCCCGCGAGTGTGCCTCGATGATGCCCGAGGTGAGCGCTCCCGAGGTCTTGCCTTGCGCCTCGGCCCAGAAGTTCCAGCTGACGCCCACCACTGAAGCGGCCTCGGCGATGCCGAAGACCACGAAGGTGAGTACGGAGATGCCGGCGAAGAAGAGCGCCCAGTGTATCTCGGCCTTCTGGCCGACCATTTTCTCGCCCAAGGGCGGCCAGAAGGCCGCCCAGGCGAGGTCGGCTACGAAGAGCGCGGTAACGGCGAACAGCTCGATCGTGCACGGCATGATGATCCAGTAGCCGAAGTCGACGAGCGAGGCCATGTGGTGCTCAGTCCCGTAACCGAGGATCATGAACCCGGCACCCTCCAGGATCGCGACCAGGGCGCTGTGGGAGACGACATATTTGACCCAGTTGTGCGTGGTGAAGACCCGTGTGCACAAGATGAGGAACAACAGGGCCGCGGGCAGCATGAGGGCGTGGTAAAACCACGATTGCGTCGCCGTGAAATCGCCGCTGTTGGGGGAATAGGGGAGCTGGGTGTCGGATAGCCAGGGCACCGTGACGAAACTTGCCACTCCCACCAGCACGATCCACAACATGATGAGCCGGGCCATCGACGACGAAAAGATGTCGAGCTTTGCATCCGATAGGTGTAGTTCGGTGGCCTGGCTTGGCTCGACGGTCGTGGTCATGGGGTTCGTCCTTCCTCTTGCACGCCTCTCAGGCGGCCAGGGCGATCGCCAGGAGCAAGACGACCGCCCCCATGGAGAGAGCAGAGATAGTAGACCAAAGGGCGAGTTCCCTTTTGCCCCAAACGACTGGGGCCATCGGGACTCTTGCGCTCGCATGGCCGTCCCTGTACAGGGTGGCGATCGCCCAGGTGTGCAAGCGCCAGAAGGGCGCTGTGCCGGCGTGAGGCGCGACGAGCACGACCCCAGTCAATGCAACCAAGACGAACGTGAGGTCGACGTGGGGGTTTCACGAAGGCCAGGTACGTGCGCAGGGTCGCGCCTGACCGTTCGGCTTGCAAGCTGGCCGTTTGGCGCCCAGGCGTTACCTTGAGCAGTGCCATACGACAACCGTAAGAGGCCGACAAGGCTTCGATTTAGGGCCGAAGGTAATGCCCAGCGAAGCCGAAGGTCACGTACGGGTACGAGAGACCGGAAGTTGCGCCTCTGGGCGGCATACTCTAAACTAAAGTTGCCCTGCAACGGGTCTGAGCGCTCTTAGGAGGAGTCGACGATGGAGGTCGGTATCACCGCGCGCGGTCGCCGCGAGCGGTGATGCTACATGGGCGGTCGCGCCGGACGCCAATGGTAGTGCCGAGTCGCCCCCGACCCGCCGCCGACCCTAAGGGAGGCATGGGCTGTGCACGACGGCAACTGCCGTGGAGGTCCTCCGTCGAGCGGGGCCTTTAGGGACCAGGGGCCCTACTGGCGCGGAGCTAGGCAGCGCGATGATGGCCGGGATGACGAGTCTGGCCCATGACATCGCTGCCCTGCCTGACCTTCTGCACGACCGTGCCGAAGCCGGCCCGGTTCGTACGCGGCGGCCCACCTATGTGGACCTGTTGCCACCCTGCAACTCAGCCTGCCCGGCAGGGGAGAACGTCCAGGCGTGGCTCGCGCACGCCGAGGCGGGCCGGTACGAAGCTGCGTGGAGGGCTTTGGTCGCGGACAACCCGATGCCGGCGGTCCACGGGCGGGTTTGCTACCACCCTTGCGAAGGCAAGTGCAACCGCGCCGAGCTTGACGAAGCGGTTTCTATCCACGGGGTCGAGCGCTTCCTCGGGGACCGGGCCCTCGAGGAAGGTTGGCAGTTCCCCCGGCCAGAAGTCCGCAGCGGGAAGCGGGTGCTCGTCGTCGGGTGCGGGCCGAGCGGCCTGTCTGCTGCTTACCACTTGGCGCGAAGGGGCCACGAGGTCGAGGTGCGCGACGCCGGCCCCGAGCCTGGCGGGATGATGCGTTACGGGATCCCCGCGTACCGCCTGCCACGCGACGTGCTGGAGGCGGAGATAGCGCGCATCCCTGCCCTCGGTGTGCGAATGACGGGCTCCCACAAGGTGGAGGACCTTGAGGCCGAGCGCCGTGAGGGAGGCTTCGATGCGGTCTTCGTTGCGGTGGGGGCCCATCTTTCCAAGCGGGTCGACATACCGGCGGGCGACACCGCGCGGGTTGTCGACGCGCTCGGGTTCCTGAAGGGCGTGGCGAGCGGAGAGCACCCCGTCGTCGGCCGGAGGGTTGCGGTCTACGGTGGGGGGAACACCGCGATGGACGCCGCCCGGACCGCTCGGCGCTTGGGGGCCTCGGACACGACGATCGTCTATCGCCGGACGCGCGCGCAGATGCCCGCGCACGAAGAAGAGGCCGCCGACGCGGAGCGCGAAGGGGTCCGGATCAACTGGCTCCGTACGATCACGGCCTTCGAAGGGCCAGAGATGACCGTCGAGGTCATGGAGCTCGACGAGACCGGTTTCCCCCGCCCGACCGGGCGCTTCGAGACCCTGGCCGCCGACACCGTGATCCTTGCGCTCGGCCAGGACACCGACACGGCTTTCTTGCGCTCCGTCCCCGGCGTCTCCTTCGCTCGTGACGGGACGGTGAGCGTTTCGTCCACGATGATGACCGGGTGCCCGGGGGTCTTCGCCGGCGGGGACATGGTGCCGGCAGAACGCACGGTCACCGTCGGTGTCGGTCATGGCAAGATGGCCGCACGTCACATTGACTCCTGGTTGCGAGGCGAGGCGGCGAGCGCCAAGGCCAAGCACCCTGAGGCGGCCTTCGGTGGCCTGCACCTATGGTATTTTGGCGATTTCTTCCGTCGCTCCCAGCCCGAACGCCCGCCAGCGGAGCGGCTATCGGACTTTTTCGAAGTCGTGAGCGGGCTTTCGGAAAAAGAGGCGGGTTACGAGGCGGGGCGTTGCCTGTCGTGTGGCAACTGCTTCGAGTGTGACGGCTGTTACGGGGCATGCCCCGAGGACGCTGTCATAAAGCTTGGGCCGGGCAACCGGTACCGCTTCGACTACGAGCGCTGTACGGGGTGCGCGGTCTGTTACGAGCAGTGCCCCGTCCACGCCATAGAGATGGTCCCTGAACCGAGCGGCGTATGGAGGGGCAGATGAGGGCGACGATTGATGGCAACGAGGCGGCCGTATCGGTTGCCTACCGTCTGAACGAGCTTTGCTGCATATTCCCGATAACGCCGTCCTCACCGATGGCTGAGCTGGCGGACGAGTGGTCCGCCAAAGGCCGCCAAAACATCTTTGGGACGGTCCCCTCGGTGGTCGAGATGCAAAGCGAAGGCGGGGCGGCTGGCGCGCTCCACGGTGCCCTCCAGGGCGGCGCGCTCTCGACGACGTTCACCGCTTCGCAGGGCCTGTTGCTCATGGTGCCAAACATGTTCAAGATCGCTGGCGAGCTCACGCCGGCCACCATCCACGTGGCCGCTCGCTCTCTCGCCGCCCAGGCCCTATCTATATTCGGCGACCACCAAGACGTGATGGCGGTGCGCGAGACCGGCTTTGCGCTTCTCGCCTCCTCGTCAGTGCAAGAAGCCCACGACATGGCCGCAATCGCACAGTCTGCAACACTCGCGTCTCGGGTGCCCTTCGTGCACTTCTTCGACGGGTTCCGCACTTCGCACGAGTTGAACACGATCGAACTGCTCTCAGACGACGACCTCAGGGCACTGGTCCCCGGTGGGCTCGTGCTGGCCCACCGCCAGCGGGCGATGTCACCCGAGCACCCCTTTATACGGGGCACGTCGCAAAACCCCGACGTCTACTTCCAGGCCCGCGAGACCGTGAACCCCTACTACGAGGCCGTGCCGGCCTTGGTCGAGGAGGCGATGGGGAAGCTCGCCGAACGCACCGGGCGGAGCTACCACCTGGTCGACTACGACGGCCACCCCGATGCCGAGCAAGTTGTCGTTGCCATGGGCTCGGGAGCCGAGACGCTCCGTGAGACGGTCAGGCACCTGGTGGCGTCGGGTGAGCGGGTGGGAGTCGTGACACTACGGCTTTACCGCCCGTTCCCCGCGGACGCTCTCCTTGGCGCGCTCCCCCCTACCGTGAAGCGCGTCGCCGTGCTGGACAGGACCAAGGAACCCGGCTCTTTTGGCGAGCCTCTCTTCTTGGACGTCCTCGGGGCGGTGGCTGAGGCCCACGCACGGGGGGAGCGCGACGTCATGCCGCTTGTCACTGGTGGGCGCTACGGGCTCTCCTCGAAGGAGTTCACTCCCGGCATGGCCGCCGGCGTCTTCGCGGAACTCGGCCGTGCAGAGCCCCGCCGGCGCTTCACCGTTGGTATAACCGATGATGTATCGGGGACGAGTATCGAATATGACGCGGCCCTCGACATAGAGCCCTCGGGGACGCTGAGGGCGCTCTTTTTTGGCCTGGGTTCCGACGGTACGGTCGGCGCCAACAAAAACACCATCAAGATCCTGGGCGACGAGGGGCTCTATGCCCAGGGCTATTTCGTCTACGACTCGAAGAAGTCGGGCGGCTATACGACTTCGCACCTGCGTTTCGGCCCCGACCCCATAAAGGCGCCTTACCTGGTGGGCAAGGCTGGGTTCATAGGGTGCCACCGGTTGGGCTTGATCGAGCGCGAGGAGGTACTGGGGCGCGCCGCCCCGGGTGCCACCTTGCTGCTCAACTGCGAGTACCCAGCGGACAAGGTCTGGGAGGCCCTGGCCCGCCCGGTCCAAGAGAGGATGATCGAAAAGAGGATCCAACTTTATGTCGTTGACGCCAGCCGGATCGCGAGGGACGTGGGGCTCGGGAACCGTGTGAACACAGTCCTCCAAACGTGCTTTTTTGCCATCTCCGGCGTACTCGACCAGGGCAGAGCTATCGAGAAGGTAAAGGAGGCGGTCAGGAAGACCTACGGTCGGCGAGGCCAGAAGGTCGTCGACGCCAACTTGGCCGCGGTGGACCGGGCCCTCGAGGGCCTCGGGCGGGCCCAGATCCCCGGGCAGGTCACATCTCGGAGCGAGCTCGCCCCGCTCGTGCCAGCGGGTGCACCTGATTTCGTCCGAGAGGTCACCGCCTTGATGATGGCCGGCCAGGGGGACGCGATCCCGGTCAGCGCCTTGCCCGCCGACGGCACCTGGCCGGTCGGCACGGCGGCTTACGAGAAGCGCAATATCTCCGACCTCGTTGCGGAATGGGACGCCGGCCTTTGTATCCAGTGTGGTAATTGCAGTTTTGTTTGCCCCCACAGCGTGATCCGCTCGAAGTACTACGACAGCGCCAAACTTGCGGGGGCGCCGGCGGGCTTTCGCTCGGCGCCGCTCAACGCACGGGGCTTGCCGGAGACCTCTTATACGTTGCAGGTCTACCTCGAGGACTGCACCGGCTGCGGGCTCTGCGTGGAGGCCTGCCCGGTGAGCGCGCCGGGCGACCCCGCCAGGAAAGCCATCAACCTGTCGTGGCGGGAGGCTCTCCTCCCCGTCGAACGGGAAAGCATCGCGTTTTTCGAGTCCCTTCCGACGGCGGAGCGCTCACGGGTTGACTTCGGGACGGTCCGGGGGGCGCAGTTCCTTCAGCCCTTGTTCGAGTTTTCTGGTGCTTGTGCCGGCTGCGGCGAAACCCCTTACGTGAAGCTGGTGTCCCAGCTGTTCGGGGACCGGGCGGTCGTCGCCAACGCCACAGGGTGCTCGTCCATCTACGGCGGCAACTTGCCCACCACACCGTGGACGGCCAATTCCGAGGGGCGCGGGCCGGCCTGGTCCAACTCACTTTTCGAGGACAATGCGGAGTTTGGCCTGGGGCTGCGCCTGGCGGCCGACCACCACGCGGCTCTCGCCAGGGAGCGGCTGTCTCAGCTGAGGGAGGCGCTGGGAGGAGACCTCGTCGAAGGGATACTGCGAGCGCCGCAGCGTTCGGAGTCGGAGCTCGCCGCCCAGCGTGACCGCTTGCGTGAGCTGCGCCGGTACCTCTCTGTCCTCGACACGCCCTTCGCTCGAGATCTAGAGAGCGTCGCAGAACACCTGTTGCGCCGGAGCGTCTGGATTATCGGTGGCGACGGTTGGGCTTACGATATAGGGTCGGCTGGGCTGGACCACGTTTTGGCAAGTGGGCGCGACGTGAACGTGCTCGTGCTTGATACTGAGGTGTATTCGAACACCGGGGGCCAGGCTTCGAAGGCGACGCCCCTTGGAGCGGTAGCCAAGTTCGCTGCTGCCGGGAAGACGGCAGAGAAAAAGGACATCGCCCTCCAGGCGATCGCCTATGGGAGCGTGTACGTCGCGAGGGTGGCGATGGGGGCGGACCCCGAGCAAACCCTCCGGGCCTTCCGGGAGGCCGAGGCCTATGACGGGCCATCGCTCATCATTGCTTACAGCCATTGCATCGCCCATGGGATCGAAAAGGATGGAGTTATCTTGCGGAACGGCCTCGACCAGCAGTACAAGGCGGTGGCCAGCGGCCATTGGCCGCTCCTTCGCTATGACCCGGTCTTGCGGTCCACCGGTGACAACCCCTTCCTTCTCGACTCGCCCCGCCCGCGTATCGGGCTTGGGGAGTACGTTGGGCGGGAACTGCGCTACTCCGTGCTCGGCCGTTCAGACCCCGTCGAGGCCGAGCGGCTCGCGGGGCTGGCACAAGAGGCCGTCGACCGGCGCTGGGCGACCTATGAGGAAATGGCGACCCGTCCCGCAAGGCGTTATGCGCCTGATGCAAGGAGGGAGCGGTAGTGGCCGACCTCTCCAGCAACTACATGGGGCTTAGGCTCCAGAACCCGCTCGTCGCGTCTGCTTCGCCGCTTTCGCACACCCTGGCCGGGATCCGTTCTCTTGTAGAGGGGGGAGTGGGAGCGGTTGTCATGCACTCGCTCTTCGAGGAGGAGGTTGCCCTGGAGGCAGAACGCCAGGTTGCGTTGGCCGAAGCTGGCAGCGAGAGCTTTGCGGAATCGCTTTCGTACTTCCCCGAAGTGCCTGGAGTCGAGGCCGGCGGAAGGCGTTACCTATCGGTGCTCGAGCGGGCGGCTACGGTGCTCAACGTGCCTGTGATCGCCAGCCTGAACGGCACGACGCAAAAGGGTTGGACGCGCTTCGCCCACCAAATGGAAAGCGCCGGTGCCGCCGCCATTGAGCTGAACGTCTATTCTTCACCGGGGCCGGAGGCCTCTGGGAGAGAAGTGGAGGAGCGTCACGTCGAGATCCTCGGCCTGGTGAAATCGTCTGTCTCGGTGCCGGTAGCTGTGAAACTTTCCCCTTACTACAGCTCGGTCGGGGAGGTCGCGCTCCGCATGGAGGAGGCGGGGGCGGACGCGCTCGTGCTGTTCAACCGCTTCCTCCACCCCGACATCGACCCAGAGACCCTCCAGGTGGTCCCTGGCCTTGGGCTTTCGAGCGCCTCGGAAGGGCGGCTCGCACGAACCTGGATTGCTTTGCTTCGCCAGCGGCTCGACACGAGCTTGGCGGCTTCGACGGGCGTGGATGGCCCCGACGATTTGGCCAAGTACCTCCTCGCGGGGGCCGACGTGGTCATGACGACGTCTGCGTTGCTTCGCCGCGGGCCGGACTACGCGCAAGTCCTTTTGGACGGCCTCAGCGATTGGATGTCGCGCAAGGGCTTCACGAGCATCGCCAAGGTCCGCGGCTTGTTGGCGGCCACGCCTTACCCTGGGCAGGGTGCCGAGGAGCGCGCTGGCTATGTGGCGGCGCTGCGCGCCGCCAACGCCAACGTCGCTGGCCCCTGGTGAGCGCCTGCCCGGAGCGCCAAATCGGGGTCAGGTGGCAGGCCTGTGCTCGAGCGCGGCCGACCCCAAGTGCGCTGCGGCGAGCTGGAGGAGAGCACCCACGCACAGCACGACAAGGATCGCTTCGACTGGCCGGGCGACGGCAAGGAGCGCGGTCAGCGATAGGACCGCCCCGATGCGCCCGGCGTTGATCGCGACTTCCTGGGAGAGCATGTAGGTCCCGCGGATCTGGCTGGCGGCGGGGTCGGCGTCGATGACGTCGAGCACGCCAGCGGCGAGGGGGACCATGAGGCCGGGGTAGACAAGCCCCGAAAGCGCGCCGTAGACCATGAGCATGGCAAAGTCGGCCCGGAATAGGAGCATCGTCGTCGCCAGCGCGAACCCAGCCGCCCCCATCCACATGCCGAGCGACCTCGACTCGGGGCGGAGCCTTCCGGCGAGCACCGACGTGCCCACGCTGGCGAGGGACGCCACAGCGGCGAACTCGCCTTGGGCGGTGGAGCTGTGGGTGGCCATGGCCACCAGCACGATGAGGCCGAGCCCACCTGCCGCTTGCTTGAACCCCCGCATCACGATCGCGAGCCACATCCTGCCCCACTCGCTTTGCAGCGGGGGGATGGCGAGGGCGCGGCGCAGAGGCACGCCCCCGATCCCGTGAGTGTTGCTCAGGCCTCGCGCCGCCCACCAGGCAAGGACGAAGGCGACGAGGGCGATCGTAAACACCACCACAAAGCCCGTCTCTCCCCCGAGGCGGCCGATGATGGCCCCTGCGGTGAGGGGCATCACGAAGTTGAGCACGCTCGTTACGGCGAAGTTCAAGCCGTAGAAGTGGCCTCGCCCTTCGGGGGAGAGGACGTCGTAGGTGAGCGTGTTCGCACCGAGCCAGTATGTGCCGGCCGCCACACCACTTACCAAGCCGAGCTCGAGCGCCAGCTCGCCCGCCTCGTGGCCGAGGGCTATGAGTAGCAGGTAGAACGTGGCGTTCAAGCCGAGGCCAGTCCGGAACAGCTTCCTCGGCGAGGTCTCCGGGAACCACCTCGCCATGGCGAGGAACCCAAAGGTGAGGCCCGTATAACTGCCGAGCGAGTAAAGCACCATCTTGGTGATTGACCCGCTCGTGACATAAAAGAACAGCGAAACGAACACACTCGACGCGGCGAAACCCGCGTTGACGAGCCCTCCACTAGCCAACAGCCTCTTGCAGGGCACATGGAGCACGCCACGGGCAACCCCGCCTCTAGCCCGCAACATCCTCACGATCCTTCTTCCTTCCAGTGGCCTACTAGCGTACAGACGGTTGCAGGGCCGCCCAGCTTGAGGCTTTTGGGGAACCCTTGCCAACGCGGGCCGCCGCATCCGAGGGGGTGGCATGGCCTGGCTGACCGGTACTGACATCTCCCTCCCTTGAGCTCTTGCCTCGGGGCACCCTGGGACTTTGTGCCCTAGGCGGCTCCCGATGCCTCTAGTTACAATTAGCTACCCCTGAAGCTCAGGAGGTCAGCTATGAGTAGTGCTCGCGAGGGATCGCGCGAGGGAGCGCGTCAAGCAGCCAGAGCAATGCTTGACCTAAGTGGGCCCGATAAACGGAGCGAGAGCGAAGGCGCCGGCGGCTCCAGTGTCAGGTCTCGCCGATCTGCTCTTAGGCAAGCCGACAAGTTCGTAACCGAGTGGAGCTACGGCTACTGCGACGACGAGGCCGAGGCTCCTTTAGGCAATAAGCGTAAGCCGCAGTAGCCGCGCAGGCCTCGCATCGGAGGTCAAGTCCCAATGACCACAAGTGATATCGCAGAATTGGCAGCCAGCCACCCGGTGCTCGTCGGGCTTCCCGGTGACACCGCCGCCCTCGTCAGTGGCTGCGCCCGCCAGGTGGCAGTGGAGACGGGGGATCACCTGCTCACCGAGGGCGAGCCGGCCCATTGCCTCTACTTGCTCCGTAGGGGCCGGGTCAGCCTGGAGGTGAGGGCCCCTGGTCGGGGGGCCCTCATGATCGAGACCCTTGGACCGGGTAGTGCGCTCGGGTGGTCGTGGTTGTTCCCGCCCTATCGATGGGAGTTCGACGCCCGCGCCCTTGAGCCGGTCGGCGCCATAGAGGTGGACGCCGACTGCTTCCGTGCCAAGATGGAGTCCGATCCGGCCTTCGGCTACGCGCTGATGAAGCGCTTCGCGTCCATTATGCTTGGGCGCCTCCAAACGACCCGCTTGCGGCTTCTCGACCTCTACGGGCAGGTGCCCCCGTCCCATAGCGGCGATGTTGTCGGAGCGGCCGGCGTGCATGGCCTTGTCGGGAGGGACTAGAGGGGCGACAGTCGTCCCGGCGGGCAGGGCCACGGGCCTTAGAGCGGCGCTCCCGACCCAGGACGTGCGCACCTGAGGTCAGGTCGCCCCCGAGCGTGAAACTGGGGAGCGTCAGGATCAGGCATCGTCGCGGCCATAATGGTGGGAGAGGAGCGCACTGTGATGGCCTTGGCTCTGGCGGTAGTGGCAATTGGGGTGGCCGTGGCTGCGCTAGGTGTGGCGTGGCGAGCTTGGCCCCGGAAAGATATCGGACGCGCTGGGTATGCCCAGGAGAGCGTCTCGCGACGGGCGCACGGGTTAACGCGTGCGGTCGAGGTCTTGGTGGTGCTCGACCTGCTCGCGGCAGCGGGGCTGGGGGTCTCGTTCCTTCGTAAGGGTGGCGCGGCTACGCCTGTTGGGGCGGCGCAGCGGGCGAGCACCAAGTCATCATCGACCACGTCTGCTCCTGCCACCTCAACTCGGGGTGTCCCGCTGTCTAGCACCACGTCCACTGCGACAGCCCCGCCGAGCACCTCGACCGCTTCGACCTCGAGGGGCCGCGCCGCATCGGTACCCACATCAAGGCCGTCGGTGGCATCGCCACGCGTACATAACGGTCCCAAACCTGTGCTCGCGGCTGTTTCGCCGGCGTCGGGCAGCGCGGGGGAGCACGTGACGCTGAGAGGCCACGGATTTTTCAGTAAAGACGGGCGGATAACAGTGACGTTCGGACCGGCGGAAGCACCGGTTTCTTGCCCCAACGAGACGACCTGCCATGCAACGGTGCCCGCGCGGCCAGCCAAGTCGCCGGGGACTGTCGGGGTGACCGTGTCGACGGAAACGGGGAGCTCCAACCAGGTGACCTTTAAGTACGCGGCCTGAGGCGCCATTGCCTGGCGGGTACCTTGGCGTGCAAGTTACCGACGCTTTGAGGCACCCCGGATGCAGCTAGGGCCAAAGGTCCCCCAGGATGGCCCATTGGTCCCCGTGAAGAGCACCGCTCGCACCTGTATGAAGGGACTATGGCGAACGTCGAGGTACGCCCTGTCGTGGGGCCGCGTTACAAGTGGATCGTCCTCTCGAATACCACGATCGGCGTCCTTCTCTCCTCGCTCAACGCCACGAGCTTGATGATCGCGCTGCCGGTCATCTTTAGGGGTATCCACCTCGACCCCTTGGCGGCTTCCAACTTCCCGTACCTGCTCTGGATCATGATGGGCTACACCCTGGCGACGGCCGCCCTCGTCGTGACCGTGGGCCGCATCGGCGACATCTTCGGGCGGGTGCGCATGTACAACCTCGGCTTCGCGTGGTTCACGGGCGCCTCGATCTTGCTATCTGTCGTTTGGAGCACCGGCTCTACGGGGGCCATGGAGCTCGTCATCTTCCGTATTGTCCAGGGGGTGGGTGGAGCTCTCCTCTTCGCCAATTCCGCTGCCATCATCACAGACGCGTTCCCGTCCGAACAGCTCGGCTTCGCTCTGGGGACCAACATGATGGCTGCGATCGTGGGAGGCTTCCTAGGCATCCTGGTGGGTGGCCTGCTCTCGCAAGTGGGTTGGAGGTGGGTGTTCCTCGCCAACGTCCCTGTCGGCCTCTTCGGGACGGTATGGGCCTACCTCCAGCTGAAGGAGATCGGGATCCGGATAAGAGCGAGGCTCGACTGGGCCGGCAACCTGGCCTTTGCAGGCGGCCTGGCAATGCTGCTGACCGGCGTTACCTACGGGATCAAGCCCTACGGCAGCTCCCTCACTGGCTGGGGGGACCCGTTCGTGCTCGAGATGATCTTTGGCGGCTTGGCCCTGCTAGGCATCTTCGTCTTGATCGAACAGAGGGTGGCCCAGCCGATGTTCCAGCTTTCACTTTTCCGGATCAGGTCCTTCGCCGCTGGGAACATCGCACAGTTCCTGAACGCCGTCGGACGGGGCGGGTTCCAGTTCATGCTCATGATCTGGCTCCAGGGGATCTGGTTGCCTCAACATGGGTACGGCTACACGAGCACTCCCCTCTGGGCGGGGATCTATATGGTCCCCTTCTCGATTGGGTTCGTGATCTCAGGGCCGCTCGCCGGCAAGCTCTCCGACCGCTACGGTGCGAGGGCCTTTGCCACGGCGGGGACGCTCCTTCAGGCCGTGCTGTTCGCGATCGTCATCGCGTTCCCCGCCAACTTCTCCTACGTGCCGTTCGCGATCGTGATCCTCGCGATGGGCCTTGCCGGCGGGCTGTTCGCCTCGCCGAATACCTCATCGATCATGAACTCGGTGCCCGCCCGTCACCGGGGGGCTGCCTCCGGGATGCGTGTCACGTTCAACAACACAGGGATGCCCCTCTCGATGGGCCTTTTTTTCACGCTCCTCGTAATTGGGCTCAACTCCAAGGTGCCGGCGGCGATGGTACGGGGCCTGGTCGCCCATGGCGTGCCGGCTGCCACCGCGGCGCAGCTCGGGCACCTGCCTCCACTTGGCTACATGTTCGCCGCGTTCTTGGGGCTCAATCCTCTAAAGAGCCTGCTTGGCCCGGCCGTTCTCGGGCACTTGAGCGCGGCCAGCCGGGCGGACCTGGTCGGGCGCTCGTTTTTCCCTCACCTGATCGGTGGGCCTTTTAAGGACGCCCTCCTCTACGTGCTTATCTTTGCCATTGCCATGAGCCTGGTGGCTGCCTTGGCGTCTGCCTTGCGTGGTGAGAGGTACATCCACGAGGACGAGGAATCACGAGCCCAAAAGGCCGTACTGGCCGGCGGGATCGCTGGCGGGGCCGGCGGCGGCGGGGGGACGGGCGCGCTTGGGACAGATGGCGGCGCGCTTGGGACAGATGGCGGCGCGCTTGGGACAGATGGCGGCGACGCTGCGGGTGTTGCTCGGGATGGCCGGCCTCGCCTGGCTCTCTCGGCCGTCGGAGATGGCCTTGGGCCCTCGGCGCCGCCAGGCGACAGGGACGGGGACGCCGGTCCGGCGTCGAGCGGCGGTGTGGGGGACGCCGAGGCTGGCCACCCGGCGGCTGAACGCGCCACGCGCCGGCACCGTAGCCTGCATAGGCGGGCGGGCCACCGGGGCCGGGGGGCCGCTCCGAGAGGGGGATGATCGGTGATGGCGATGGGCAACGTCGTCGTTGGCGTGGACGGGTCGACCACGAGTTGGCGGGCCTTCTCTCTGGCGGTTGCCGTGGCCAAGAACCACGGCGCAAGGGTGCGCGCCTGCCTCGTGTGCCATACCCCGGCGTCCTTGGGGATGGCTCCTTTCGTGACGCCGATGGTGCCCCTCGTAGGGGAGTGCGATGACGGGGGTGAGCTCGGCAAGCAGGTGCGGCAAGAGCTAGCGCTTGCCGGCGTCGAGGGGGACTTGTCCTGTCGCGAGGGCGATATTGCCCAAGAGCTTGAGGTGCTTGCCGAGTCGTGCCGGGCTGACATGATCGTCGTCGGGCGCTCCCGCCATCCCGCGCTCCATCTGGGCGGCGTCCCGAGGAGGCTTCTCGCTATGGCGCGGCGGCCGGTCTTGGTCGTGCCCTAGTAGTTCCGTACAGGTGGAGGGAGCTCCGCTAGGGCACGTTCAGCCGGGACGTCCCTCTTAGCCTGAGTGGACTCGCCCCGGGCCCCACTTCGCCGCTCGGGGTTGTTCGGAAACTTCGCTCCCGCGCCGAGGTCGGTTGGGAAGGAAAGCGGCCACGAGGATCGCGGCCGCTATGACGACGAAGCCGGCCACTTGGCAGCTCAGGTCCATCCCCAATGTAAACGCGTCGCGGGCGGCGGCGGCGAGGCCCGCGCCAAGTGCGCCCCCGATGTGCTGGGCAATTTCGAGAGCGCCGCCGAGGGATCCCATGATCGCGTCGTGGATGGCGGTCGGTGCTCGGTAGCCGCGGAGCAGCGGGCTCATGTGGCCCTTGTAGCGGCTGTTCATGAGGCTGCCGAGGACGGCGACGCCGAGAGCACCGCCAGTCTGGAGGAAGGCACCGTTGGTGGCTGACCCTGCGCCCGCCATCTCTTGGGGTACCGAACCCATGACTGCATCGGTACAGGGGGCAAGCGCGAGGCCGGTGCCGCCGCCGATCATGATAAAGGCGGGGAGGGCGTCCATGTAGTCGCCATGGATCGTTGTCTTGGAGACGACCAGCAGGCCGGCGGCGATCACGCCGAGGCCGGCGAAGACGACCGGTTTGGTGCCGATGAAGCGGACGAGTTGCGTGGACAGAGGGGCGGTGACAAGCAGGACGCCGGCGATTGGTGCGATGCGCAATCCGGCTTGTAGGGCGCTATAGCCGAGAGAGAACTGCAGGTACTGGGTGAGGATGAAAAGGCCGCCCATGAGAGCGAAGATCACGATCCCCATTGCCGAGATGGCGGCTGAAAAGCGGCGGTTGGAGAAAAACGACAGTTCGAGCATTGGGTGAGTTGAATGCCGTTCCCACAGCACAAATGCGAGGAGGATGACGACGGCGCCGGTTAGCGCGCCGAGGACCAGGGGTGATGTCCAGGTCCGGTTGGGGGCCTCGATTATCCCCCAGAGGAGCATCGCCATGCCTGCCACAGAGAGAACGCCTCCGACTGGGTCGGGCGCCTTGCTCGTTGGGTTTTTCGAATTGGGCACCAACCACCAAGTAGCGAGGAGCCCGAGTGCTGATATTGGCACGTTCACGAGGAAGACGGACCCCCACCAATAGTGAGCGAGGAGCCATCCGCCGACTACGGGGCCGATGGCGACGCCAAGACCGGTCGCTCCGGACCAGATACCGATGGCCGTCGTGCGTTCCTCGTCGCTGAAGACGTTGGTGAGGATCGACAATGTAGAGGGCATGACGGCGGCTGCCCCGACCCCCATGAACGCCCTGAAGGCTGTCAGCAGCTCGGGGGTCGACGACCACGCGCATGCGGCGGAGCCGGCCGCGAACACGGTCAGCCCGCCCATGAACACCCATTTTCGTCCAACCCTGTCGCCGAGCGTCCCCTCGACCAGCAAGAGCCCTGCGAATACGATCGAGTACGCGTCGACGACCCACTGCAGCTCGCTCGATGACGCGTTCAGGTCGCGCACGATCGTGGGTAGCGCGACGTTCAGGATCGTGGTGTCGAGGCTCACGATGAGCAAGCTCACGGAGAGCACTGCCAGGATCGCCCAGCGGCCCGAGACACGCGACGGCCGGGGGGCTGCAGCGGTTGCCGGCCCGCCGAGCAAGCTTGCCGCTCCCATACGGGCCATACTGCCGGGGCAAAAGTGGGCTACGACAGGGCCGAAAGTCACTCGCAAAACGAACTATTCAGGCGCCCAACCTCGTGCCTGCCAGCAGTTGCTGGCAGGCCTTGTCAGCGCCGCCCCGGGTGTGTCGCTCGGCCCCCGCCACCAAGCGGGGAAAGCGTGGGAAGGGTGAGGCGGCGGTTCTCGTGGTCGGCTAGCACCGTGGCGCAAGCGGTGGCGCACAGGAGATGAAGAGGTTGGTGCGCCGCCTCCCAGGCGTTTAGCTGGCGAGCCGCAGCCGAAGCGGCTCTCTCGGTCGTCTGCCAAGCGAGGAACAGCTCGGCGTCGTCGGGCCAGGGGACCGGTTCTCGCGCCCCACTCGGGCGGTAGGTCCCGGTCCCTCCGCGCAGTTGGGCGAGGAGGTCCCTCCCGGTCTCGAAGACGCCGACGACCTCTATCGACTGCACGTCGAGAAAGAGATCGGCCCCGGCTTCTATAGCGGAGGCCCTCTTGCCTAAGAGAAGCTCGGCGAGGCTTGTCTTCCCGCCGACGTCGTCCCAGCACATAGCGCTCACCATGAGGATGGCAAAGCATGCCAACACGCCTGCGATGACGAAGACAAAGGGCTGGCTCGCTATGGCTGCAAAGGCCACTGCCGCAACTGCTCCCGTTGCGGATACCCAAAACCCTGGGAGGAACAACCGTCGCATGCCGTCCTCACCACCTCTGAAAGATCGTATCCCCTTCGGGGACGTTCTCTCGCAGGGGCGAGGGCCCTTGGGGGACAGCCGGGCAAACTGACAGGACTTGGTGCCCAGCGGCTACTGGGCGCTGCGGCAAATCTGTCACATGCGGGTCATTGCGCGTTAGGGCCGGATGGCCTGAGGGCCCGTGACCTATGGCGGTAACCCGCGTCGACGGGACCTTTGGCCCTGACTGACATCCTCCGCCGTTTCGTAGGTTTCCAGCTGAGGATGACCTAAGGCACCGCATGAGAGCTCCCTCCCGCGACACGAGCCTGGATGCGGTGGACGGCTTTCGCGCGGACGAGCCCCCTGGGCCGCTTACCAGGCCCGCTCGTCGCAGGCGGCGCGCTCTGTTCCTCGGTCTCCTGGCCGTATGGGGCCCAGGTTTGGCGGTCATGCTGGCCGATACCGATGCCGGCAGCCTCGTGACCGCGGCACGGTCGGGCGCTCGCTGGGGCTACGAGATGGTCCTACCCCAGTTGGTTTTGATCCCAGTCCTTTATGTCGTCCAGGAGATGACCGTGCGTCTAGGCCTTTGTACAGGCAAGGGCCACGGTGAGCTGATACGCGAGCGTTTTGGGCGCGGTTGGGCTCTTTTGTCTGTGGGGACCCTGTTCATCTCGGCCACAGGCGCACTCGTGACCGAGTTCGCAGGAGTTGCCGGCGTGGGGGAGATGGTCGGCCTTCCCAAGGTGCTTACGGTCAGCGTGGCGACGGCGTTGCTCGTGGGCGTGGCGATGGCAGGCAGCTACCGGAGGCTGGAAAGAGTGGCCCTCATTTTCGGGTTGGCTGAGCTCGCCCTCGTCCCGGCGGTGGTCTTCGCGCACCCGAGCATGTCGGCTCTTTCGAGGGGCCTCGGCCATGTGCCTTTGGGCAACGGGTCCTACCTCTACCTCCTCGCGGCCAATGTCGGGGCGGTCATCATGCCCTGGATGGTCTTTTACCAGCAGGGAGCCGTTATCGACAAGGGCCTCGGGCCGAAGGCTCTGCGCGCGGAGCGCCATGACACGGCGGTCGGGGCGGTCGTCACGCAGCTCGTCATGATCATGATGGTGCTCGCCTTGGCAGCAGGCCATGACAGCGGTCGCGGCCGTGTGCTGGGTACCGTCGGGCAGGTCGCCGCCGCGCTCGCACCTTACGTGGGCAGCCTCACTTCTCGCGTCACGGTCGGCTTGGCCGTGCTGGGCGCAGCCATGGTTGCCGCCCTGGTCGCCTCCCTAGCGGGGGCGTGGGGGCTGGCCGAAGTCTTCGGGTGGCGCCACAGCCTGAACGAGCGCCCAAGCCGGCGCTCCGCCAAATTTTACGGGGCGTACGTGCTCGCCCACCTGGTGGGTGCCGGGCTCGTGGTTGCGAGCGTCGACCTGGTCGGCCTGATGGTGGACGTAGAGGTGATGAACGCGCTGTTGCTCCCAATAGTGCTTGGGTTCCTCGTGCTCCTCGAGGCCAAGGCACTCCCAGCCAACCAGCGCATGCACGGCCTACGCAGGATGGCCGTCACGGCGACGTGCCTCGTGGTCATGGCTTTTGGCATTTACATGGTCCCGGCGCTGGCTATTGGGTAGCAGTGGAGCGGAACCCCGCTCAACGCTCGACGACTGCGAACAGCTGGGTTTCGGGAGGGGTCCTCCTGGCGTGGTAGAGACCGAGCAGTACCAGCGACAGGATCATGAATGCAAAACAAAACGAAGCGACACCTGCCCAGAGCGCGATGACACCGAAAACACTGAAACCGTAGGCTTCCAGTAGCAAGCCCTGCAGGGTAGAGGCTGTGAAGGCCGTTTGGACTTCGACGGCCAGCTTCTTGTTGCCTGGGTGCGCCCTGGAAGCAGCGCTCACTTCTGCGTAGATCCCATGGTAGGGGAGCGCGTATACGTCCGAGGCGATCTTTAGGGCATAGGCATGGGCCTGTGGCCCGGTCAGGAGTTGCTGTCCCGCATACCGGTCGAGGTAGCTCTTTTGGTCCGGAGGGATTTGTGATTTTTCTGGGAAGTAGATGTTTTGGCGAGCTAGTTGGTAGTGGACGCTCGACCCTGCAGAGCTGTGCGCCCACATTAAGAGGGCGCCTGCCGTTACGAGTACTATTACGAGTACAAGGCCACCGACGCTGACCAAGATGTCAAATACTTGTCGCCGCACGACCCTCTCCTTCCGAGCCAGCGAAAACGCGTGCTAATACCGGCAATGGCTAGCGTAGTTGAGCATTAGCAGGAGAGTTAGGGCTAGGGGTGGTCGGGAGGTGACGGTGGGGTCAACGACCTCGCAGCCTCGTCGCCTTCTCGGGCGGGAGGGCTGCGGTGGCGCCCGGTCCGCAGTGCCCGGATGGGTCGCTCACATAGAGCTGGGCCCCGAGCGCGGGCGTTACCGCCATGGCGACACCATTGATGGCGAGCGTGAGCGTCCCGTCGGGGGAGCGGTCTTTCACCTCGGCGCAAGCCCCGGGCCGGAAGCCGTGGTCGTCCAGGTAGACCAGGGTCTCGATGTCGACCTCGACGGTCTCGGTGAGGCGCTCGAGGCGGACCTGGTCGCCAGGCCTGGCAACTGACAGTGGGCGCGTCGAGGGTGGCGTGACGCCAGCGCCGGGGATGGGGTTGCCATGCGCGCACGTGGCGGGGTTGTGGAGGAGCGCAACGATATGGGCTTCGGCCTCGTCTGATATCACGTGTTCCCACAGGTCGGCCTCCCGGTGGACCTTGGGCCATGCGAGGCCGATCACGTCCGCGAGCAGGCGCTCGGCGAGGCGGTGCTTGCGGACCACGCCCTCGGCTACTTGGAGCCCCTTAGGCGAAAGGTGCAGTTCTCGCTCGTCGGCCTCGAAGTAGCCCTCTGCGACCAGGCGGCGGACCATTACGGTGACGGTCGGCCCCGAGTACCCTAGCCGTTCGGCGATGCGTGCCCGCATGACTGGGATGCCGTCCTCGGTGAGCTCGTAAGCCACCCTCAAGTACTGCTCGACCGGGGGGTGGAAGCCCTCTTGGTGCATTTCGTCAAGGCTACAGCCCGCTCCCTAGTGCGCGAGGCGCTCTAAGCTGGGTTCTTAGGTGAGGCTCCCTTGGTCAGTTAGACTGGCCTTATATGGGCACCGCACCTGGCCGTGGGCCTTCAGTGGGCCGCCAGGCCGTGACCGTCGTTTGCAGGGGGGTCTCGAAGTCCTTCGGCGGCCAGGACGTCCTGGACGGCCTTGACCTCGAGGTGCCTGAAGGCGCCGTCGTGACTGTCCTCGGGAGGTCGGGGAGCGGCAAGACCACGCTCTTGCGCACGATCGCCGGCTTCGAGCGTGCAGAGGCCGGCGTGGTGGAGATAGACGGGGAGGTCGTGGACTCGCCCCGCCGGTTCGTGCCTCCCGAGAAGCGCCGCGTTGGCTACGTCGCGCAGGAGGGCAACCTCTTTCCCCACCTGACCGTGGCCAAGAACGTCGGCTTCGGGCTGTCGCGGGCCGAGCGAGCCGCGGGGAAGGCCGAAGCGCTCCTGGAGATGGTGGGTCTCGGGGGGATGGCTCAGCGCTACCCGCACCAGCTTTCTGGGGGCCAGCAGCAGAGGGTCGCGCTCGCTCGCGCTCTCGCGCCTGGGCCCCGGCTCGTGCTGCTAGACGAGCCCTTTTCGTCTCTCGACGCCGGGCTTCGTTCGTCTCTGCGTTCCGATGTCATGGCGCTTTTGCGGGCTCAACATGCCACTACTGTCTTCGTCACCCACGACCAGGAAGAGGCCCTCTCTGTTTCTGACTTCGTAGGCATCATGACCTCGGGGAGGCTCCGCCAGTTCGCAGCGCCTGAAGACCTCTACAGCCGTCCCGTCGACCGCTCCGTCGCCCAGTTCCTCGGCGAGGCGAACATCCTGACTGGGACTGCCACGAGCGGCTGGGTCGAGACTCCTCTTGGGGCCATGTCCCTTGCCGGCGGCCATGAAAGCGTGAGCGGCCCGGTCAGCGTCCTCGTCCGCCCGGAGCAGATCTCGTTGCACGCGCCCGGGGGCACTGCCGCCGGGCGCGCCGGCGCGACGGGGAGGGTTGTCCACCGAGAGTTCTACGGCCATGACTGCGTGCTCTTGGTCGACGTCACCGGCGGCAACGACCCGTTGGACGGCCCCCTCCGCGTCCGGTGCGCCGGACGTCCTCCCGCCGAGGTGGGTGACGCCGTCGCTATGTCAGCGAGCGGCGAAGCCGTGGCCTGGCCGTCCGAGTAGAGGGAGATCCCTCGCCACCAAGGGGCCAAGGGCCCTATCAGGAGTGTTACCCGGAGCCGTAGGGTTTATTTCGGCGTGGCGAACGTGCCCGCACCAATCGGAGGAGGTAGCAAACGTGGGCTCCGTCGGCCACGAAGGACGGCCTTGGCACGACACTCGTGGGTGGCTCGCGAGCCCGCGGGAGGGGGAGGTTGCCCCGTCGGCGAGCGGCAACGAAATAGCCGAAGAGTGCGAGGCTTTCCTCAGCGGGAGCTTTGCCGACTTGCAAGGTTCGAGGCACCAGCCTGTGGAGGCTTGGGCTTGGGTCAACCGCGTCGCGCACGCCGAGCCAGAAGAACTGCGCGTCCTTGCCAGCCGTCCGGCCATGTGGCGCGGCGGGGCCCTTCGCAAGGGTGGTTTCCGCACGAGGCGCTGGCGCCGGGCCGTTTCGGACATGGCGAGTGATTTGCTCAGCATTGCAGAGGGAAAACCGAGGATGATAAAGCGCCTCCAGGGGCGCGCGCTGGTGCCTCTCGAGCTCGAGCTCGCCGCGAGGGGCAAGCGGTACCCCGTCACACCCGAGCTCCTCGTTGCCAAGGCGCGGGGCGCACTTTATAGGGGCAAGGCTCGCAGCTCTCCAGAGGTCTTGGCGGGCCCGGGCGGGTACTTCGAGAGGGCAAGCGCTTACCCTTGGGCTTCGCCCGGGTGGAAAAGGGCTAGGAACGTGGTCCTAGCCACTCTTGCGGTAGTGGTGGTCGGAGGTCTGGTAGTGTTCGGCGCTACGAAAGGCGTCGTACCGCCGGCTTCGTCCTCTGTCTATAGGTACTACCTCTCCAGGCTCGACAGCTTGGACAACCGGTCCCTGCAAAATCCTGACGCTTTCACTTGGATAACCGGTGGCAAGGAAGCGCCGGGTTGGGAGGCGGGCCGGGACCTACCCACGTTCCTCTTGCCCTGGCAGGCGCAGGGCCCGGGCAGCTACATGGGCTGGCTGTTCGCCGGCGCACCGGGACCAGTCCTAAAGGGCGCAGCAGCCGAGCGGGCGGCGGCTGGGGTGCCCGCAGGCGCCAGCGTCGATGCGGTTGCCAATACGGTACGTTTTTCCCGCCCCACTGTCAGCTTTAAGGTCGCTGCTCTACCCGGGCACCGCCTCCGAGTGGCGGGCCTTTCGAGCCCGACCGTCATTGTGCCCTACGGCGCCGTCGTGCGTATGGACCTCGTGGTGGAAGATACGACGAGCGCTCATGGGTTGGCCGTGGTACATGCTGGGGCATCTCGTTCGTGGATGCCGATGGCCTCTACTGAAACCGCCTTTCCCGGAGCAGCGCTCTGGTTCCTCGGTGACGAGACGCTCAACGGTGCCCATGAAGGCGTAGTCACCTTCAGGGCGGCGAAGCCGGGAACCTACCAGTACCTTGACCCCGTCCCGGGCGAGGCGAAGGCTGGCATGGCCGGCACGTTCGTCGTGTCGAAGCCCTGAAACCGCACTGTAAACCTGTCTTTGCTGCGCCCGTCCCCGCCGCGTGCCTCATTGGGTCGCGGCACGCGGGAGGGTGCTCGGGACGCGCCATTCAAGCCTTGTGCCCCGGCCGCCGCTGTCGCTATAGATCTGGAAGGTACCACCGAGCGCCTTCGCTCTGCCTGCCATGTTGGCGAGCCCGCTCCGGCGCGTGACCTCGCCAATGCCCGTGCCATTGTCAGAAATGGCGAGCAGGATTTCCTTCCCGGTGATCTCTAGGTCCACTTCGACCCGTGACGCATGGGCATGGCGGGCCGTGTTGGAGAGAGCCTCTCGGGCGACCGCGAGAAGGTGGGAGGTAACTTGGGGGCTTGCGGCGCCGTCGACTTTGCCGCGGACGCTGACGCGAGGCTCGAACCCGAGTATCTCCGCCGCCTGCGACGTGATCGCGAGAAGCTGGGAGTGGAGCCCGGCAGGCTCTCTGCGCTCTATGGGTTCGGGAGGCTGGGTCAGGCCGAAGATCACTGAGCGGATTTCCTTTATCGTCGCGTCAAGCTCGTCGACGACGTTTTCGAGCCTCGCGCGAAGCGTCGGGCTGTCGGCCAGGCCGAGTGCGGCTTGCAGGTTTATGCCGCTTGCGAAGAGACGTTGGATAACACGGTCGTGAAGGTCCATCGCGACGCGGTCCCGTTCGGCAAGGATCTCTTGTGCGGTGCGAACTTCTGCCAGTTCCCCCTCCGCGAGACGGAGCCGCACCTCGGCCTCGCGCGCCTCTTCGAGCTCGCGGTGAAGTGCGATCAGCCCTTGGTTGGTATGCTCGAGCTCGGCCATGAGGCCCGCGACCTGCTCCATGGCCGCGTCAAGTTGAGCCTGTTTCTCGTGCAGTTCCGCCTCGAGCTGGCTCTGGTCGTCCTTCCTCGCCTGGTCGTCCATTCTCGCGGCCCTAAGCACTTGTCCTTGCCGGGCCACTCAAAAGTGGGGGCTCCGTCTGGCCGGCGCCGGCCGCCTGGCCGGTCTCTCCCTGTATCGCAGGGATGTTGCCGGCGCCCACGTCGAGATGGTTGCTGGCCCTCAGGTCGCAGACGACGAGCACGGTCGCGTCGTCGTTGGGCCTCCCGTAATCCCGCTGCAAGACCGCCGCTATGACCGCTGGGTCGTGGGACAGGAGGCCAGGGTAGGCGAGGGGGTCCCAACTGCTGCGCAGCCCGTCCGAGGCGAGCACGAGGACCGCGCCGGGCGACCAGGGGTAGCTGTTTACGCGGGGCGACGGGGGCACGAGGCTCGTGCCAAGGATGCCGTCCCGGCCCAGCAGCCTCTGGCTCGTGCGATCATTTAACAGCATGCCGGAGATGTTGCCAATGGCCCCGTAGCGTAGCTCCCCCAGTTCGGGGTTGACCGAGCAGACGGCTAGGACCCCGCCACGAGTGGGCCGCATTGCCTCGTGTGCCCGGCGTACGAGCTCTTCCAAGTTGGCGGATGGGTCTGCCCCGAATGCCGACACGGCCGCAGCGGCTGCCAGGCCGGCCTCTCTCCCGTGCCCGAGGCCGTCTACTACTAGCACGGACACCAGGAGCGGCAGGGCCGATACGGCCCATCCATCACCAGATATCCCGCCCTCCTCGATCGCGACGTTGACCGCGCCCCACCTGCACCACCCTGGTCGAGGTGGACCCTCCAGGAACCGTGCGAGGACTACGGTGCCGGCGGGTGCGCTACCGCCCCGAGTAGTGCTGTACAAGTCGAACACCGTTGCGGCGCGGCGAACCGCGCTCAGGCCGACCCCGAGGCCTTTGGTCGGGCGACGGCCTGGGTCACCGCCGTCTGGGTCACCGCCGTCTGGGTCACCGCCGTCTGGGTCACCGCCGTCTGGGTCACCGCGGGACGGGCTCGCGTGCGGGACCATCCCGAGGGTTCTCGCGCCGGGCGGCATGCCCGGCCCGCTATCGACGGCAAGGAGCTCCAGGCCCGCTACCAGTGGGCGGACAAGGACATAGCCGCCAGCGCCATGGCGAAGGAGGTTCGTGCCGAGCTCGGTCGCTGCCAGGGCGGCGCGGGCGGCGCGCGTGCCCAGAGTGCGTGCAGCCACTTCGGCAACGCCTCGACGTAACGCCCCGACGTCCTCGTCGGTGCTCACTACGAACTTGTCGTGCTGGGCGCCTACTGTCGGCCCGCTCGTGTTCAACGCCTCCACTTCACGATCGTGACCCTTGTCCCAGAACCCTTGGCCGACGTTATGGTGAGTTCGTCCACGAGGCGCTTGGAACCCGGGAGGCCAAGCCCCAGGCTGCCCCTGGTGGAGAACCCGTCGCGCATTGCGGCTTCCACGTCTTCTATCCCAGGCCCCTCGTCGCTGAAGGCCGCCCTCACCCCCTGGCGCTCACCGTCGCTCGCACGCTCGACCGTGACCTCGCCCCGCGAGCCGGTCGCGTAAACCAGTATGTTTCGGGCTAGCTCGCTGCCGGCGGTGACTAGCTTGGTCTGGTCGACCAGCCCGAGGCCGGCTCTTACGGCCTCAGCCCGAAGGAGCTGGCGCACATGGATGAGGTCGGCTTCGCTGTCGACCAAGGCGACGACGCGAGCCGGGGCAAGTTCAGAGCCGTCGGCTTTGATCGACATCGGCTCGTCGTAGCCGCCGCAGGAGGACCATGCCTTGTTCGGCGTTGAGTGCAGTGTCGAGGTGCCCCATCGGAACGCCCATTTCGACGAGGGTTATCGCGACCGCCGGCTGGATCCCGACAACCACGGCCTCGGAGCCGAGGAGCCGCACCATCGCAACGATCCGGGCGATTACTCGGGCGATGAACGAGTCGACTATGGAAAGGCCGCTTACGTCGAGAAGGACCCCCGTGGCGTGGGTTCGAGCAACTTCGGCCGTGAGCTGGCTTTCCACCTGCAACACGGTCGTGTCGTCGATCTCGCCTTGGAGCGCCACGAGGAGCGTCGCGCCGATCCGCATTATCGGGACAACCCCCGCGGGCCTCGCCTCGATGTCGCTCACGGCGCCTCTCCCGTTGGGGCCCTCCCGGTGCTTGCCTGAGGCTCATCGGGCAAACTCGGGCTCATCAGGGTATGCAGGGACACTAGGGCTCCTCGGTTCCGGTCTGCAACGGGCCGCCGAAGCTGCTCATGGTGGCGGCCGCCGAACCGGCCCGCTCGCGCAGGGTCCGCAATGCGAGTTGCAGGGCATCGCGCAGGGTGTTCCGGCTCCTGAGCTGGCCGAAGTCAATGCCGAGGTGGACGATCGCCTGCGCCGTCTCGGGCCTCACCCCGCTCATGATGCTGAGCGCACCCATGAGGGTGGCTGCCTGCACCGTTTTCAGCAGGTGTTGGGCGACGAGTGTGTCGATCGTGGGAACTCCCGAGATGTCGAGGATCACGACCTCTGCCTGGGAGGTAGCGATCTTCTCGAGTAAGGCCTCGGTCAAGCGCGCGGCACGGTTGGAGTCGAGCGTGCCGATGATCGGCAGCACGAGAACTTTGTCCCAGACTTCGATGACCGGGGTCGACAGTTCGAGAATCTCGTCGCGCTGGCGGCGGAGCTGCTCGAGCTGGCGCCGGCGCTCTGTCGCGTCGCGGATGGCGGCCGACACAACCAACCCATCTCTGGTCTGTACAGGGGACAGGCTGATCTCGACGGGGATCTCAGTACCGTCCCGGCGCATCGCGTAGAGCTCGAGCCCGGCGCCCATTGGCCTGGCCCTCGGTTCGGCGAAGTAGCCGCCGCGAAGCTCCGGGTGGTGCGCGCGGAAGTGTGGTGGCACGAGTGTCTCGACCAGCTGCCCGACCAGCTCTTCGCGCTGGTAGCCGAACATCTCCTCAACCTGGTGGTTGACGAGCCTGATCCTGCCGTCGGTACCGACAACGACCATTGCGTCGGGCGCTGATTCGACGAGGCCCCTAAACATGGCGAGCATCGTCTCGAGCTCTGGTAGCCGATCTGCACCGTCGTTGCCGTGGGCGTTGCCGTGGGCGTTGTCGTGGGCGTTGTCGTGGGCGTTGCCGTGGGTGTCCTCAGTGGCCATTCATAGACTTTCTCGTGAGGTGAGCCTAGGCCCAGTCTTCGGGGCACCTCAATGTGGGGGCCGCGCCTCGGTGGGCCGCACGGCTAGGGCCGCGCCCCTGTGGGCCGCACGGCTAGGGCCGCGCCCCTGTGGGCCGCACGGCTAGGGCCGCGCCCCTGTGGGCCGTACGGCCGGGGCCGCGCCTCGGCCGCCTCCGCAAGTTGTTTCGTCGGTAGGGCCGGCGTAATGCGGCTGCCTTAACCTCCAGGGCGAGATCGACCCGACCTGGGTGTACAGGGCTATGCAGGCCTCTATGAGCGCCAAGTCAAGACCGAAGCATCGGAACTGCGTGAAGTGCCTGACGAGGAACAAGAGGAGCTCGCGCTTATCTACGAGGCGAAAGGCCTCCCGAGGGCTGAAGCGGAGGAGGTGGCGAGACGCCTGATGGGGGACGAGCAGGCGGCGCTCGACGCCATGACGAGGGAAGAGCTGGGCCTGGACCCGGACCAGCTCGGTGGGTCACCTAATGCGGCTGCAGGTTCGTCGTTCGTCCTCTTCGCGCTCGGTGCTGTCGTCCCGCTGGTCCCTTACCTGGCTGGCGCTGGCGGCTGGACGGCCGTATTGGCTGGCGTGGGTTGCGCGGCCGTCTCGCTCTTCGGGATAGGTGCGCTGATTACCTTGCTCACGGGGAGGAGCGCATGGTCCTCGGGGACGCGCCAGCTCGTTTTCGGGCTCGCTGCAGCCGGGGTGACCTTCGGCCTAGGGGCGCTTGCCAGCCTCGTGATCTGACCCTACCGGCCTGCCCCTGCCGGCCTGCCCCTGCCGGCCCGCCCCTACCGGCCCGCCCCTACCGGCCCGCCCCTACCGGCCCGCCCCTACCGGCCCGCCCCTGCCGCCGGCCCCGTAGATGACCTAGCCTTGCTCCGCAAGCGGCCGGGTGCGCCCCTTGTCGTCATTCCCCCTCCCGTGGCCGCACTGGCAGGGACGTGGCTCGCAGTGCACTTCGGAGCCTGTCCGCGATCTGTTCGTACTCGCCGGCTCGCGAAGTGCCCTCTCGGTACACCAGTCCAATTCGCCGGCCCGGAGCGGGTGGCCGGAACGTCGCTGTCGCCAGACCTCGGCGAACCTCGACCGAGGTAGCGCTCGCCGGCAAAAGCGTTGTCCCGAGGTTGGCGGCGACCAGCCGTGACAAGGTGGTGAGGGAGGTGGCCCGTGCCGGGTGATCGGTGGCCGCACCGACCTGACGGCAGAGGTCAAGTGCCTGGTCCCGCAAGCAGTGGCCCTCCTCGAGCAGGAGGAGCCGTAAGCGTCTGAGCACCGTCGGGTCGACGCGTGACTTGCCTGCCAACGGGTCGTTTTCGGCTACTAGTAATACGAAGTCCTCGTCGTATAGCGGTATCTCGCTGACTCCTGACCCGCCGCTCGGTAGGGCTAGGAGAAGTAGGTCCAAGTCCCCGGAACCCAGCTGGTCCAGCAAGTGAGCGGTCTGGTCCTCCTTCACGTCCGGGCGCAGTGACGGGAAGCGGCGCGCCAAGGTTCGAAGCACGAAAGGCAGCATGTAGGGGGCGACGGTCGGGATGACGCCGAGGCGGAGGGGGCCGCTGAAGGGCCCCCTATCATGCTCCGCCGCACTGACGAGCTTGTCGAGAGATAAGAGCACATCTCGGGCGTGGGCTACCACGGCATTGCCGGCGGCAGTCAGAGCCACCCGGCGGGTGCTGCGCTCGACCACGGGCACACCGAGGTTAGCCTCGAGCCCAGCGACAGCGGCCGAGACCGCCGGTTGGCTGACCGCGAGCCTGGCGGCGGCCTCCCTGAAGTTGAGCGTGTCGGCGAGCGCGACGAGCGCCTTCAGCTGGGCGACACTGGGTGGCCGGGGTCTCTCATCCATAAATGCTCTCTATCAAGATTATCTAACGAGCTTATATGTTGACTCGATTGGAACGGTCTCCAGTGGCTACTAGGTAGCGTGCCAGGGAAACCATTCGCAAGGAGGACTACTGCACGATGCTCACAGTTGGGGACCGCTTCCCAGAGTACGAACTGACCGCTCTTGTGCCCGGCAATCTCTCGCAGGTGCCTGCGAACTCGCCGGAAGACTACTTCACGACGATCACGCCGAAGTCCCACGACGGGAAATGGCGGGTCGTATTTTTCTGGCCCAAGGACTTCACCTTCGTGTGCCCGACAGAGATCGCCGAGTTCGGCCGCCAGGAGGGACAGTTCGCAGAGCGCGACGCGCAGGTCTTGGGCGTGTCGGTGGATAGCGAGTTCGTGCACTTCGCCTGGCGAAAGGAGCACGCTGACCTGCGCGAGCTCCCGTTCCCGATGCTCTCGGACGTTCGTCGTGAGCTCTCCCTTGCTGCTGGCGTGCTTGGCGCCGACGGTGTCGCTCAGCGAGCGACGTTCCTCGTGGACCCCAATGGCATCATCCAGTTCGTGATGGTCACGGCCGGCTCAGTCGGGCGCAATGTCTCTGAGGTCCTGCGTGTCCTCGACGCCCTTCAGACCGACGAGCTGTGCGCTTGCAACTGGCGGCCGGGTGAGGCCACCCTGGACGCTGCCGCGCTCATGGGGGTAGGGGCCTAGCTAGTGACGCTCGACACCGTGAAGGAGGCTCTGCCCGCGTACGCACGGGACCTTAAGCTCAACCTGAGCGGCCTGGCGAACGCCTCACCGCTCACGGACCAACAATTGTGGGGCGCTGTTGTCGCTGCGGCATTCGCCTCACCCCCTGGGGCGGCGTGCGCTGAACTGGTGGAGGAAGGGCGCAGTCACCTCTCGGAGGGCGCCTTTACCGCGGCCAAAGCCGCGGCCGCCGTCATGGCCATGAACAACGTTTACTACCGCGCGAAGCACCTCCTTGAGGACGCCGGTGCCGGGGGGTACTCCGACATCCCGGCGCGCCTGCGGATGAACGTGATTGCGACTCGTGAGGGTGTCGGCAAGGCAGACTTCGAGCTTTGGTGCCTGGTGGCCTCGGCCGTCAATGGCTGCGGCTCGTGTTTGGCAGCACATGAAAGGGAACTGCGTTCTGCCGGCATGAGCCCCACTCAGATTCACGAGGGCCTTCGCGTTGCGGCAGTTGTCCACGCGGCCTGCGCGACCTTGGCTGCCGAGGAGGCGCTTTCTCCTGCGTAACGGCTAGTGGTCGTTTGGCGAAGCTTTGGGCAAGCAGATTGGCAACCTGGAGGTCCACGCGGCGAGCGAATGATAGAAACCCGCTACCGACGGCGCCATATGGGGTGCCGTCGGGTCGGATTGATTACATTTGGGAGCCGTTGGGCATGGATTGATAGCGAATAGCGTAAGTAAACAATGCCCAACGCCGCCGGCGCCGGTAAAGGGCGCCGCGTCCCGCCGCCACGTTATCCCTAGTCCGGGCCCGCGCGATATTGGCCCCGGTCTCCATCATTTCAGCGCCGGCCATTTCAGGCAGCCGTCATGGTCGAGCTCGATGCAGCGAGCACCGTGGGGGCCTGCCCTGCGCTACCATCGCCAGTGCGCCGGCGGCGGTGCACCAATGCTAGGCCGGCCAAAACGGCGGCAAAACACGAAGCCGCGCCCACCGAGAGACCGGCGCGAGGGTCGGACTCCGAGATCACCCAGCCGATGGCCGGTCCTCCGATAGGTGTGGTGCCCTGAAAGGCGAGCTGCCATAGCGAGAGCGCCCTTCCTCGCATCGTCGGCTTGGAGTTCAGCTGGATCGTCGAATTGCCGACAGAGACGAAAGACACGCTGCCCCAGCCGACGAAGAGGAGACCAAGGTAAGCGAAGGCGAGCGACGGGGCGAGTGCCGTGAAGAGAATGGCGAACCCGAAGCCGGTTGCGCCGATGATCACTGGCCGGACCCCGGTGCGTCCACGGCTGGCAGTAACGAGGCCGCCGACCACTGCGCCTATGCCCATCGACGCAGTCATGAAACCGTACACCTCGGAGCCGCCATGATAAGTCGCGGTAGCCAAGACGGGCAGGCTGACTGTGAACTCGTAAGCGAAGGTCCCGATAAGGCCCATCATCACAAGGGGAACAATTATCTCGGTCGTCCGGGCGGCGTAGGAGAGCCCTTCACGGATCTGGCCTTTGGCCTTGGGCTCGGGAGGGCTCGGGCGTAGCGCGGCCTTGTCCATGACGAGAAGGGACGTCACGACGGCAACGAAGCTCACCGCATTGAGGAAGAAGCAGATCCCGACGCCGACGGTGGCGATAAGCACGCCGGCGACCGCCGGACCGACTGCGCGGGCGCCGTTGGTCATGACCGAGTTGAGCGTGACCGCGTTACGCAACTTGTCACGGCCCACCATTTCCCTTATGAAGGCCTGTCGCGAAGGGTTCTCGAAGACATTGTTCAGGCCGAGGAAGATAGCCAGCACGCACACCTCCCAGAACCTGGCGATGCCGAATACGACCAATAGCCCGAGCGCCAGGGCCTGGAGGCCCATCAAGGCCTGCAGCACTGCCATCATCTTGCGCTTGTCGACGCGGTCGGCGATTACGCCCCCATAGGGAGCGAGCACCAGGACGGGGAGGGCCTGGATGGCAACAACGAGGCCAAGGTCGGTGGCTGAGTGGGTGAGTTGGAGCACTAGCCACGCCTGGGCGGTCGTTTGCATCCAGGTGCCAATGAGGGAGATGGACTGGCCCGTGAAATATATGCGGTAGTTGGCGACCTTGAGGGATGCGAAGGTCCGGCTCCCGAGGCGTAAGATGCGGCTCCTCATGGGCGCCACGCCCGTAAGTTCCTTGTTGACCGGAGGGCTGCGAGGCGGTGCCCCGCCGGCCCCAACCCCGCCGGCCCCAACCCCGCCGGCCCCAACCCCGCCGGCCCCAACCCCGCCGGCTGACCAAGTTGGTCGGCCAAAGCCTCGAGCGCGCCAAGCCCATCGGTTATGGCTTCGCGCTCGGGCGCTGAAAGTCGGGTGAGGGCGAGCGAGAAGATGCGGCCTCGTTCGGCTCGGATCTGCCCGTGGAGCCTCTCGCCCGCCGCCGTGGCCTCCACGAGCGCAGCGCGCCGGTCAGAGGGGTCCACCTGACGCGTGACGAGGCCCGCTCTTTCGAGGTCGTTTACGAGCCGTGACAGCATGGTTGGGTTCATGCCCTCGGCGTTGGCCAGTTCGGAGAGCCTGATTGGCCCCCGGTGGATGGCGCCGGCAAGAACGCTCGCCGCTGCTGGCGTGAGCGCGGCACCGGCGCGGGTAGGTGCTGAGCGACGAACGAGCCGTGCCACGACAGCGCGGAGCCGTTCCGCTGTCCCTGCATCTGGGTCGGCCGCCAAGGGTTGCGAGGACACCGCTGTACCGGGCACCTGCCCACCTCCCGCTTCCGGTCAAACTGGCCGGTCTAATTGCTTGTCGGACAGCAACCATTGTGGCGGTGGAGGGGGTATATTTGTCCCGGCTAGTCGGCCTTATCCCGAGGGACCTTTGACCCTTTTGAAGGCACCTAGACGCCAACCTTTCCCAGCTGCAAACTCCCGATGCAAGACGGAAAGAGCCGCCGCTGCCCAACAGGCGGGCGAGTGGGGCTCGTGGACGCAGCCGCAGGCTACCTCGCGGGCTCGCCCCTCAGGCGATGCTTGCGGTACCTCGGCGCCTACAACTTGTAGCCGAACGAACGTAGCAGCGCCTTTCGGTCCGCAACGTCCTGCTCGTTTTCCACGCCGGCGGGGGATGACCCGTCGATTACCCCGAGGATGGCGCGGCCCTCCTCGGTGGCACCGACAACGACAGACAGGGGGTTCGCTGTCGCGCAGAAGATCCGGCAGACCTCGGGGACCTGTTTGATCGCATTGAGGACGTTTACCGGGAACGCTTCACGCAAGAAGACGACGAAGGAGTGGCCGGCAGCTATCTTCAGCGCGTTTGCGGTTGCGAGCTTTACGAGGTCGTCGTCGTTGCCGGAGCGCCGGACGAGGCGTGGCCCGGAGGCCTCGCAAAACGCTACCCCGAAGCGGATATGAGGGCTCGCTCCCACGAGCGTCTCGTGCAGGTCCTCGACGGTCTTGATGAAATGGCTCTGACCCAGGATGACGTTCTGACCGTCTGGGTTGTCAACCGGCACCACCAGAAGTTCCATGCCAGCAATTTATGGCGCTGGATTGGTGCGCTTCACCCCAGCGTTGGTGTTGTGGCGCTCGTAAGCGGCGGAGCCATCCCTTGCCTCGGCCGGAGGCGGCCCGTGGCCCCACTTGACTGCTTACGCGGCAACCCGCGAAAATCCGTGGATCCAGCCATGTTGTGCCAAAAGTCCCTCGAAGGAGGGCTGTTGGATCTGCCAGCCTGACAGTTGGAGGTAGAGCGATGAGTACTGAGAGCGTGCCGGAGCGAGTGGTGGTCGTCGGGGTAGACGGTTCGAAGTCCTCCTCGGGAGCCCTGGCGTGGGCGGCGGCAGAGGCGCGGGCGCGGGGGGCGACCCTTAAGGTGGTGCGGGCTTGGCACGTGCCGGCCCTTGCGTACGGGCCCTACGCGCCTCCCCCGCCGCGCGAGGACTTCCTGAAAAACGCTTCTGTGCAGCTAGACGAGCAGGTAGGGACCGTTCTCGGGGAGGACCCCGGCATACCCGTAGTGCGCGAGGTGGGCGAAGGGCCGGCAGCCGAGGTGGTGCTCTCCGCCGGCGCTGGCGCCGAGATGATAGTGGTCGGTTCACGGGGTCTAGGAGGGTTCTCCGGCCTTCTCCTCGGCTCGGTGAGCACCCAGATCGTCCACCACGCTCACTGCCCGGTGACGATCTGGCGCGACGGCAACTGAGGGCCTGACCACTGGCCTTTCGGGCCGCTGCGCCTGACCGTTTGCCAGCGTCCCTGAGCATGCCTGCATGCCGGCGCCTCTCAGCACACCGGCGCCCCCTTGCGCATGCCTGCCGGCGCCCGGCGCTCTGGGCGAAGTCAATCCGTGGTCCAGGGGGCTAGCTGGCGGCACACCTTGCCACGACCCTGCCGCCGGCCAGTGTCACCACCTCGTCCACGAGGTCGACCACGCCCGGTTCGTGGGTGACGACGAGCACCGAGCGGTCTCTCGCCGCGCCAAGCAGTTCAGAGAGGACTTGGGCCGAAGTCGCCGGGTCGAGGCGCGCCGTGGGCTCGTCGAGGAGCAGCAGGCGAGCCCCCGAAAGCAGCGCCCTCGCCATGCCTATGCGCTGCCCCTCCCCCCCGCTCACCGGGCGCCCGCCAGCGCCGAGCCGGGTGTCGAGGGCCTCTGGGAGCGAGGCGTACCAGGGCGAGAGCCCGACGCGCTCGAGCACGGTCACGCAATCCGCATCGGTTGCGGTGGCGCGCCCGATCCGTAGGTTGTCCCTCAGGCTGGCCGCGAAAAGATGTGTCTCGTCGGGCAGCCACCCGGCCAAGCCGGCTATGCCGGGGCGTGCGAGCTCCTTTACGTCGACGCCGCCCAGGGTCGCCCGCCCCCCCGAACACTCGACGAAGTGCAACAGTGCGTGCACGGCTGTCGTCTTGCCCGCGCCGCTCGGGCCTGTGACTGCCACGCGGCCCCTGTCCCCAACTGACAGGGAGGCTCCTTGGAGCGCGGCGGCGCCCGGAGCGAGGGTGACTTCGGCGGCCTCGAGCGCGGCGGTCCCTGGTGCGGCCAAAAAGCCCTCGTTCGAGAGGGGTTCTCGGATGGCCGGCAGCTTCGAAAGCTCGTCGATGCGCCGGCGCGCCGCGCGCCCGGCTGCCGTGACGGCGAGTGCAGAGGGCAACGAGGCGCCTTGGTCGAGCACCGCGAGCGCTGCAAATGCGACGGCAGCCAGGACCGGCCCGGGCAGCCGCCCAGATGAGCTCGCCGCTAAGCCGGTTGCCAAGACGGCAAGCAGGGTCCCTCCGGCCGCAGCGATGGTGCCAGCCCTGGCCAGGCCCGTGGCAAGGGCGGCACGGGTGGCGGCCGAGGCCGAACGGCGGTGCGCCTCGCGCATGCGCTCTTCCACCAGGTCCTCTCGACCGTAGGCGACGAGCTCGCGCGAAGAACGGACCGTCTCGGACACCAGGCTCGCCAGGATTGCCCGCTCTCTTGCGGTGTCGGCCTCCGCTTTGGCTGCGAGCTGGGAGAGGACCCAGGCAACTGCGACGACGGCCAGCGAGCCCGTCAGCAAGACGAGGCCCACGCGGGGCTCGATCACAGTAGCGAGGAGCGTGCCGAGCAGGATGCTCGCCGCCACGTCCGTAGCAGCCCCGAGCCCTTTGGCAAAGCCTTCGGCAACCGCCTCGGCATCGGAGACCAACCCGCTAAGCGCGGCCGCCTGCTGGCCTCCAGGGGTGTTGCCGGGCACCCTGGGCTCGAGCAGGTCGAAGAGGTCCAGCCTGATCCTGCCCAGCTTGTCCAGCGAGAGACCGTGCACGCCGAGGCGCTGGAAATAGCGAGCAAGCCCGCGGCCGAGGGAGAAGGCCTGGATGGCCCCGATGGCGACGCAAAGGCTGAGGACTGGCGGGCGTTCCGAGGCACGAGCGATCAGCCACCCGGAAGTGGACAGGAGGCCGATCGCCGAGGCCCCGCCGAGCAGGCCCGGGAGCCACACCGGCGCATACCTGCGTTTCATGCCGGCACCGCCCCCACTGAAACTGGCTCGAGAGGCGAGAGCTCCACGATCTTGGCGTCGCGCACCGTCACAACCCGGTCGGCTGCCCGGGCGGCCGGCGGGCTGTGGGAAACGATGAGCGCGCTGGCGTCCCCGATCGCTCGGCGCAACCCGGCCAGGGCTGCCTCTTCGCTGGTGACGTCTAGGTGGACTGTGGGTTCGTCCAGGAGGTAAAGGAGCGCCGGACGCAGGATTACCCTAGCCAGGGCGACGCGCTGCAGCTCGCCTGCGGACAGCGATTGGCCACCGTCCCCGAGGGGGGTCCCGAGGCCACTCGGAAGGCTCGAGGCGAGCTCGGGCGCACCCGCTTGTTCGAGAGCGGAGAGGAGCTGCTCGTCGGTCGCGCTCTGGTCAGCCAAGCGGAGGTTCTCTGCCAGGGTGGTCGACAGGAGGGTCGGGTGCTCGGGGAGGTAGGTGACCTGGCTTCTCCACCAGCGCAGGTCGAGGTCCTGAAGGTCGGTGTCGCCGACTAGCACCTTTCCCTCGGCCGGAGCCAGGAAGCCGGCCAAGAGCGAGACGATGGTCGACTTCCCCGAACCGCTCGGGCCGGTGAGTGCGACGATCTCTCCCGGCCGGATGCTGAGCTCCGTCCCGTCTAGGACCGGCTCCGGCCGCCCCTTGAGGCGGACGCTCACGGAGCGTAGTGCAATGGGCACCAACCGTAGATCGGGGAATGCGACTCCCGGCACCGAGGGAGGCTCTGTGTACCGAAAGGTCAATGATGTGCTTGGAGAAAGGTCACGTTGCTCTGTTTTTTGAGCGTAAACGGGCATATCTCGCAGCGATGCGCGATTCCCGGATCCACATTGCCACGTTTTTCGCGCGGTCTGGCCCACGGGCACCCCCGTGCCCGCCCCTCTGGCCACCCGCCCCGCCTGCCGCGCACCACCTGCCGGCCGCGCATCCCTCCGACGGGTCGGGGCAAGTTCCTCCCCCGCCACTGCGAGGACTCTCGCCATGGCCGCCAAGCCCTCGGTGCTCTCGTGGAACTCAGCGCTCGCCTTTCGGAGTGGGGCAAACACCTCGGGGGCCACGGCCAGGACGGCCAGGGCGGGGGCGAGGCTGATGCTGCCGCTTATGAGACGGAGGCCGAGAGGTACGGCTACGAGCGCCACCGAGAGGGAGCCCAGGGTGTCGAGCACGAGCGCGGAGAGGAACGCAAGCCGGAGCGCCTTGGTAGTCGACTGGCCGAGGGCCCTGTTGAGCTCGACGATGCGCTCCCGCTGGGCCCCGCTCCGGCCGAACGCCCTCAGCACGGGCATGCCCCGGAAGACATCGGCGATGTAGTCACCCAGCTGTTCCACGCGACGCCAGCGCTCGGCGCCGAGCGCCCAGCTGGCTTGGCCGACGAGCGCCCCGAACACGGGGAAAAGCGCCAGGACGGTGGCCATCACGATGACTGAGACCCAGTCCAGCGCGCCGACCGCAACGAGCAAGGTGAGAGGGGCCGCTACGGCCAAGATGAGGTCGGGCAGGCAACGCCCTATGTAGACGTCGAGCGCGTCCAGGCCTGGGCCGGCGATGGTGGCGACTTCGCCGGGGTCGGGCACGCCCGCAGTGGGCTCCGTTGCGGAGGGGCCGGGCGACGCCGGCCCCCCCGACGCCGGCCCGCCCGACGCCGGCCCCCCCGACGCCGGCCCCCCC
>JAJYMM010000104.1 GCA_021787035.1 Actinomycetes bacterium
CGAGTCCCCGTGGTAGCGGAGCCCGCCGGCGTGGATCGAAGGCGGCACGAAGTCGTGCCCGAGCGTGTACATGGGGAGGAGGGGGGTGAGGCCAGCGGTATCACCGAAGTCGTAGTCGAAGTGGCCCCCCGTGAGAGTAGGGCACGAGGTCGGCTCGACGGCCACCAGGCGCGTACCCTCGTCGGGTACGAAGGGGAGGCTGATGCCCCCGAGGTTGGAACCCCCGCCGCAGCAGCCGATCACGACATCCGGCTGTCCTTCGCCGGCGAGGGCCAACTGCGACTTGGCCTCCTGGCCGATGACGGTCTGGTGGAGGAGCACGTGGTTGAGCACTGAGCCGAGGGAGTAATGGGTGTCGGCCCTACCCACCGCTTCGCGCACGGCGTCACTGATGGCCGTGCCGAGCGAACCGGGGTGGTCGGGCTGGTCCACCGGGCTCGGGACCACGTTGCCACCCCAGGTCTCCATTAGGACCCGGCGATAAGGCTTTTGGTGGTACGAGGCGCGCACCATGTAGACCTTGCACTCGAGGCCGAACAACGCCGACGCGAAACAAAGGGCGCTGCCCCATTGGCCGGCGCCTGTCTCGGTGGTGAGCCGGGTGACGCCCTCTGCCTTGTTGTAGTACGCCTGGGGCACGGCCGTGTTGGGCTTGTGGGAGCCGGGAGGGGAAACCGACTCGTCCTTGTAATAGATGCGCGCGGGCGTGCCCAGCGCCTTTTCGAGCCGGGCGGCCCGGACGAGAGGAGTCGGCCGCCAGAGGCGCAGCACGTCGAGGATCTCGCCGGGTATGTCGATCGAGGGCTCGGTTGAAACCTCCTGGCTGATCAAGGCCATCGGGAACAGGGGTGCCAGGTCGTCGGGCCCGACGGGTTCGCGGGTGGCCGGGTGCAGCGGCGGCTGCAGTTGGCCGGCCAGATGGGGCAGGACGTTGAACCAGGTGGTGGGCAGTTCGGAGGTCGGTAGGTTCCAGCGCATGACAGAGTCTCGCGCAGGCACGCCGCGGGCGCAGATGCTCGTGAGCGCCGCGTCACTGGGCGTGCGGCGCCCATGCCCGCTTGTAGTCAGCTCAGATCAGAACGGCCGGTCCTTTTCTAACTCGAGCTGGCACCGGTGTGGACGGCTGAATTCGTCGCACTCGAGGGCTCTCGAGCTGGCTGTGGGCGTTTGGCGGCCGAGCACCTCATTTTCGACACGCATAACCGACACGCCGGTGCACCTCTGAGTGCCACCATCCTGGCACGCCAGCGATCCTCGGCCTGCTGTCCCAAGATCCGGCGCATCAACGTCTCCTTTGTAGCGTCGGCACCGAGTTGCCCAGAGTGAGCTGGCGGGAGGTTTGGCAGGCGGTGCTACAATACGGCTGGCCGAGCGGGTTGTAGCAGGTCAGAAGCACTGAGGGCTCGTAGCTCAGCGGTCAGAGCAGGGGACTCATAATCCCTTGGTCGTGGGTTCGATCCCCACCGAGCCCACCGTAGGTGTCACGGCGCGAGACCGCCCATCGGTGGCGGTTTCGCTGTCTGCGCCGGTCATGTCGGGGGGCAGGCTGCCCCTCACGTAGAAGGTGGGGTGGATGGTGTCGCGTCCGTCGATGACGAGTCGGTGGACGAAGGCTTGGGCGACGGCCTTGCGCCGCGCGTTGGACCCGTGCAGCAGCTCGTCTTCGAGGTCGGTTCGGAACGAGTCGAGGTCGGCTTGGGTCGGCGGGTCCATGGCGGCGATCTCTTCGATCTGGGTCAGTTCCTCGTGGCGGGCGCGAAGGGCGCGGGCTTTGTCGCTGAGGTCGCGGACCCGGGGCCCGAAGAGGTCGTCGGTGATCGAGCCGGCTTCGAAGGCCATCATGTAGCGCTCGATGGCGGCTTCGGTCTTTTTCAGCTCGGTCTCGGTGGCGAGGATCTCGTCGCGCTGCATGCGCATCGAGGTGGTTCGCTCCCGGGTCTTGGCGGCGACGGCGCGCTCGATCAACTCGGGGTCTTTGTAGACGTTGAGGAGGGCCTCGAAGACCGCGTCTTCGAGGACGTCGGCGCGGAGGCGCTCGCCGACACAGGCGGCCTTGCCGTAGCGCTGGCGGGAGAAACACATGTAGTAGCACCTCCAGTGCACCTTTGTCGTGGAGCTCGTCGATCGTCGCCAGCGCTGGTGTAGTTGCGGGCTCGGCTGGGTGTCGTGCTGGCGAACCGATAGGTCCTTCATCTCCTTGGCGCTGACCTTCACGCCCGTGCGGTAGTCGGCCCAGACGAGATGGGCGTCGACCCCTAGCCCGGTCTTGGTGCGGGTCGTGCTGATGTAGTTGACGACGGTCTCGTAGTCACGGAGCGGCTTGCCGGCCCAGTTCTTGGAGATCTCCGAAAATGCCCTGTGCTCAACGGGGTTATACTTCGAGGCGCCGCTCGGGTAATGGCAAACGGTCACCGTTAGGCCGTAGGGGTCGCACAAGCGGTGCTGGAGGCCGTACTTCCAGGCTTTGCATCGTGCCCCGTTGCTGCCGCCCGAGTCGGCCAGCACGAGCATCTCGG
>JAJYMM010000056.1 GCA_021787035.1 Actinomycetes bacterium
ACCACCGATGGCCTCCAACAGCCAGATCGCGCGCCTAAGACGCCCTGGCGCACAGCGACGGGGCCTATCTCAGCGTCTCGGTGGCCGACCCCAAGCCGGGAACGCTTGTTTTAGGATTAGCAACCTCCTACGAAGCGGGCCTGAGCCGAGCGATGGAGCTTGGCGTTGATACAGGACAGGATTCGCTCGCAGAAAGCGCCACATCGTCGTCCGCGAGCTGGCTCAGATCGAGCATGGAGAGCTGGCACCAGCCTGTTCTCGCTACGCGCCAGGCAGTGATCCACGCCTCGATGGTGGAGACGTACAGGCGCGGGGACCCCGTTCGCTCTACAGCAACAATGCGCCGGTCGCGGCGAATGCCGAGGTCCTCCCGTCGCAGGTGAGCGGTCGCCCGGGAGACGATGCCGCAGTGGACGAGGTCAACCTCGTCGGGGTCACCGCCCGGCCAGGTGAGCGTCGCTGCCAGCCAGCGCACTGAGCCACGCCGTGCCCGTGGGACTGGCGCCATGCCAAGCGCGAATCTCGTGTCAGCCCGTTTGCGCTGGGCCTCGGCGCTCGTCGCCGCCTCCCGAAGGGCGGTCTCGACCTTGCCGTAGGTCTTGACCTGGACTGTCACGTCGGGGAAGACGACGAGGTCGCCGGTATCCTCCCTTCGGCCTGCTCCGAGCTTGCGCTGAGGCTTGGCGACCACGAGATCAGGGACGAGAGAGGCCAGGACTGCCACCGCTTCTCGCTCGCCGCGGTCACCCTTCTGCTTCGCCGCATTTGCCATCGCACAAGACCATGCGGCGATTGGGAGGGGCAGCGCCAAGATCTTGGGGCTAGCGATTGTTGCGCCTACCCGCACGTGAGGGCTGGGAGGTTCAAGACGTGCCAGACGGCCTCGCCGTCCGAGCTCGGGCACTCGTGCACAACGCGACTCGACGGCATCTACGCTGGCGATCGCCGCATGGTCTTTTGCGATGCGGTCACCTCGACCTCTTGCGCCCTTGGCGAGCACGGACACCGCGCGGTCTATTGTGAGCGATGCCGGGGACTGATTCATCGGGCCGACCGCGCCCTCGCGTAGGCGTGTCTTCCCCAGTCGTCGCCGGTGACGATCTCGAAGACCGAGACAACGAGGACCAGGAGCCTAATGAGCAGGCGACCCGTGCGCCCGTCGCCGTCCGGCCTCGTCCTCGTCGCGTCGCGCCCGCGTCCGGCCCGCTTGGGAGCGCTCAACGGCTAGGTATCGGTGACAAGGCCAGGACAGGTGCTCGAAGTGCTGTCACCGACATTGCCAAGGGCGCCGCCAAAGGGGCAGTGGGCCGTTCGTCTGAGGGCAAGGCAGCCGGCGGTGGGCTCACGGGTGCAGCAGCGGGGGCGGTCAGGGAGGCTGTCCACCACGCCAGTTGGAAGTGGGTCGCCCTCGTCGTCGCCATGGCGTTCTTGCCGGTCATCTTGCTCATCAGTGGCGTCGTCACCATCGGCTCGATCCTTGGGGGACTCAGCACCCAGGCTGGTGAGGGATCAGCGCAGGCGGTCACCTCTTCGACGGGAGTCTCCTCGGCGAGCCTGGCGCTGTATGAGGATGCGGTCTCTGCTAACGAGACTCCGTGGCAGGTCATGGCTGCCATTGCCTACTATGAGTCTGGCAGGGGTGAGCCGGTCGCTCAGACGACCGGTATCTGCCCGCCAGCACCGGGGACCTCTTCTGCAGTGCTCACCGCCGCAGGCTCGGCGATCTGTCCTGCCATCGGCCAGGAGATCAGCACCGGCTCGAAAGGGGCTGGCACGACGACTCAGACCGTTCCGCTCGGCGTCGTGGCGAAGACCTCGCCGGACCGAACGACGACGAACACACCAGATTGGGCCTGCATTCGGGCTGCAGAGTCCGGTGACAACTACCTAGCTCCGGGAGGAGCCTACGGCATCTCTCAGGCTACGTGGTCGGCTTTCGGTCAACCAGGCACCCCGGGCGGGGCGTCAGCGGCAGCCCAGAACCGTTTCGCGCTCAAGCTCTTCGCCCAGAATGGCTACCGGTTCAACCGCGTCTGGCATGACTCGTGCACGGAGCCAGCCCTCAGCGCCGCTCAGCTCGCCCGCTACGACGCCTTCGGCCTCCTCCCGGGCAAGACCTATCCGGGCGTCTCGACGCCTGTCCCATCAAGTGAGCTCGGTGCAGCGACCTGGCTCGCACAGCTCGTGACGAGGGGACTCGAGAAGGCTGGTGGGTGGACCTCGAGCTCCCAGGAGGCTCTCTCGGACGGGGTGACGATCCCGCCGAACAACGTACCGCGCGTCCAGCTCAACGACTCCCCTGCACAGCAGACACGCTCGAGCCTGCTCGCAGCGCTTGCGGCGTTGCCGATTCGCTCGAACTCGCACCAGATGGACCTGAACATCTACGAGCTCGCCGTCGACTGGGCTGTTGGTTACTCGCCGTCGGTCGTCACCCCTGCACAGACCGGCTGCGCGCTCGTTTCTGGCAGCACCCTCATCGTGCCTACCTCGCAAGGTGAGGAACTCCTCA
>JAJYMM010000160.1 GCA_021787035.1 Actinomycetes bacterium
CAAAAGGCAGGCGGATGTTGATGCCGAAGCTGTGTTCTGGCCCGGCGCCTTCCAGCCCGGCTGCCATGATGCCGGGGCCGGCGCCAGTCACCGTGGACCACCCGAGGCCGGCAAGGCGTGAGGCGAGGTCCCTGGCCTGCGTATAGAGCGGGTCCTCGGGCTGGGTCCGGGCCGAGCCGAACATCGTCACCTTGCGCACGTCCCGGTACGGCGCGAACACCTCGAAACCCTGTCGCATCTCTTTCAGCGCGGCGTTGGCGATCTTCAGGTCGAGGCGCTCTGCATGGCCTTCGGCGAGGCGCACGATGCTGAGCAGCATGTCGTAAAGCTGGTCGCGGTTGGCGTCGACGCCGAGCTCGTCCAAGAGCCGATTGAGGAGCTGGTCTATCGCCGGCCTCCCCGTGCTCGGGGGCTGCCTGGGGGCCCGCTGGCCGACGGCCGGAACGGGCGGCGTGGGCGGCGTTGCGTGAGGCTCTAGGTGCGCCATTGTGGCCTAGTGCGGCTGGAGGAGCGCGCGGGGAGCTGCGTCGCGGTCGACTAGCCACAGCACCCTCTCGGCCTTGACGCGACCGGCTGGGAGGTCCTCGCCTGCGTAAACGGCCTCCATGGCAGCGCGCTTGGCCTCCCCGGCGACGGTGAAGAGGGCAAGGCGGGCTCTGGCTATGCCCGCGTAGGTGAGGGTCATGCGGCGGTGCTTGTTGCGCCCGCTCGGGTCTTCGTTGAAGGTGACGAGCAGGCAGTCGTCGGCGTCCAGGGCCGCGGAACCGGGGAACAGGCTCGCCGTATGGCCATCGGGGCCCAACCCCAGGTGGACGACGTCGAGCCGGCCGACCTCACCCAGACGGAGCTGGTAGGCATCGAGGCTCTCCTCGCAGCGCATGGGGTAAACGGCGTTGGCCGCGCCGACGCGCTCCAGGAGCGCTTGACGCGCGAGGAGCTCGTTCGAGTCGGGGTCGTCAGGAGGGACGCAGCGCTCGTCGCCCCAGAACACATTTACGGCGAGCCAGTCGATCGCATGCCCTCCCTCGGCTGCGAGGCGCTCGTAGCACGCCCGGGCGGTCTCCCCGCCGGATAGGGCGATGTCGAACTCTTCGCCGGGCCTTTCCAAGAAGGCAGCGACAACCTCGCGCGCGAAGGCCGCGGCAACGTCATCTACGATCCGGAGCTCTCCGTTCACGGCCCTCGACCCTACTGGTTCGCGCTCGCCAGCGGGCCGCTATGCGGCCAGCGCGGCAGCTGACGAAAGGGCACGTTCCCACACTCGGTCAGCCTGCAAGTTGGACACGGCGGCAGCGAGCGCCGAGGTCAGCGAGTCGTCTGGCAGCGGGAGCGCCTGGGTGTGAGCGAGACCCCCCGAGAACGTCGCCTTCGCCCAGACGGCGCGTGCCCGGCCGTCCCTCACCACTTCGAAGGTGCCTTCCTCGCCTCCGGCCGTGGCTTCCACTCGGATGTCGACGTGCTTGGCGTCGGAGAGCACGAGCTCGCGGGCACGCAGGTCGAGCTGGGCCATGAGCCAGCCGCCCAGGATGTGGCGCGGCCCGGGCTTTCCCTGGACGGTTGCCAGGCGGACGCCTGAAAGGAAGGGCCGGTTGTGCTCTGGCTCGAACAAACCCGCAAGGAGCTCCCGCCAAGGCTGCAGACGGACCCAAGACAGGTCGACCACCGGGGAGTGGTTGGCCAGTTCGAGCAGGCTGCGGTAGGAATGCCCCAGGGACCCGGGGAGGTCCGCCACGGTCCGGGTGTCGACCACGACCGTCGATGCGAGGCGCAGCAAGGGGTCGGCGGGGTCTGGCATCTGCCCGGGGAACCACATGACGACTGGCAGGTCCGCGAGCACGAACGGTCCTACGATCGAGGCGAGGTGCGATGCGGCCTGCCCCCCGATGCGAAGGCTGAGCTCCTCGAAGAACACCGGGTGCCCTTCGCCTGAGGAAGGCTCCGCCCGCCACAGGCACGCCCTGGCGTCGATCGTCGGGGTGCTGTCGGGGTCGGGCTCGAGGAGGATTGCCCGGCAGGGGTGGCGGGCACCGATCGAACGTACCGAGTCAACGGCAGCCTTGGACTCCTCGGTCCCGTCGCTCACCATCACCACGGTCATGACTGCGGTGCGAGTGCCTATCTCTCGGCCCGCCGACTTGCGGCGCAGCTCCGGCAGTGCCGCTACGACCTGGTCGAGGTTGGCGCGTTGCTTCGACCAGCTCTGGACCTCCTCTGGCTCTCCGGGCACCGCGTCGTCCCCGGCTACTTGGCCGTCTCGTGGCATTGGCCCATCTCCCGGTCCTCCCTCTGGCGTCCCGCTCGGGTCGTTCAAGGCACGCGCCACCTTCGCCCGTCGCGCTCGAGGAGCGTTTCGGCGGCACGGGGGCCCCAAGTACCCGCCGCGTAGCCTGCGAGCGGGGCGCCATCTTCGGCCCAGACATCTAGCAGTGGCTGCACGATCCCCCAGGCAGTGTCTACCTCGTCGCTCCGTATGAACAGGGTCGGGTCGCCGGCCATGGCGTCGAGGAGGAGCCGCTCGTAGGCGTCAGGCGGCTCTTCTAAGAAGGCGGCGCCATAGGAGAAGTCCATGAGGACGTCTCGGACGACGAAGGCCTGGCCGGGGACCTTGGCCCCGAAGCGGAGCGTCACACCTTCATCGGGCTGTATGCGCACCACGAGAGCGTTTGGGTTGAGGCCTCTCGCGGCCTCCCTCGGGAACGCGAGGTGAGGAACGGCCTTGAACTGGAGCGCAACCTCGGTCACCCGCTTGGGCAAGTGCTTGCCGGTGCGCACGTATATAGGTACGCCCGCCCAGCGCCAGTTGTCCACCGCGAGCTTGAGCGCGACGTAGGTCTCCGTCTGGCTTTCGGGGCTCACGCCTTCTTCTTGGCGGTAGCCAGGCACGGCGTTTCCCTCGACCCAGCCACTGTCGTACTGCGCTCGCACGGCGATGTTCGCCACGAGCGCAGGGTCGGGGACGACGACGGAGCGCAGCGCCTTCACCTTTTCGCCGCGTATCCCCTCGGCATCGACGCTGCCGGGGGGCTCCATCAAGGTGAGCGAGAGCACTTGCATGACGTGGTTTTGCACTATGTCACGCAACGCGCCCGCTGTTTCGTAGAAATTGCCTCGCTTTTCGACGCCGACCGTCTCGGCCACAGTGACCTGGACGTGGTCGATGTAATTGCGGTTCCACAAGGGTTCGAATATCGCGTTGGCAAAGCGCAGTGCGAGGACGTTTTGTACCGTCTCCTTGCCGAGGTAATGGTCGATCCGGTAGATCTGGTCCTCGTCGAAGACGGCGTGGAGTGCAGCGTCGAGCTGACGCGCGGTGGCTCGGTCCCTGCCGAAGGGTTTTTCGATCACGAGGCGGGCCGTCCCACCATTTGCAGGATGGTTGAGGCCGACCTTTCCGAGCGCCTGCGCCACTTCACCGAAGACGTCGGGCACGGTGGCCAGGTAGTAGGTGCTGTTAGATCCTGTCGCGACCGACTCGTCGAGCTCGCGCAAACGCCGCTGAAGGGCGTCAAAAGTGTCGGGGTGGGCGTACTCACCCGTTATGTAAACGCTGTTTTTTATTATCTCCGCCCAACCAGGCCCTGCGTCGGGCACGGCACTCGCCATCAGGTCCCTGAACCCATCGTCTGACATCTCGCTGCGGGCCACACCTACAATTGCGAACGCCGCTGGCAAGAGGCGCTTGCGGGAAAGGCTCTCGAGCGCCGGCAGTAGCTTGCGGTGTGTCAGGTCGCCCGAAGCGCCGAAGACGACCAAGACGCCCGGAGGGGCCCGCCTTACCGTCTCGAGGCCCTCGGCAAGCGCGTTGGGCACCATCGCGCCCGCCGAAGCCCCAGCCCCTGCCTGAGGCCCGTTGTCGCTCACGAGGCTGAGCCTGCCCCGTGCTCGTTGGCCTTGTCCTCGAGCGCCTGCAGGAGCTCGTCATAGCTCTTGGAAAACGCAGCAACGCCCTCCTCCTCGAGCTGGCTCGACACGTTGGCCATGTCGACGCCCAAAGCGGCGAGCGCTTCGAGGTGCTCCTTGGCGCTGTCGCCGTCGTCATCGACGGTCCGGGCCACGGTCCCGTGGTCCAGGAACGCTGCAACTGTGGCGTCAGGCATGGTGTTGACCGTGTCTGGCCCGATCAGGCTGTCGACGTAGAGGAGGTCCGGGTAGGCGGGGTTTTTGGTCGAGGTCGAGGCCCAAAGCGGCCGTTGCACATGGGCACCCTTGTCGGCCAGGGCTTGCCAGCGCGGGCCCGAAAAGCGCTCGGTGAACAGCTGGTAGGCGAGCTTTGCTTGCGCTACCGCGGCCTTGCCTTGGAGTGCTGTTGCCTCCGGGGCCCCGATGCGTTCGAGACGGCGGTCGACCTCGGTGTCAACCCGGCTCACGAAAAACGAGGCGACGCTGTGCACCCGCGACAAGTCGCCGCCTGTCTTGGAAAACTCTTCGAGCCCCGAGATGTAGGCCTCGATCACGTCACCGTAGCGCTCCAGGCTGAAGATGAGCGTCACGTTGATGTTGCGGCCCTCGCTTATCATCTGGCGGATGGCCGGGATCCCTGCCTCTGTGGCCGGGATCTTTACGAGGAGGTTGGGCATGGCGATCTGCTTGTGCAGCTCGCGCGCATCGCGAGTCGTGCCTTCGGTGTCGTAGGCGAGCCGAGGGGACACCTCCAAGGAGACGAAGCCGTCGCTGCCGCCGCCCTGTTCGTAAAGGGGGTGGAAGATCTCGAGCGCCGCCGTTACGTCGGCGGACGCCATTTCCCAGAAGGCCTGCTCAACGCTGCCGGTCTTGATCAAGCGGGCGAAGTCCGCGGAGTAAACGTCGGTGCCCGTCATGGCCTTTTGGAAGATCGTGGGGTTGGAAGTGACCCCACGGATGCCCTGGTCGACCATATTTGCCAGGCGCCCGTCTCGGATCGCGTCGCGGGACAGGTTGTCGAGCCACGGGCTCTGGCCCGTGTCGCTATAGAGCTGGTGCAGTCGCGTCATTTGGGTTCCTCTCGTCTTATGGGGCCATTCGAACTGGTTTTCCTCTTCAGCGCGCCGGTGATTTTTGCTGGGCGTCGAGCAGGGCGCGCGCTCTCGCTGCCACGTTTTCAGGCGTGAAGCCGAAGTGGGCGAGCACTTCCGCGCCCGGGCCCGAGGCGCCGAAGCGGTCGAGCGCGACCGTGTCATCTGCCCAACGCTCCCACCCAAACGACGACGCCGCCTCGACGGCGAGCACCGGCACGCCATCGCCGAGCACCTCGGCCCGATAGGCCTCTCCTTGCTCCTCGAAGATGTCCCAGCACGGCAAGGAGACGACTCGCACGCGAGTGCCCTCGGCCTCCAGCTGGTCCGCGGCGCCGAGGCATACGCCGACTTCGGACCCGGTACCCACGAGCACGATGTCGGGGCCCGCTCCGTCGTTTGCCGCGGGGCCAGCGCTCCCTTCGGAGCGAAGCACGTAGCCGCCGCGGCGGAGGAACTCGGCGTGCTCCGCGGTACCTGGGAGCACGGGGAGGACCTGCCGGGAAAGTATGAGGGCCGTGGGGCCGTCTGAGCCGATCGCGACGCTTAGGGCCAGAGCCGTCTCGTTCGCGTCCGCCGGCCGGATTACGCGCAGGTTGGGCATGGCCCGCATGGCCGCCAGCTGCTCTACCGGCTGGTGGGTCGGGCCGTCTTGGCCGAGGCCGACAGAGTCGTGGGTCCAGGAGTAGATGACCTTGGAGTTGGACAGCGCAGCCAGCCGTACGGCTCCCCGCATGTAGTCGCTGAACACGAAGAACGTGCCGCCGATGGGCAGCACGCCGCCATGTCGCGCCATGCCCACCATGGCCCCGCCCATCGCGTGCTCGCGGACCCCAAAGGCGACCTGGCGTCCTTCGGGGTGGTCTTTACCCTGGCGGGGCTCCCCGTCGAGCCCTGTGCCGGTGTTACCCGTGAGGTCGGCTCCTCCGGCCACGAGGCCCGGGACCGCGTCGACCACGGCATTTATGGACGTCTTGAGCGCCGCTCGCGTGGCGACCTTGTCGCCCGGCTTCCAAACCGGCAGGAGCTTTTCATAGCCGTCGAGGCCTCGGCCAGCCCACTGGGCGTCCCAGCGCTCCCTGTCGGCTGTGCCGGGAGGCAGCTTGGCGGCAAGGCGCGATTCCCAGCCGTTGCGCAGGGCGGAACCGCGACCGCCTGCCCTGCGGTAATAGGCCAAGACCTCCTCGGGCACGTAAAAGGTCTCTTGCGGCGGGAGGCCGAGGAGCTGCTTTGTGGCCTTGATCTCCTCGGGGTCGAAGGGGTCGCCGTGGGCCTTTGGGTTGTCGGTCATGTGCGGCGCCGGCCAGCCGATGTGGGTCCGCAACTGGAGGAAGCTCGGCCGGTCCTCCTCGGCCATGGCCCGGCGGACCGCGGCCTCCAGCTTGGCCGTGTCGTTTGCCACCTCGCCTAGGTCTTCGGTGTGCCAGCCGTAGGCAGAGAACCTCTTCAAGGCGTCGTCTTCGAGAGTGATCTCGGTAGGCCCGTCGATCGTGATGTGGTTGTCGTCGTAGATCCAGATCAGGCGGCCAAGGCCGAGGTGGCCGGCCAAGGAGGCGGCCTCGTGGCTGATGCCTTCCATCAGGTCGCCGTCACTGCACAAGACAAAGGTGTAGTGGTCCTGCAGCTCAGGCCCGTGGTCTGCCCGGAGGCGACGCTCGGCTATGGCGAGGCCGACGGAGTTGGACACTCCCTGGCCGAGAGGTCCGGTGGTCACCTCCACGCCGGGAAGTTCGGCCGACTCGGGGTGGCCGGGGGTACGCGACCCCAGCTGGCGGAACCCCTTCAAGTCGTCCTTGGTCAGGCCGTAGCCGGTCAGGAAGAGCATCGAATAGAGCAGGACGGAGGCATGCCCGCAGGAAAGGACGAAGCGGTCCCGGTCTGGCCAGGTCGGGTCGCCCGAGTCGTAACGCATGACCCTCGTCCAGAGCACATGGGCGAGCGGGGCCAGCGCCATGGCGGTGCCGGGGTGGCCGGAGTTGGCCAGCCTGGGCATGTCCATGGCCAAGCCCCGGACGACGTTGATGCCCAGCTGCTCGATCTCGGGCTGCTCGATCTCGGGCTGCTCGATCTCGGGCTGCTCGATCTCGGGCTGCTCGACCCGGGGGGGCTTTCCTGGCGGGGAAGCCTGATTAGTGCTGGTCTCGCTCATGGCGCCAACTTATCCGCTGACCGGTGCCAAAAGGGTCAGCGGGACGATGGTCGTGCGTTCGTCTGGTATGAGCCGGCAGTGGGCCTCGATCGTCCCGAGGTCCTTGAACTCGAGCTCACCGCGGACGAGCCGGTAAGTGAACTTGCCGGGCTCCACGTTGAAAGGCGAGACGTTACGCGCGACCTGTTCTCCCGCCTCGTCTCTGAACACGACTTCGAGCACCCCGTTTGGCGGGTCGTCCCGCCTCGAGCGGATGAGGACGATCAGGTGGGGCGTCACCGTCACCGGCGGGGATGATGGCGCCGGCATCGAAAACATGGCGCCTATCAGGTCCACCCTTGTCGAGGGGCCGGGGACGGGGCGGAGGTCGAAGCTTTCGATGAAGAGAGCAGAGACTATGTCCATTGTCAGGACAGTCTGCCCTGTCTGTCACGCAGCCGGCACGATGACGAGCGACCCGTTGTGGCCGCCGAACCCGAAGGAGTTTGAAACGACGGGCCCGGGCACCCATTTGCGCGCCTCGCCGGTCACGACGTCGATCTCGCAGGAAGGGTCGATGTTTTTGGTCCCGGCGGTGGGGGGGATGAGGCCGTGCTCGATCGAGAGGGCAACGGCCACAGCCTCGATTGCACCGGCAGCCGCCAATGTATGGCCGATTACGCCCTTTATCGAGGTGACGGCCGGCCCCGGGCTCCCGAAGACCTTGTGGATGGCCTCCGCCTCGGCAGCGTCGTTCAGGGGCGTCGAGGTCCCGTGGGCATTGATGTGGGTCACTTGAGACGGGGAAATCTGGGCGTCCGCCAGGGCGAGCTCCATGCAGCGCGCCGCCCCGCCGCCGTCGGGGGCGGGGGCGGTCACGTGGTGAGCGTCAGCGGTGCTCGCCGCACCGGCGATCTCTGCGTACACGTGGGCGCCGCGCGCCAGGGCCCGTGAACGCTCCTCGAGCACCACCGCTCCCGCCCCTTCGCCTAGCACGAAGCCGTCGCGGGCGACGTCGAAGGGCCTTGAGATCCCCGAACGGGTGAGGGCTGTCATGTTGGCGAAACCTGCCACACCGAGCTCGCAGATGGGCGCCTCGCTGCCGCCTGCCACCATGACGTCGCAGCGCCCGGTGGCTATGAGCCGCGCTGCGTTGGCGATGCTCTGGGTGCCGGCCGCGCAGGCCGTGACCGTGCACTCGCAGGGACCGCGGATGCCGAACCGCATGGAAATTTCGGCCGAAGCCCGGTTGCACATCATCCCTGGGACGAGGAAGGGACTGACGCGGCCCGGGCCCTTCTCCAAGAGGATCCGGTCCTGCTCGCAGAGGGTCTGGAACCCACCCACGCCAGTGCCTATGTAGGACCCGGCGCGCTCGGGATCCCCCCGGAGGGCCTCGATGCCGCCCGCGCCCTGCACGGCCTGCTCCGCTGCGCCCACCGCCATCTGGAGGAAGCGGTCGGCGCGACGTACCTCCTTCGGCCCGAACAGGCCGCTCGCGTCGAACCCCGTCACGGGGCGCTCACGGCCTACCGGCGCTTCTGCCAGGAGGCCCTGCCAGAAGTCCTCTGGTCCTACCCCGCAGGAAGCTACGACGCCGAGGCCGGTGATCACGACACGCCGGCCGGCGATGCCGCCGGTGCCGTCGGGAGCGGGGCTGAGCGCGAGCATCAGGTAGCGTCAGAGCTTCGCGGCGACGACTTTGTACGCCTGCCCCACCGTCTCGACGCCCTCGAGCTCGGATTCGGGGACGTCTATCCCAAAACGTTCCTCGAGCGCCATGACCAGCTCGACCAGGTCTAAGCTGTCGGCATCGAGGTCCTCGGCGAAGCGGGCTTCAGGCACCACCTTTGCCGGGTCGACTTGAAGCACCTCGACGGCGCACTGCTTGAACTGCTCGAAGGATTCTTCGGGCCCCATGTTTGTGCCTCCCAATTTCAGTCAGGACTCGATGACCAGCACACTAGTTGGCGGCGCGCCGGGGGGCGGTGAACCGCCGGCGCGCATCAGCTTGCACGCGCCCCCGTCCAGCGCCAGACAGCCGACCCCCACGTCATGCCGGCCCCGAACCCGGCGAACAATACGAGGTCACCGGGGGTGAGGCGCCCGGCGTCGGCGGCGGCGGCGAGGGCGAGGGGGATCGAAGCGGAAGAGGTGTTGCCCGTCTCCTCGATCACCGATGCGGTGCGCTCGCCGGGGATCCCGAGGCGCTCGGCGATCGCGCTCATGATCCTCGAGTTGGCCTGGTGGGGCACGAAGAGGGCAATGTCGGACGGGCCTACCTTGGCCCGTTCCAGGCTTTTCGAGGCGGATTCGACCGTGATGCGCACCGCTCTCCGGAAGACCTCCTGGCCCCTCATGGCCATGCCCGTGCCTCCGTGGTCGGCGTAGCAGAGCTCGACGAGCGACCCGTCGACGCCGATGTCCCACCCGAGCAGTGACGTGTCCCCGGGGACCGCCTCCACGAGCACCGCACCTGCCGCGTCCCCAAACAGGAACGCGTTGGTGCGGTCGTGCCAATTGGTTATCCGCGAGAGGGTTTCTGCGCCGACCACGAGCACCCGTTCGGCGCCGGCGCCGATAAACGAGGCTGCCGTGATGAGACCGTAGGTGAAGCCGGCACAGGCGGCGTTTATGTCCATGGCGCCGCCCCTTATCGAAAGGGCGTGGGCGACCGGTGACGACGTGGCCGGCACGAGCTGGTCTGAGCTCGTCGTGCAGAGGAGGAGCAAGTCAACTTCGCGGCCCGTGAGGCCCGCTTTTTCGAGTGCCGAGCTGGCGGCCCGGGTGGCCAGCTTGGCCGTCGTGCCCATCCCCCCTTCTGGGGACCCAGACGGCGCCGGGTGGACAAAAGGACCGTCAGCGGCCCGTCTCTGCCTTATCCCGGTGCGTTCGACGATCCACTGGTCGCTCGTATCGAAAAGGGTCATTATGTCGAAATTGGTGACGATTTGCTCGGGGAGAGCGGTCGCCCAGCTTGTTATTGCGCAGCCGGTAATGCCATTTGCCATCGGGACCTCGGCAGGGGAAGGCATGGCTTCAGCGGGACCTGAGCCACGCGAGCGGCTGGCCGGTTTGTACGCGCTCGCCGGGCTGGGCGAGGACGCCCATCAGCTCGCCGGCGAACGGGCTCCTCACCTCCGTGCCCGACACGGCACCGACCAGGTCCCCGATAGCTATGGGCCTTGGGAGCCCGTCGCCGGATGGGGGAACCGTGGAGGGAGGGAGCTCGAACAGGCCGGCACAAGGGCTCACGACCAGGCGTTCGAAAACGTAGAGCCTTTCCCCTTCGTGGCCTGCATGAGCAGAAGGTGCTGCGGCCGCCTCACCGGCGAGCGTGGCGACCAGGATGTCGAGGTCGTCGGGGGTTGCGATCGCCAAGGTCGAGGTGCCCGGGGCGGTCGCACGCACCATGGCCGAAAGCGGCCCACCGGGGCCAAGCTCGCAGAACAGGCGGTCGCCTCCCCGCTCTCCGGCGCCAACCATGTCAGTCAGGGCGAGGACGCTCTGGCGCCAGCGGACAGGGCTGCGGAGCTGCGCGGACAGGAGCGACGGCCACTCGTCGGGGTCCGTGTGCGGGAGGGCGTCGACATTGGCGACCACCGGCATGGCCAGGGGGTAGAGCGTCGACTCGTCGAGCGCCTTGCGCAGGCGCGGCTGGGCTGGGGCCATGAGCGCTGTGTGGAAGGCGCCGCTCACGGCCAGCTGCTTCACCGATGTCGCGCCGAGCTGGCGGGCCACTACAGCCGCCCGCCGGGCAGCGTCGGGCCGCCCGGCTATCACGCACTCGCCTGGGGCATTTGAGTTGGCCATCCAGACGTCGCCGTCGGCGCGCCGGCAAGCGATGCGCGCCGCCTCGTCGTCGATGCCGGAGAGCGCCAGCATCACGCCCGGGCTCTCTTCGGCCACCTCCTGCATGGCCTCGCCGCGCTCGCTCACGAGCCGGACGGCATCGTCGAAGGCGAGCGCACCGGCAGCGACGAGGGCCGTGTACTCGCCCAGGCTGTGGCCGGCGCACGCAGTGGGCTCTATGCCCAGGCGCTCTACGGCATCAAGGACTACGAGGCTGCTCACCAACGTGGCGAGCTGGGCGTTCCTCGTCTCGGCGAGCTCGGTGGCGCCGGCTTCTAGGAGGAGGTAACCGATGTCACGACCCGCCAGGCGGGAAGCGTCCTGGACGATCTCCCAGCTCGGGTGGTCGCGCCAAGGCCCGCCCATCCCTGGCCTCTGGGACCCTTGCCCTGGGAATACGAACGCCGGCACTGGCACCCTCCTTAGGTCTTGCAACATTCTGACCTACTCGCGACCGGGATGGTAACAATCGACGTTCCGGGGCGCGCTGTCTGCCATGCCCGCAGACGGGCGAGGCTGGATGAGGGCCAAGGTAGCGACACGTCGGCAAGGCGGTAAAACGGTGCGGTGCCCGAGGCGGCCCGGCCAGCACTGCCGTTCGGAGCGGTAATGGCTACCGGGGCGGCTTCGCAACTGGCCGCTCCGGCTGGAGTCGGTGTACTGCGAGGACCTCTCCTGTGGGTGACAATTGCCATAGCAGTGGGCATAACCGCTGCCGGGGTCTTCTTTGGGCCGCGTCTCCCAAGACGGTGGCCGCGGCGCGCCGCGGCCACCCGTTTCGGCGACTTCACCGTCCCGATAGGCCTGGCCGTGATCGGCAGCGGCCTGGCTGGGCTGAGGGGCCCGGCGCCCGCAGCCGGTGCGATCGGGACTGGTGCGATCGGGACCGGTGCGATCGGGACCGGTGCGATCGGGACCGGTGCGATCGGGACCGGTGCGATCGGGACCGGAGTGGCAGCGACGAGCGCAATTGTGGTCGTGACCTTGGCGTGGGCGGCGACGGGGTGCTCGTAGCGACCGTTTTGGTGCCCGTTGCTGCGGGCTGGCCAGGGCTCGGCGCGGTGGGCGGCGCCTGGTTCCTCGCCCCCGCCGCCCTGCTGGCGGACGCGACCGGAACTGCTGCAGTGGCCAGCAAGGTGGCGGGCGAGGGTCCAGCGTTGGGATGGCTCGCAGTGGTGGTAGCTGGGATGGGTGCCGTCGGTTACCTCATGGTCCTCGGCCTTGCCATAGCCCGCTTCGCCGCGCACGGCCTCAGCGGTGCGCCCCTGTCCCCGTGGTGGGTCGCGGCCGGGTGCGGTGGGCTCTCGGCCGCCGTTCTCGGCCGGGTCAGCGCGGTAGGCCCAGGTGGCCAAGCCGCAGCCACGCTTCGCGAGTTTGGTTGGGCGGCCCTGGTGTTCTGGGCCGCCGGCAGTGTCGTGGCGGTCTTCGTGCTTGCCGGCAGCGCACGCTACGTGGCTCGGTTGCGACGGTTGGCTGGGAGGCCACCATGGCCCCCCACGTTCTCGACCGGCGTCTACGCCCTGGGTGCCGCTCAGGTAGGCCGTCTGCTAGGCGTCCCTTGGATCGCTCGGTTCGCCGGCGTGGCCGCTGCGGCGACGCTCGGCTTGTGGGCGCTAACCCTTGTCCTCCATTTCCCCCGGGTGACCGGGCGCCTTTTTCGACGAAATAGGCCCGCACAAGCATCGTCAGATGACAGATGTCAGCCGATCGGCGAGGCTCGATAATGAGAACGTGAGGTTGGAGCGAGCGACGGGACAGAGGTCGTGACCGAGACGTTGACGGATCCCGCCTACGACGTCCTTGTAATCGGCAGTGGCGAGGCAGGTAAGTACTTAGCGTGGGCCCTCGCGGGGGAGGGGTACCGCACGGCGGTCGTGGAGCGGCCCCAAAAAGGTGCCGATAGTCGCTGAGCGAAGCCCACTATTGATACAAAATGGGCTCCCCGGGGGCCAAAAAAGTAACAACAGTGGGCCCCGGCGCCCCACTATCGGCACATTTTTTTGGGCCACGGGCCCCTTCGCAGCCCCAGCCCGCGCGCGACGTAGGTGAGCGGGACCTGCGAGCTGCAGGAGGCCGCCGTCGGAGCCTGAGAGCCGGCGGCCCCGCTAGCGACGTCTGGCGGGCCGGACCGCCCGGCGTCGCTGCGGGTGGTTGCTCTGTCCTGCTCGCACGGGGGGACCCGGCGGGCGCGCGTGGCTGGGGCGGCTCGTGGTGACCCGCTGCCGCTTGGTGTCGTATGCTCATAATTCCCAATGACCTGCCGCCGCCCGTCACCGTCGCTTCAGGGGCCCCTGTCCTTGCTGGCGTCCTCCGGCTGGACTGAACTGCTCTGCCATGGTGCGGTTTCCCTCCTGCCCGCCGGTTCCAACCAGGCGGCGGGTGACGTGCTCAAGGGCAGTCTGAGGGCAAAGGCGCCTACCGAGCGGTGCCGCAGGCGTTGGGAACAGGAAAACCAGCTAGGGCGCGTGGTGGAATGGCAGACACGGTGGACTCAAAATCCATTGGCCGCGAGGCCGTGAGGGTTCAAGTCCCTCCGCGCCCACTCAGGGGTGGGGAGCTCCCCACCAGGTAAAGAGCCAAGCGGCTCCCCTGTAAGGCGGGGAGCTGAGCACCGGAGCAGCCACGGGCACCAGGGGCCCGGCCGCACCACCGCAGCTCCCAAGCCGCTGGACGTAGTCGGCCGGCGCGCCACGGGGGCAACTAAAACGGCGACTGCGCCACCACCGGCGCGTCCGACCGTCGAGGACATGAGCCTGACAGCCCGGCGCCGTGCCGAGATCGTCATCGAGCGACTGGGCCGCGCTGGGCCCGGCTCGGAGGCCCAACGGCGCCCCGGGGGCCGGGCCGTGCCGGTGCTGGCCGACATCCTGGCCTTCGGCGCGCGCCTGCCCGAGTTGCCTGGGCTGCCCCAGATCGCGTGCTTGGACGAAAAGGGCCGCGCCTGCGTAGCTGATGCCGTCGGACAGCTTGGTTGGGAGCCGGGTGACATGCGCGCGTGGCGTGAAGGCCACTGGTTGGTGCTCGAGCCCGCCGGCACGCGCGGTAGGACGCTCAAGCGTAGGCCAGCAATGAGCCAGGTCGCAGGTGAAGCCCTGCTGTCGAGCATCGCGACGATGCTTGCCCACAGTGGGTTCAGCGCAGAGGACTTGGCGCGCCACATGGTCACGTCGGCCACCTTCCCGACGGTCGAAGAGCATGTAAAGCAAGTGCTTGCCAACGCCGGTAGCCGAAATACCCGCCGGACCTGGAAGACGCACTACGACCGCTTGGTCATGGGCACGGCGGGTGTAAGGGCGAGCGCTGGGCGGGTCG
>JAJYMM010000199.1 GCA_021787035.1 Actinomycetes bacterium
GGCGCGTCCGCTTCCGCGTCGCCGACCTAGACGCTTTCATTGCTGCCCACCGTGTGCCCGCCGTCAGGTGAAGGCCCTCGCCGGTGGCGCCGAGGTGCCGCCCACCAACGCGAAGGGCGTCCTTCGGCAATCCCGGTCAGGCGATCACTTTCGCGTGCCGGAGCTCGTCCACGACGTCCTCGGGAACACCGAGGACGTCGAGGTGGACAATGCTCCGGCCACCAGGCCCGTCGACCTGGTCGACCACCCTCGCGATGAAGGGCTCCGTCTCGTCCCCGGCGACGATGACTGCGCCGGGCCGGACGCGAACAGGCTCGTTGGCCGCGTCCAGGAAAGCCCATACGTAGCCCGTGTTGTCCACCTGGTTCGCATCGGCGGGGAGGGTAACCATGACCGCTGGCGTATTGCTCATCGCTGGCTTCTTACGTAGAAGGGGTTGGCAAGCTTGTCGCCGAGCGCATGCAGCAGGCGCTGGGCTTCGTCATCAGTGTAGGACCGCATAACAACGCTGTAGTGGGGCGCGTCGAAAGTGGGCAGAAGCTCGAAACCGCCACGCAGGACCGAGCGGGCAAGGACCATGGCATAGGAGCGCCGCGTGCGCACCCGGCGTCCGGACAGGATCCGCTCAGCGTCCCAGCCCGGCATGGTCATCTCCACCGAGACCGCCAGGAACGGCTCTGCCCGGTACGAGTAGCGGCTGGCGGTCGCTTGGGCGTTGGCGAGCAGCCCAGCGGTCGTGAGCGGCCAACCGCGAATGACGTACTGGCCATCGGGGACGAGCACCTCTCCGTCTGGCAGATAGCCCTCGATGGGCTCGACCGGCGAGCTCAAAGTCCCGCCCCACTGTCAGCTGTCGCCGGGGCGGCGGCGGGGCGAGGAACGGTCACTTGCCCGGTGCGGGGCGCCGGATCCTGACTACCGGGGCGGCCGGTGCGTCCTTGGCAGCTTGCAGGATGGCGTCGATACCAGCCGCGATCTGCTGGTCCCGCTCCGCGGTGGCGTGTTGGTAGATGAGCGCGGCGCGAGGAGTCGAGTGGCCGAGGCGCGCCATCACTTCTCTTGTCGAAGCCCCAGTGGCGGCAGCCAGAGTCCCTGCGACATGGCGGAGGTCGTGGAAGTGAAGGCCCGCGGCCCCGGCCGCCGACGTGACCTTCGCGAAACGATGCGCCCAGTTCGTCCTGACAATTGGCGCGCCCTTCTCGCCCGTGAAGACCAAGGCGTCGGCGCCAGGCCCGACGAAAGTCGCCAAGTGCGCGTCCAGCACCTCCGCGAGGGCCAAGGGTACGGCGACAGTCCTCACACCCGCCTTCGACTTGGGCGGCCCCAACACCCTGCCCCTCCCGGCGACTTGCTGCGCCTGCATTTCAACGGTGATCGTCCGGTGGACAAGGTCGATGTGGCGGCGCGTCAGCGCAGACAGCTCGCCTAGTCGTAGCCCCGCCAGTGCCGCCGTCAGGACTAGCGCTCGGTAACGGTCGGTTGCCTCGTCGGCAATGGCATAAACGGTCTCCAGAGTCGGGATCTTTCGTTCGGCTGTCCGCTCAACGCCCGCGCCCTTTATCGTGCACGGATTGGCAACGATGAGCCCATCGGTTGCGGCCGTATTGAGCATCGTCCGCAGCAGCCGGTAACTCTTGGCTGCAACAAGCGGGCGCTCCTTCGCCACTTCGGCGTACCACGACCTAACGACGACGGTAGTGATCTGGGCCAACGGCACCTGGCCAAATGCCGGGCGGAGGTGGCAGCCGAGGATGCTCCTGTAGAGTTCGACAGTTCGCGGCCGGAGCTCGTAGCGTTGGGCAAGCCAGGTATCGGCGTAATTCCCGAACGTCACTCTGCCTGCGCCGGGGTCAACCCACTGGCCTCGGTGGATGTCGGCCTCGACGGTGGAAAGCCAAGCGAGAGCATCGGCTTTGGTAGCAAAAGTGCCCAAAGCGAAGTGGCGCTCGCCGAGGTTGTGGTAACCGGCTTGGTAGCGCCCGGACGGGAGCTTGCGGACGGACCCGAAGTGGCGGCGGCGGGCCGATGGCATCGTGCTGAGAATAACCAGGCCCTGTGACGCGCGTGCGCGATCCGTGCGCGATCGTGCGCGAATGAGGGGGTCCGGGACGGCTCAGGGCGGCACGGGACGGCAACGAGAGAAGCTGCTCAGAAGCCATTTATGAAAATCCACGCATGTAGCGAAGTTGGCCAAAATCATTCTTCCAAGCTGGTGGTGCGGGTCCGATTCCCGTCGCCCGCTCGCATAAAGTAGCTGCTCACGGGCAGTGAGAGTAATCGGCCCCAAGGCGCGGGACCCTCGCACTGTAACTCCACTGTAACTAGCTCCTCTCGAGCGTTACGGTGACGGCTCGACGAAAGGAGCCCTCATGGCGACTCGGCGAAGGGTCTTCGGCAACATCCGCCCGGCTGGCAAGACCTCGTGGCAGGCCAGCTACAAAGTAAATGGCCAACGGTTCGTCGCGCCCTCTACCTTCCCGTCGAAGGCCGACGCCAGCGCCTGGCTGGCGAACGTCCAAGCTGATATCAACCGTGGTGTCTGGACCGACCCCACGGCCGGCCGTGAGACCCTCGCCCGTTACGTCGCCGGCTGGCTCGACCGCAAGCAGAACACCGGTCACTACCGCCCCCGGACTCTGGAACTGGTGACGGGCTTACTCGAGCGGATCATCCTCCCCCCTTGGGGACCGGGAGCTGGCAGAAATCAAGACGCCGCTCGTCCGCTCGTGGCACGCTCAGGTCCCGGCGAGGCACTCGCCGGGACAGGCAGCCAAATCGTACCGGCTCCTTAGGACAATCCTCGGAGAGGCAGCCTCGGACGGAGTTATCCCTTTCAACCCTTGCGCGATCAAGGGCGCCGGGACCGAGCCGGCCTCCGAAAGGCCCAAGCCGACCTTGGAAATGATCGAGGCCGTCGTAGCCAACCTCAATGATCGTTACTCCCGCCGTAACCACAAACCGAGCGACCACCGCTACGAGGCCCTTGCTTGGACCGCCGCTCTTTCCGGCTTGCGCGGGGGCGAGCTGTTTGCCTTGGAGCGCCAAGACGTCGATCTGCTGCACCGCACCCTCAGCGTCACCAAGCAGGCCCAGAATGTCGGCAAGCAACGTGTCGTCGGGCCGCCCAAAAGCGCGGCAGGCAGCCGCGTTGTCGTGATCCCGACCAGGTTGGCGGCGATGTTGGACCTGCACCTCGCCACGTACGTCGGTCCCAGGCCCGATGCCCTCGTGTTCACGAGCGACGAGGGCTTGCCGATGCACCGGGCCCGGTGGGCGTTCGTCTGGCGCAGGGCCACAGCTGCGGCCGGCCTGGAAGGCTTGCACTTCCACGATCTCCGGCACCATGGCGGGACGCTGGCCGCTCAGCTCGGCGCAACGACCAAAGAGTTGATGGAACGGCTCGGACACTCGACGATGCGAGCGAGCCTGATCTACCAGCACAGCACCCAGCAACGTGAGCGCGAACTGGCAGACCGCATGGACGCCGTCCTCGACCGCCACTCCACGGGCGCCGACATGCCGCCACAGGTCGTGCCGGCACGGCCCCGTCCCGCCGGGGCTACAGCGGACGGGCAGCCGCGACCCGGCGGCTTGCCTTGAAATAGCGGCGTCGGTTTTGTCGGGGCGAGGCGGGGCTGTGGGTTGGATGCGGATGATGGGGGCGGAGTCGGTCGAGTACCACCGCGCGACAGTGCTCGGGCGGGCCGACGACTACCCCGGGATGGCCATGGCCTACTACGCCTCGCGAGGCGAGATGCCGCTGGCCTGGGGAGGCTCGGGCGCAGGCGCGCTCGGCCTGAGCGGACCCGTCACGGCGGGCGCCTACGACGCGGTCTTCGGCGTCGGCGGGGCCAGGGACCCTGGCCTCCTTAGCCGACGCGGCCCATAAGGGGCCCATCAGGGGGAGCGCCGATGGGACATTCTGGTTGGGCCCGCGCTGGCTTGCCTCAATGGCGAGGTCGCCAGCGCCGAAGCCAAGGTGGCACAGCTGACCGCGGCGCTGCAGCGCTACCGGGCACGCGCTGGGGAACCCGCTCGTCGGTGGCTCGAAGCGCAGCGCTCGGCCGGAGGACTTGCCAGTGGCCTGGACGCCTACCGCGACCAACTCGACGGTTTGGCGCGACCGATGCGAAGCCCGGCGGCCGTGAACGCGGCAGCCCTCGCGCGGCCTTCGCCAGCTTACGGGCTGATCACGGATGCTGAGCATGGCCCGTCGCTGTGACCGTGTTGAACATTCGATGCCGCCTTGCAGCGTCGTGTCTTCCATGATCTTGAGCTCTTGCGCTACCCGATAACGCCGATTTTGCTCGGGGTTCACTTCGGCCGGAGAAGCCTGCCCCATGATCTGCGCTCACGTTCTGATCCGTCTGACGCCGTGCTATCATGATGGCATGACGAGAAGAACCACGACCGTTCGACTCCCCGAGGACCTCGCCGACCAGGTCGAAGTAGTCGCTCGCGGCCGAGGCGTCAGCGTCAACGCCGTAGTAGTCGACGCGCTCGTCGCCGAAGTCGAAAGAGTCAGAGCCGACAAGACGTTCATGGACCACCTGCGCCGGATCACCGAGCGAGACAAGGAAATCCTGGATCGTCTCGCCGAGTGAGGTGCATCACCTTGGCCGAAGCGCTCGTCATCGCTGAAGCCGTCACGTCACCGGGATGGGCCACGCCGTGTTGGCCAAAGCAGCCGGCGTCGGGTTGCTCGACTCCGCCCTGCATGCCCCCCAGTCCGGCTCCGGCGGCTACGAGCTGTACCCGGAGTTCGCAGACAAGGCCGCCGTGCTTGCCGTGCAGATCTCTCGCAACCATCCGCCCCCTGACGGCAACAAGCGACTGGCCTGGGGCTGCCTCACCATGTTCTGCCTCCTCAACGGTCGCGACCTTAAAGTCGATGCCGATGACGCCGTCAACAGATGTTCGCCATCGCCGCTGGCGAGGTCGATGAAGTCGCCATGGCCGAAATGGCTGTCAAAGGCTTTCCTCGAGAGGATGGGCCTGACGGCTGAAGTGGGGTTCGGTCCCTGGTTTGTCGACCTTCTGCAAAAGCCCCTCGGAATACAACCCTGACATTCTAGAATGCTGACGGTATACTGAGCCGTGACCTGGGAGGTTGTCTTGCTTGACGAGGTGACGATTGGTTCCTCTCCCTCGCCAAGACAGATGCGAGGACCGCAGAGCTGGTGGCCGCCGCCATCGACAAGCTCGAGGCCGACGGCCCCACGCTCGGGCGGCCACTGGTCGACGTGGTGAAGGGCTCCAAGCTCCACAACCTAAAAGAGCTCCGGCCGGGCTCCGCCGGGGCGGGCGAAGTGCGCCTGCTCTTCGTCTTCGACCCGACACGGCGGGCAGTGCTGCTCGTCGCAGGTGACAAAGCCGGCGGTTGGCAGCACTGGTACCAAGACAACGTCCCACTGCCTGAGGGCCGCTACGAGCGGTGGTTGGCGGGCGAGTACGAGGAGGAAAGGAAGTAGGCATGGCTCGACGCTGGAAGGACGTCCGCTCGGAGGCCGATCTCGACGAAGACCGGGTAGCCGAGCGCCGCCGGGATCTCGACGGGCGCGTCCGGGCGTACCGCTTGCGCCAAGTGCGCGAAGCCCAGCACGTGAACCAAGAAGACGTCGCCAGTCTGATGCGTGTCTCCCAATCGCGGGTGTCGCGCATAGAGCGGGGTGACATAGCGCGCACCGAAGTGGGGACCCTGAGAGCCTACGTAGAAGCATTGGGCGGCCAACTGGAGGTCGTTGCCAACTTTGGCGACGAGAAGCTCCTGATCGACTGAAGGCGGAGGGGCCCGGCGCAGTGCTGTCCCGTAAGACGGCCCCTCAACGGGCAGCGGCGATCATCCACTCGGTTTGCCGTGCACCCTAGAGATTTGGTGTCCCGTAAGGCCCACCCGTTGAAGTGCCCGGTGAGGGGAGGCCAACCGCTACAGTCTCGCATGTGCTGATCGGCTACGCCCGGGTCTCGACCGAAGACCAGGACCTCACCGCCCAACGCGACGCGCTGCGGGCCTTCGGTGTCGCACCGAAACGCACCTACGTGGACCACGGCCTCACCGGCACCAACCGGGAGCGCCCCGGCCTCCGTGAAGCGCTCGCCGCCTGCCGCGACGGGGACACCTTGGTCGTCACCAAGCTCGACCGCCTCGCCCGCTCGTTGCCCGACGCACGCGACATCGTCGAGGAGCTCACCAACCGCGGTGTCAAGCTGAACATCGGCGGCTCCGTGCACGACCCGGCCGACCCGGTCGGCCGGCTCCTCTTCAATGTGCTCGCCATGATCGCCGAGTTCGAGGCCGACTTGATCCGCATGCGCACCCGCGCGGGCATGAAGGTCGCCAAGGCGAAGGGGCGGCTCCGTGGCAAGCAGCCCAAGCTCACGCCGAAACAGGAGGCGCACCTGGTCGAGCTCTACGCAGCCGGCCAGCACACCACTGCAGAGCTCGCTGAGCTTTTCGGCGTAGCCCGCTCCACTGTCTACCGAGCCGTGCAACGCGCCAACCAGCACCGCCTGATCGCTTGAACCAGAAGCATTTCCTTTGGGGCCAGGGACCTGCGCGCTTCGCTGCTGACGTTACTCCGGCGTCCAGCGGGCACGTGCCTTTAGTACGTAGATGTCAACTCTCGACGAGCGAGCGGCCTTTCCACACCGTGGGCGGCTTGCGAGCCCACAGCATTGCACGTCTCTGGCAAGCCAGGACCGCCTTGACGCTGACGTGGCCGGGCCTCCGTCACCGGCCTCCCCCACTTGTACCCGCCACGCCTCCTTCTGCAGTTATCCCAACTGTCAGAGCCAGCCATCCGAGGACCACGATCACCGCAGCCCAGCGTCCGGCCGGTCTCACACGCCACAGGTGTAGATCGGTGTCGTTGGGAGTGGTCATGGACAGAGGCTTTCGAGCTCAAGCAAGGGAGGAACGCTCGATTACTCGACGTGCCTTTCAGATCTCCGCTTAGCAAGGATTCTGCGAAGCCTTCGCCCCTCCCAAATTCCTACTAGGGTAGCTACTCCTCCAGCCACCGCAATCGCGACGATTGCTCCATGGGCCAAACTCCTAGCCACTACACCCCATAAAAGTGCGATTACTAGCAATAGACCGCCGAAGAGCGTCATGCGGTCAAAAAGACGAACTAGTCGTTGGACTGGAGTTGGGTCGCTCATGCGCTTATTTTGTCCGGCAAGAGGACCGTTTCGAAAGGCCCGTGGGAGGAAGGTTGGTTCCTACGTAAACGAGATAGCCACCTGCCGCACTGGCTGTCAGCCCGGGAAGGAAGACAAATGCACCATAAGCTGCTGTGCTGATCACCTCAAATGCTACAGCATCAGTGCCCTCTTCTGCAGCCGCAGTGGCAGCAGCCTCCAAGGCTACCGCGAGCCCACCGGTGAGAACGACGCCCCCTACTATGACGACCGTACCGACCACGATGAAACCAATTTCGACAGCATGACCAGCAATAAAGTGGCCGAGCGGCTGTAAGGCTTCGCAATACAAGTTGTACCAGGAACAAAGCCCCGCCGGGTCGCTCGCGTTCACTGGGTCGTCGCCGGCGACAGAAGTTCCCGACGCGTGCCGTAGGCGGCGGGAGGGGCAAAAGGCCCTCTGACGTGCGCTGGCGTGGCGGTGGCGGGGCCAGTTCAGGCCGTCACGGAGGGCACGAGGCGCGAACGCGTGTTTTCGGCGGCCCGAGGTCACCAGCGCAGGCTCGCTCACAGCTACGAGTATCGCAGCTCCTCCCCGCTGGAGTGCGCGACAGCGCAGCTCAGCGGCTAAAGAGGAAAGGCCTCGTGACCGGGCAGGACAGCGCCGGGGTGGGTGGCGGCGTGCACGGCGGCGAGGCGCTCGGGGGAGACCCGGGTGTAGATGTGGGTGGCGGCCAGCGAACGATGGCCCAGGAGCTCTTGGACGTAGCGGACATCGGCCCCGCCTTCGAGCATCAACGTCGCAGCCGAGTGCCGGAAAAGATGGCAACTACCGGGCTTGCCCACCCCCGACGCCTCCAGGTAGTGGTGAACCTGGCTGGTCAGCCAGGTGGCGCCCAGCCGCTCGCGGCCCACTGCCTCTGCGGAGCTACCGCGGGCCGGCTCGGGCCGCCTTCGGCACCCGACCGGCCCGCGCTCTCCCTGGTCCCCCAGGCTGTGAGGACTTTCTCTACATGTTCAAGCAGGCGTGAAGGGTTGGGGGAATGTCGTTGGTTCCGTAGGTGCCGAAGATTGGGAAGGGCAATGCGTTTCCAGGTACTGGATCGAGCCGCCGATACCGCACTCTGAGCCGCTATAGGTCACGTACTAATTCTAGGGTCCCCGCCTCCTGGCGGGCAGGCGAGGATCAAGGACGCAGGTCCGGACATTCCCCAGGCTTCGTACCGGGGTTGGGGTTCAACGGCAAGTACGAAGCCCGGCTCGAATCTCACTTCCAGATGGCCATCGCGGTCTGTGATAGCTGACTCAATAGCAGCGTGTCTTAAGGACAGAAGTGGGACGAGAGCCTCCCACGGGCCAGTTGCGTCGAGCGAGCAGCGACGGCCATCCGGCTCGACAAGGCTAAAGGACCCGCCCAAGGATAGCCGGGCGTGCGGGGCCTCCGTGAGTGCACTATCAGCTCGGTTTCCGTACACGATTAGGTAAGCTTCGCCGCTAAACCAAACCTCCAGAACCTCAAATCCGACGATCGGCAAGTCCCACTGCTCACCGCCGGTGTCAATATTCATGTCTGATCGTGACATTGACACCTCCCGATCCTTAAGCTAACCAGCCCGCTCCACACACGGCCGTGTAGTAGGCGGACAGCGGGTCCAGCGGCTCTTCGGGTGCCTCAGGATTATCCTCGTCGCCGGGTCTTAGAGGCAGGTGTGTCTCTTCGTTCGGACCTGGTTTTCCTTGGGCATTTAGAGGTTGACCATATGAATTGTAGTAACGTACCGCTCCGGTCGGGTTCTGCTCATCAGGCTCCTCCACTCGAACAATGTTGGCATTGCCTTGTGTTTCAGGTGCCCTGAAGACCCAGCCTTTGTTGTTACTCGCGCGTTCTGCCACGTAGTTGGGAGGGATCCGATAGCCGGAGCGCTCCGCGGCTGCACGGGCCTCAGCCGCCGACGAGCCGGCCACCAAACTTCCGGCGGCAAGTGGCCCACTCCCACACGGGATTATGAGGGAGGAAGCGAGGAACCGTGTGTTGGGGGGCGAGGCAGGGCTCCTGCAAGTGAAGGTGCCACTCGGGTGGCCTCCGTAGATCAGTTTGTCGAGCTCACATGGACCTGGTGCAAGGACCCATTGCCAAGTGCTGCAGGACAACCCCGTCGGGTCACTTGCATTGACAGGGTCGTCGCCGGCGTACGCATAGGGCGAAAGTGTCTCGGTGACGGCAGGGTCGAGCGAGAGGAACTGCCCCGTCAGTGGGCTGTAATAACGGGCCTGGAGGTAGTAAAGGCCCGTCAGCGAGTCGAGGTAGGCGCCGGCGTACATGAAGGGCGTGGTGGCCGTACCGGTGGAGCCTGTGAGGTTGCCGTAGGCGTCGTAGCTGAAGCTGGCCGTCACGCTGCCCGAGGCGTTGGTGAGCAGCCTCGTCGAGCCGAGCTGGTCGGCGAGCAGGTATGTGGGGGTGCCGGAGGCGACCGAGATCTGCTCGAAAGGCGTCCCGGCGGGGCCGTAGATGTAGTAGTTGGTGCCGTCAGAGAGGAGCTGTGGCACCGAGGGGGTGATGTCCCAGGTGAACTGCGTCGTGGCGGCACCGCTCGTCTCCGACTGGCGGAGCCCGTTGCCGTCGTAGGCGAAGCTCACCGAGGCCGAAGGCGTGGTGGCGCCGCTGAGGCGGCCCGCCTCGTCATAGGAGCCCGCCTCGTCATAGGAGTAGGTAGTCGCCGTCCCAGACGGTGGCGTCACCGAGGTGAGGTTGCCCTCGGAGGAGTAGGTGTAGGTGCTGGCCCCGCTCGGGGGCGTGCTGCAGGGCCCCGAACCTCCGGCCTTTGACCAGCAGAGCTCGCTGTCGGCGTTGAAGGCCTGGGCCACGCCGCCCGGGCCGGTCGTCAGGTCCTGGGCCGTGTCGTAGCTGTAGGCGGCGGTCCCGGCCGAGGTCACTTCCTGGAGGGCGTTGTAGGACAGTCTCATGGCTCGTGGACGAGCGTCAAACCAGAAGTAGGCCGGCCAAAGCCACCCATGCGCCTGGCAGCGGTTCTCTCTCCCCAAGGGCGCTGTCTACCTTGCGGCTGGGGACAGCTTCGGGAGAACTGGGCCATCATGCCAACTCAGTCAGGGTCCGCTGCACTGCTTGGATGTCGACCGTCTTCGCAAACTCAACCGTGCACGTGCCGCTCTGCGTTTCAACCGCTAAGCGATTCATCGCTTTTGAGCCGAGTGCACGAAGGAGTGCTGGCGGTTGAGCTTCTTCTAGAACGTGGAAGTTGATAATCTCGCGGAGCGGTATGCGGTATGACGGTAGGATCAGTGGGATACCAAGCATAGGGACGAGGAACAAGCGGTAATAGAGGTAGAGTGCTGACTGGGTGACTGTCATCCGAGCCATATAATGCGTCCAGTCATCTCGCGCGCGCCGCCTCCAACGGTATCCGAGGACGTCCCAAGTGAACGCGTCTCCACAGGGAAATGCTGCCACCTCCCTAACAACATGGCTCCTCGCCAACTTGTAACGTGACGCCTGCCGAGTGCTCACCCTGTACCGCTCGCGCGCAATGATGAGGACGAATATCAGTAGAACGAAAGCCACTAAGAAGATGGGATCCACGACTCTGGTATATGGTTGGCTATAAATGATGTGAGCTGTTGAACGAGCCAAGCGGCAGGCTGCGCAGCAACACCTGCCGTATACTTGATCCCGGCGAAAAGTATCTTTGCAAAGAAGGCAGTTAAACCACCGAACGTGGTGTAGAAGGTGTAAGAACGGCCGCCAAGCAATGATACCCCAGTTTTCGCGACGCCTAGACCAAAAGCACCGCCTACAATTTGTTGCCCGTTTACGCACCCGATATAGCCGCCCAAGCTGACACCTGGCCCAATCCCAAAAGATAGAGGGATACCTAGCGTACCGGCTGCACCCGCAGAATAGAAATCGAACCATCCGCGCAGTTGCGAGATGTAATTAGCATTGCTCTTCTCGTTCACGAGAGCGAGGCCCCAGGAATGATCGGCAGCGAGCACGGCTCCACCACCAACGGTCAGTGTGACGCCAATTTCGGCTGTGCTCGTTTCCACCAAGCATCCTTCGAGTTGCCCACCAACACCAACGATCTTTGCAAAGATGCCTTGGAGAGAAACGCAGTACGCGTTGGTTGATAGGCCGCTCGGGTCACTGCTATTGACAGGGTCGTCGCCGGCGTACGCATAGGGCGAAAGTGTCTCGGTGACGGCAGGGTCGAGCGAGAGGAACTGCCCCGTCAGTGGGCTGTAATAACGGGCCTGGAGGTAGTAAAGGCCCGTCAGCGAGTCGAGGTAGGCGCCGGCGTACATGAAGGGCGTGGTGGCCGTACCGGTGGAGCCTGTGAGGTTGCCGTAGGCGTCGTAGCTGAAGCTGGCCGTCACGCTGCCCGAGGCGTTGGTGAGCAGCCTCGTCGAGCCGAGCTGGTCGGCGAGCAGGTATGTGGGGGTGCCGGAGGCGACCGAGATCTGCTCGAAAGGCGTCCCGGCGGGGCCGTAGATGTAGTAGTTGGTGCCGTCAGAGAGGAGCTGTGGCACCGAGGGGGTGATGTCCCAGGTGAACTGCGTCGTGGCGGCACCGCTCGTCTCCGACTGGCGGAGCCCGTTGCCGTCGTAGGCGAAGCTCACCGAGGCCGAAGGCGTGGTGGCGCCGCTGAGGCGGCCCGCCTCGTCATAGGAGCCCGCCTCGTCATAGGAGTAGGTAGTCGCCGTCCCAGACGGTGGCGTCACCGAGGTGAGGTTGCCCTCGGAGGAGTAGGTGTAGGTGCTGGCCCCGCTCGGAGGTGAGCTGCAGGGCCCCGAACCTCCGGCCTTGGACCAGCAGAGCTCGCTGTCGGCGTTGAAGGCCTGGGCCACGCCGCCCGGCCCGGCCGTCAGGTCCTGGGCCGTGTCGTAGCTGTAGGCGGCGGTCCCGGCCGAGGTCACTTCCTGGAGGGCGTTGTAGGAGTAACTGGTGCTCGCCGGCCCCGGCACCCCGGTGCCGGTCTCGGAGCTGAGCAGCCCGTCGTTGTCCCGGCCGTAGCTGAAGGAGGCGAGCGTCGTCGAGCCCTCGGTGTCGGAGATCGAGGTGAGCTGGGCCGCCGCGTTGTAGCCGGCCGACTCGCTGGCCCCGTTAGGCAGGCTCATGGCGGTGAGGTCTGACGACGCGTCGTAGGAGAAACTGGTCGTCCCCCCGAGCCAGTCGGTGACCGAGCTCAGGCGGCCCAGTGCGTCATAAGCCCTTTGCACCTGCTCCCCGTTCGGGTAGGTGATCGTCGTGGGGTTGCCGTCGGGGTCGTAGGCATACGATACCGTCGCCCCTGCCCCGTTTGTGTACGAAAGGAGCTCGCCCGCGTTGTCGTAGGTGTAGGACGAGGTGCCGGTGCCGTCGGTCATCGTGGCCACCTCGCCCTGGGGGTTGTAGGTGTAGCTCACTCCGTGGGTGGAGCCGTCCGAATACGAGACCGACGAGACTTGGTCGTCAGGGTTGTAGGCCCAGGTAGTCGTCTTGTTGTCGGGGTTGGTCAAGCTCAGCCGGTTGCCGTTTGGGTCGTAGGTGTAGGCCGTGGTCTTGCCGAGGGCGTCTTTGGAAGATGTCAGCTCGTCCAGGTAGTTGTAGGTGTAGGTCGTGGTGTTGCCGAGGCCGTTCGTGTAGCTCAGCTCGTTGCCGTCAGGGTCATAAGTGAAAGAAGAGGTCGTGGCCGCCGGGCTCCCCGCCCCCTGGGTCTCGGTGAGCACGCGGTTGTCGTCGTCGTAGGTGTACGTCGTCTCGTCGCCGTCAGGGTCTGTGGCTGTCAGCTCGTTCCCCGCCAAGTCATAGGTGTAGGTGGTGGTGTGCCCCAATGCGTCCGTCACCGTGAGCAGGTCGCCCCGGGGGTCGTAGGTGTAGCTCGTCGTCTTGCCCCTCGGGTCTGTCACCGAGAGCTTGTTGCCGTCGGGGTCATAGGTGTAGCTCGTCGTCGCGGCAATAGATGTGCCGTAGGCCGCAGTGGTGGACGAGAGCTCTGAGCTCGCGTCGTAGACGTTGTAGGTCTCCTCGCCCCTCGGGTTGGTCTCGGTGAGCAGGTTGCCGAGGTGGTCGTAGGTGTAGGTGGTGGTGCGGCCGAGCGGGCCCGTCTCGCTCGCGAGGTGGCCGTAGGCGTCGTAGCTGTAGGTAGTCGTGGCGCCGCCCGACCACGAGGCGACTTCGTCCACGTCCTCGTTGTTCCCGCCAGCTATGTAGAGGTTGCCGGACGCGTCCACGGCAACGCCCCCTGGGTTGTCCAAGAGGGCTGAGGCGGCCGGGCCGCCGTAGCCGGAGTTGCCGTACGAAGACGGCGAGCCGGCCACGGTGTAGATGTAACCTGCCGTCATTGGCGTGCCCCACTGTGTGCCCGGTTGCGCAGCGACTTCTTGGACTTGGAGCGCATTGTCAGAGAAATAGACGTCTCCCTCGGGGTCGAGGGCCAGCCCGGTCGGTTGGCTGAGGAGGGCCGACGTTGCCGGCCCACCGTCGCCTGAGTTCCCGGGGGCGCTCGTGGGGCTGCCGGCGATGCTGTATATGTCGTTGGCGGTGACGGCCTGGCCGAAGAGCTCCTTGGTGGCTGCCGCCACCACCAGCACGTCGTTGTTGCCCATGTCTGCGATAA
>JAJYMM010000174.1 GCA_021787035.1 Actinomycetes bacterium
CCGACTTCGCCACCTCGTCGGGAGTCATGCGCGTCGACGGCAACAAGAAAGGCGTCTTCACCCGCGGCCGCCATCCCAAGGCCGCGGTCTCCCACCTGAGGCGCCGGTGGCTGGGAGCGCCGTGACCAATTCGACCGGAGCCTGGAGGCTTCACTTCGCCCAGCCCGCCGGCTCGGCACCGGCGACGCCGCCAACCTTCTCGATGGCCTCGGCCTTCCTACCGACGATCATGTTGTTGACGAGCCTTGCCACCTGGCTGTTACCAGGACTCCCGCCGTGGGAGGCGCCCGACGACCAGCACGACCAGAGGCGCGCCGCGCCCGGCTTCACCGTGCCAGGACCACCGGCCGGGCGAAGCTCGTCATGACCGGACCGTCCCGGGTTCGCTGGCCGTCGCCAATTCGGTGGTGATCTGCCCGACCCCACTCCAGCGCTCTATCTCGCCGGCCAGGTCGCGGTACAGGCCGATGGCGCCGCGCCGCTTGGGACCGCCCCGGGTTCCGACACCGAACAGGCCGAGATCGTGGTGGTTCTGGCAAGATTTCGGGATTTGGCGTCCTACAGCTAATGACCGTTAGCGCGACCGTTCAACCGAGCGATGGTATGCGTCAGCGCTGCGAGCGAACGATAGGGGTCTCGGCGCCCGGCCTCTTCCTCGGCGGCCAGTAGTTCGGCAAAGCCAGGGCCAGGACGCTCGGGGCCCCAGTGGTCGGTGAAAAGCCGCACTCCGTACCAGGCGACTGCGTAAGCGCCCCTTCCTGTCAAGGCGGCCTGGACCTCCTCCGGTTCGTCCGCCCGGACGGCCTCTATGCCGAGGCGGTTCCGGTAGTGGCGGGCGTCGAAGGCCTCTATGGCTCCCACCCAGTCGCCCGTCATCCCGGCGCGCATGGCAATGCCTGCCCGGTTCCTCGTGAGCACCGAAAGGAGGCCGTCGGGGCGGCAGGTAGCGCACAGTGCGGCGATGGCCTCGTCGAGGGACGGGAGGTACATCGCGACGCCGTGACAGCAGACGACGTCATAGCTGCCGGTGTGCTCGTCGCCCAGCGCGAGCAAGTCTCCACTCACGAAGCAGAGCCGTCGGCGGACGGTGGTCGGCTCTTCGGCAGCGCTACGGCGCGCCTCGTGAAGGAGCTTGCCCGACACGTCGAGGCCGACTACTTCGTGTCCGAGGCGGGCCAACGCAATGGCCTGGGTCCCCTGCCCGCACCCGGCATCGAGCACGCGTAGCGGCCCTTCCACCTGTGGTAGGTGGGCGAGGAGCTGACGGTGAACGAGCTCCTGGCGCACTGCGTCGCGGACAAGGCCGAGGCCCGATAACCATTCGTCGGCACCGCGGCCGAACTTCTCCTCCGCGCCCATCGGGCTTACCGTAGGCCATGACGCCGTCACCATGGCAGACCGAGGCGATAGGGCTGGCCGGGTGAGGACGGGAAAGCATTGACGCTCTTTCTTCAGGGCGCTCTTTCGAGCTGACAGATAGCCCCGTCGAACTCGTCGTCGCCACAAGGTTCGAGTGCCTGGGCGTCGTCTATGCGGTAGCTGATGGCTACGAGCGGGTCGGTGCGGGCTTTGGCGAGGTCGATCATGGCCGACGAGGAGTCGATGCCGGTGACGCTCTTCGCGCCGGCCGCCGCAAGAGCCCTGGTGGCCAACCCCTGGCCGCAGGCGATATCGATGATGGAGGACCCGGCGACGTCTGTTGCCAGGCGGAGGAGGGAGGCGGTGGCCGTCTCGTGAGTGCCGCTACCCTCTTCGAGCAGCTGGTCGTACCAGAGGGCCATCTCGGACCAGGAAGGCTCGTCCGGCGCTGGCATAACGTTGATCGGCGACCTCCGTAATGTCCGGGGCCCCAACGGTATCACCGTTGGCGCGTGATCGAAGAGAGGAGGCGCTGCAGCGCGCGTGGCAGGACGGTCGCCGCAAAGTCAGATTGCGGCCGCACCACCTGTTCGAAGACGATGCCCATGAAGGCGGCGCACACGTAGCGAGCGTCTTGGCGAGCCGAGCGCGACCCGACGGAGGTGACCACAGCCTCGATGATCTCCAAGAAGGTGTCGTTCCAGGCCCTGTCCGATGCGGCCAAACCAGGGTGCCGAGTCGCCTCGAGGGCCAGTTCGAACCGAGCGACGTGAAGATCCCGGTGGCCCTCCACCCACCGCGCAAGCGTGCCCGCGACCACACCGAGGTCAGGCCGGTCTGAGCGGGGCGCCAGCGCGCGCGCCACGTCGAGCGCGAGACGGTCCAGAGCCAGGTGGTCGAGGTCAGCCAGCCGTTGCCGCGCCGCTACCATGAGCGCCGCCTTGGACTGGAAGTAGTAGGTCGTCGAGCCGTGAGGAGCCCCAGCCAGGCGCTCCACGCCGCGGTGGCTGACAGCACCCAACCCGTCTGACGCGATGAGACGGATCGTGGCGTCCAGCAACGCGGTGCGTCGGTCTACGTCCTCGTTGCCCTGAGAGGTGCGGCCCACGGCTCATTTCCCTTGCGGTTTGACCTCTGGCGTAGAGTGTTCTACGACTGTAGAATATTGTACGGCACTCACTAGGTAGGGAGATCAGGGTCATCGCCCACGCATCGATCGTGGAACGCCGCCGCCGCCCGCATCCGGGTGTCTCTGGGGTTCACCTGGCGCGGGCTCGCCTGGGTACCCGACGCGTACTTCATCGTCTTCATGGGGTTCTTGCTCGTTGGAGGACGCGCTCCGACCTCTTCTGGCGTAGCCGGCACTCGACCACGAGACCTACGACACGGAAAGCGGATGGGGAGCACTTGGCATGAAGTTCTACGACAACTACCTGCGGCGCCTCTATCGAGGAGGGCGACCAAACCGGTCGGCGAGGATACAGAACCGGGTGTCTGCGATCCTCTTCGGCGCAGGCATCTCTCCCTCCCGGCTCGGCGCACTCGAGGTGCGTGGACGACGGAGCGGCAATGTGATCACGTTCCCGGTGGTCATCGCGAACTACGAGGGTGGGCGATACCTCGTGTCGATGCTTGGCGAGGATGTCAACTGGGTGCGCAACGTGCGGGCTGGTGCGGGCCGAGCCGTCCTGCGGCACGGTCGGCGAGAGGAAGTCGTGCTCGAGGAGGTTCCAGTCCAACAGCGGGCGCCCATCCTGAGACGCTATGTACAGGTCGCCCCTGGGGGACGTCCGCATATCCCGGTGAACCGCACCGCCCCGGTCGCGGACTTCGAGCGCATCGCTTCCGCTGTCCCGGTCTTCCGCATCAGCCCTCGATCCGAACGCTGACGGCGGCGTCGTGTCGATCTCGACCCCTCGAATGTGAGCGACCGGCATTGACAGACGCTCTCATCGGCTGAGGCCCGACCACGAAGCCAGCACCCGGAGCTCGCCCGGGGGCCACTGCGGCCCCGACCTCGCGCCAAAGCCCGGCCCGTGCACCGAGCACTACGTAGGCGTGCTGAGCCGACATACGGCGCCCGCTCCTTTGCGCCTAACGCGAGTATCTGTTATCTATGGATCTATGGAATACCAGGACAGCGGCCGAGCCGGCCTCTACGAGCAACTGTCCCGGATCGGCAAGGTCGTTGTGCACCCCAAGCGCATCGAGCTGCTCGACCTGCTCTGCCAGGCCGAGCGCAGCGTCGAGTCCCTGGCCTCGGCCACCGGGCTCAAGCTGTCGACGGCGTCGGCACACCTCCAGGTGATGCGCCAGTCCCGCCTCGTCGAGACCCGCCGGGACGGTACCCGCGTCTACTACCGGGCGGCGGGCGAGGAGGTATGCCGCTTCGTCACCGCGCTCGGCGACCTCGGCCGGGCGCGCCTGGCGGAAGTGGACCAGATCCTGCGCTCCATCGGTGCCGGTGCCGAGGGGACCGAGCGCGTGACGCGCGCCGAGCTGCTCGAGCGGGCCCGCACCGGTTCGGTCGTCGTCCTCGACGTCCGGCCGGCAGAGGAGTACGCGGCCGGCCACATCCCCGGGGCGCGTTCGCTCCCCTTGGAGCATCTCGAGGCCCGCCTCGACGAGCTCGACCCCACCCTCGACGTCGTAGCCTATTGCCGGGGCCCGCTTTGCCTTCTCGCCCCCGAAGCCGTCGCCAGGCTTCGGGCACGAGGGCTAAAGGCCCGCTGTCTCGAGGACGGCCTCCCCGAGTGGCGCCAGGCCGGCCTCCCTGTCGCCACAGCCGGCGCCGCGGAACCGCTCACCGGCACGGACCCTCAGGCGAGCCGGCACCCGGCCGCCATGGCGCCCACAACCAGGCTCAGCGCCGCATCGTCACCTCCACCGTCGAGCACCCTGCGACGACCGCTCCCCGCCGGCTCCCCCAAGCCGGCGGGTGGGCCGTGACCAGTGGCTCGATCGCCGGGAAAAACTGCTACGGCCCCAAAGGCGTCGGGGCGCTCTACATGCGACGCGGGACGCCGCTTCGACCCGTGCTCGCCGAAAACGGGGCAGCATCATGATGCGCCCCGAGTAAGGAGAGATACCCAATGAAGGTCCTCGTCATTTTGAACGACCCTCCCTATGGCACCGAGCGCTCCTACAACGGCCTGCGCCTCGCCGGCTCCCTGGCGCGTCGCGACGGCGTCGAAGTGCGCGTGTTCCTCTTCGGCGACGCGGTCGGCTGCGCGCTCGCCAATCAGAAGGTCCCCGACGGCTACTACCACCTCGACCGCATGGTGACCGCCGTTCTCCGCCACGGTGGGGAGATCGGCGCCTGCGGGACCTGTATGGAGGCCCGGGCCTTCACTGACGAGATGCTCGTCGAGGGTGCACGGCGCTCCACCCTCGAAGAGGCGACAGAGTGGACGATCTGGGCCGACAAGGTGGTGACGTTTTGATGGGTGCCAATACCAGCAACCGTGGCGCGCCGCGACGACTGCCGGCCAGGCGAGGCACGTGGGCGGGGGGCCGGCGGTGACTGGGCAGGTGCGGATCGTGATCGTCGGCGGCTCCTTCGGCGGCCTCACTACCGCCTACGAGCTGCGCCGGCACCTCGGCCCCGAACGCGCCGAAATCACCGTCGTCGCCAAGGACGAGCGCTTCTGCTTCGTCCCCTCCTTCCCCTGGGTGGCGATGGGACGGCGCAGCCTCGAGCAGATCTCCTTTCCCCTCGCCGGCCCGCTCGCCCATAAGCACGTGGCCTTCGCCCAAGAAACCGTCACCGGCATCGACACCGAGAAGAAGGTCGTAGAGACCGACGCCGGCAAGCACCCCTACGACTTCCTCGTCGTCGCCACCGGCCACCGCAGCGCAAACGAGTCTGTCGAGGGTCTCGGCCCCTTCGACGGACCGGGCCATTCGCCGATGTCGGCGAAAGAGACCACCGAGCTCGCCGCCGCCATCCGAGCGCTGCTCGCAGACCCCGGCCCCATCGTCGTCGGTGCCGCGCCTGGCGCGAGCTGCATCGGACCGGTCTACGAGCTCGCCTTCGAGCTCGACCACCTACTCCGGCGCCGCAGGCTCCGCCACCGGGTCCCCATCACGTTGCTCACCCCCGAGCCGTTCCTCGGGCATATGGGCATGGGCGGAGCGGGCAAGATTCGCCAGCTCCTCGAGGGCGCGCTCGAAGAGCGGGACATCTCCTATCGCACCTCGGTGGCGATCACAAAGATCACCGCCGAGACCGTCGAGACCGATGGGGCGAGCCCGACCCCGTCGGTGCTCTCGATCGTCATCCCGCCGCTCGCCGGCGTCGAAGCGGTCGCCAGCAGCCCCGGGCTGTCAAACCCGAAGGGCTTCGTACCAGTCGACGACCACTACCGCCATGCAGTAGCCGACGGCGTCTACGCCGTTGGGGTCGCCGTCGCCTTCCCACCGGTGGGCGACACCCCCGTCGCGGTCAACTTCCCGAAGACCGGGCACATGACCGAGCAAATGGCCGGGATCGCCGCCAGAGACGTCGCAGCCCGCCTCGAGCGACGAGAGGGGACGACGACCGAGCTGTCGGCCCGCTGCGTGCTCGACATGGGCGACCGCGGCGCCTACATGGCCGTCGACCCGGTCCGCCCACCACGCGACGAGATCCCGACGGTTTCCGAGGGACGGCGGTGGCTTTACGCCAAACAGGCCTTCGAGCGCGCCTACCTCTTGTCCGCACGACGCGGTCGGAAGATGCCAACCGCCCTCGGCTGGTGAGCCGGGGCCCGAACAAAAGGCGCCCTCGTGCACGCACTGCGCCAAGTCCGTCCCCGTCCCGTGTGAGGTGTGTCCGCTCCCAGTCAGCCGACGCGAGGGAGCACCTCAAAATGACGGCCGTCAAATGACCGGAGGACGTCGAAATGCCGACGGTCCAGGCCTGGCGACCGTGCGCGTCCGGTAGCGCTCAGCCAGCACCACGTCGATGCGTTCGCCACGCCTATGTGCTGGTCCCGGTGGCTGGCGATGACCTCACGGGCGCGGTGGAGCTGCTCTTCGTCGAAAGCTGCCAGATGCCACGCTCCGCCGGTAAGTTCGTCGAGCACGGCCAGCTCGTCGTCCACGCCATGTCGGGAAGCGACGAGGTAGTCCAGTTCAGCCACAACGTACGGCGACACGACCAGGTCGTCGGCTGTGGCCAGCAGGGCTGACACCGCTTCGTGGTCCGGCTCGGAGGCGTCGAAGAACGCGAGCAGAGCGCAGGTGTCGAACGATGACGGTAGGCACCCCGGTCAGCGTTCTGCGAAGCCGGCAAGCACCTCCTCGGCGTCTCGCGCGATTGGCTGCCCGCTCGAGTACAGGGCACCACGAGGACGAGGCCGGACGCTGCCGAACGACGCACGGATCGACTCGCGGATGATCTCCGCCTCGGATACCCCACGCTCCGCAGCAGCCCGCCTGACCGCGGACGAACGGAGCGATATGGCCGACTTCCTGGCATCGCGGCGGTCGGAGCAATGGGATCACCCGAGCCTCTTTTCTCGTTGGCGCATCAGGGAAGCGGCAGCGCATGTCGTCAGTTACGAGGAGCACGGCTCAGCCGATCTGGTCAAACGGTGGTAAGGGCTCGCTTTCGTCCCGGTCGGGAAAAGGACGTGGGGCTGCTCGCGCGGCAAGGGGCCCGAAGCGCGGGGCCTTGCGGAGGTGCTCCCCATCGGTCCTTGCCGGTCGCCGCGGCGTCGCTCGCGAGCTCACCGGCCCGGGGGCGTCGCTCCTTCAACAGCGGCTTGGGTAACCGGAACGGTTCGGGTCCTGGGAAGGCCCCTAGCGCTCGCCTCAGCCCCTGGCTGAGAGGACCTGCCATTACCGAGCCGAGCGCCGATCTAGTTCGTCCTCAATAGGGAGCTGGCTTCGGCCTTCAGGGCGCTTGAGTTCACTCGCTCAGCGGCTTGCGGCCATTGCTGGCCCGGGCAGTTACGAAAGCGCTCGTCGCCATACCCACAAAAGCGTAGCCAGCGAGCACCAGAAGTGGCACGAGCAGCGCGTGGTTGGAGAAGTAGGTAATGCTCCGGTCGGCCTCTACCCCTGCCCCTGGTGGCAGCCAAGGGCCGATCGTTCTCCAAAAGGCTGGCAGGAGAGGCCACGGGTAGGCGCCACCTGCGCTGGGATTGCCCAGGACGACGAAGATAATGATGGCGATGCCGATCCCCACGATGCCGGCCACTACCTGTAGGGCGGTGGTGAAGACAGCTACCGCAAAGACCAGTAGGGTCCCCAATCCCCAGAGCGGCAATAAATGGCCGCTCGGGAGGCTGGGGATGATCGCGTAAACCAGCAGAGCACCGCCCAACCCGGCCGCTATCGAGTAGAGCAGCAGGGCTCCGAGCCGGATGAACAGGCGCCGCGTGTTGGCGGGACGGCTGCCAGCACTGAGCCCCAGGAACGAGGCTGCCAGGTACCCGCCCACCATCCACCCCACGACCAAATAAAAGGCTGACAGTCCTCGGGCGTCGCCAGCGCTCGCCGGCACAATATCTTGGGTTACGAGATATCTACCTTGGGCATGCTCCACTTGAGACATCACGCCTTGGAGAGCGTCTGATAGTGCTCCACCTTCGGCGCTGGCTACCAGTAGGCGGTCAGAATGCCCGGTCGCGGACACGACCAGTGCGCCGGCGAGTGTTCTGTCGCGGATCGCAGAGACTGCCGCTGCATAGCTCGGTTCGGCGACGGCAGACAGCGGGTGCCCTGACAGGCGGTTGAGGCGTGCAGCTGTCACGGCCGCTTCGGTGGGGGCGCCGGGTACGGCCACGCCTAGCTTGACGCCATGGGGTGTTGGGTTGTGAAAGGCTCCTAGGTAGCTGCCTATGAACCCCAGGCCGATCCCCAACACAGCCAGCACGAGCAGGAACGCCCTAGGTGTGATCGCATCCTTTAGCTCCGATCGGAGACTGATGCCGCGAGGGTCACGGGAACTGGGAGCCGATGGCGCTTCGACCGGCTCATGACCCTCGTCCGGATCCAGAGGGCCACTCCTGTCAACGCGGTCCCCAGTCACCGGGTCTTACCTTACCCGTGAACTCTCATTTCACCTGGTGCGCTGGCACTGGACGTACCCGCAGTGCCGCTCTGGGTGGCCAAGTGCCGCCCGAGGCAGGGGCCGGAGGGCGCTAGGTGTTCCTAGAGCAGATGAAGACGGACGCCGTCGTCGCCGGGTGGTTCGTCCATGACGACCAGGACGAGAAGCGGGCGACCGAATGGTCGCCCGCCCCTATGATCGCGTTCTCCTTCTCCGGCTCCTGGCGGATCCGCTGCGCTACCGGCGCCGGGGAGGTCTCACCCGCCGCGGTCATGGTAGCCTGCGGCTCCGCCGAGTACGAGTGCGTGCATGACGACCTCGAGGACCTCATGCTCTCGGTCTCCTTCTCCTTCGAGACCGATCTCGGTGGGTACCGCCGGGCGTCTACCGGGCCCGGGCAACGGCTCGGCGGCGGCCCGCACAACTCTTGTAGACGCTCCCAAGGCGCATGCGTACCTTAGCCTTCCCATGGCGGAGCCAGGCCGCCCGAGGACAAGGTCGTGACGACTGACCGGCTGGGTTCAACATGGCCACTGCCGAGCGCAGTCTTTCGGCTACCACCTTGACTTCTTGTCACGCTCTAAGATAGCGTTAGTCCGTGACACCAACCCAAGGCTCAAACGGCGTGCTGGGCGCAGCGGCCAGGCAACCCGCCGGCGGGGCGCCGCGAGCACCCCGTGACGGGCTGGGCGCCGCCGGTGGCGTGGGGCCCGGCAACCCCGCCGGCGCTGCGTCTCGGGCCGCGCGCAGCTCGGGGCCCTGGGCGTTGGCGACGCTGTGCGTGGCGTTCTTCATGGTGATCCTCGACACGACGATCGTGAACGTGGCCCTGCCGTCGATCGGGCGGGGGCTGGGCTCGGGGGTGACCGGCTTGCAGTGGGTGGTGGACGGCTACACGCTGGTCTTCGCCGCGCTGCTGCTGGCGGGCGGATCGGCCTGCGACCGCCTCGGCGCCAGAAGGGTCTTTCTGGTCGGGCTGGCGGCGTTCACCGCCGGGTCGGGGCTGTGCTCGCTCTCGCCGGGCATCGGGGCGCTCGTGGCGGCCCGGCTGGTGCAGGGGGTAGGGGCGGCGATGGTGCTGCCGGCTTCCCTGGCGCTGATCACGTCGGGGTTCGCCGACCCCAAGGCCAGGGCACGGGCGATCGGGGTGTGGGCGGCGGTCGCCGGCGGCGCCACCGCGGTCGGCCCGGTGGCCGGCGGGCTGCTCGTCCAGCTGGCCGGGTGGCGTTCGATCTTCTTGGTCAACGTCCCGGTCGGGGCGATCGGCCTGTTGCTCGGCGCCCGCTTCGTGGTCGAGACCGCCCGCCGCTCCCGCCGTTTCGACCTGCCGGGCCAGGCCCTGGCCGCCGGCGCCCTGGTGGCGCTCACCCTGGCCCTGGTGGAAGCGGGCTCGCTCGGTTGGGGCTCCCCCTTCGTGCTCGGTGCGGTCGCTGCGGCGGCGGTCCTCGGCACCGGTTTCTTCGCCGTCGAGTCCGGCGCCTCCGAGCCGATGCTGCCGAGGCGGCTGTTCGCCTCGGCGCGTTTCTCAGCGGCCACCCTGGTGGGACTGGTGCTCAACTTCGGCATCTACGGCCAGGTCTTCGTCCTGTCGCTTTACTTCCAAGACTCTCGCCACTACAGCGCCCTTGGCACCGGGATCGCCCTGTTGCCGTTCGCGGCGATGACGGTTGCCGGCCCGGTGGCTGTCGGGCGGCTCACCGCCAGGGTCGGCCCTCGCGCCCCGATGGTGGCTGGCCAGCTCTTCGCCGCGCTCGGCAGCGGATTGCTCGCCTTCGCCGGTCCCCACAGCGCGTACGGCTTCCTCGCCTGGGGCCTGGTGGCCCTCGGGGCCGGCATGGCGCTCACCATGCCCTCGATGACCGCCGCGGTGGTCCAGTCCGCGCCGGGAGACCTGGCCGGCGTGGCCTCCGGGGTGCTCAACACCGCTCGCCAGGTTGGCGGGGCGATCGGCGTGGCCCTGCTCGGTTCCCTCGTGGCCGGACCGGCCGCGCTCATCCCAGGCCTGCACCTCGGGCTTGGGATCGTGGCGGGCGCATTCGCTGCCGGCGCCGTGGTCGCTTCGCGCTACGTCGGGTCCGAGCGCCGGACGCGACAGCGCCGCACCAGCCTCCAACACGCGCTGGGGCGATGAGCACCCCACGGACCTCCCCAGAGCGCCGCCCGGTCCCGGCGCTCGTCGCCCTGGCCAACGCCGGCCGACCCCGCAGAGCGCCGCGCGCCCGGCACGGCCACAGCGACGATCCCTTCGCCGACCTGAAGAGCGCCCAATTGCTCCTCGACCCGCTACATCTGAGCTGCCGCGTGGAGGCAAACGACCTGCCCGTCCTTTGGGCGATGGCCAGCGAGGTCACAAGGATCGCCGACGCGCTCGTCCACGGCGAGACACCCCCAGACCCCGACGTCCTCAACGCCGCGGGAGCCGAGGCACGCGCCCGGCCGCTCCTCGACCTCACCGGCAGGACGCCGGCAGCGAGCAACCTCTGGCAGTACTCCGGCGCTCCCGCCGAGCTGGCCCACCGTGTCATCTGCGAGCTCGGCAGCTTGGACCCATCTCGGCTCAAAGAGTGCGAGAGGCCAGAATGCACCCTGGTCTTTTACGACACCACCCGGCCCGGCACCCAGCGATGGCACGCCGAAGACCCCTGTGGCTGGCACGAGCGCCAGATGAGATACCGCTCCAAAGGTGACGACCGAACGTAGGCGCAGGCGGTGGCTGCTTGCGAACCTCCGGGTTGGCACGGCGCCGGGGCCCGCTCGTCGCGCCAGGCCAAGCGCGCGGTCCGCCGAGAGGGTCGTTCCCTCCCCGGGCCGGTGCCGACGTTCGCTCGGACGGGCATGGCCGTAGGGGCCTGGAGGAAGCCCAGCAGTCCGATCCGAGCGTGGCAGCCATGACTTTGGTCATGGGGCGGTGCCGTACCTCGGTCACGTAAAAGAGGTGGCGCTTGGCACTTCCGTGCTCTGCGGTAAAGGGTCATCGTTGCAGGAGCCATAGTCATGGCTGACGCGCGGGCGGGCACATCGGTTGTCGTTGGCGTGCAAAGCGAGAAAGGAAGTGTCGAGAAATGGGGACCCATCATCCTGGCATCGGGCGTCGGCACCACATGTCCCTGGAGGGGCCCGACCCGGTCGGGGTCCGCGCGAGAGGGACGAGGTGAGCCGACCATGTCGCCGAACGGTTCCAGCGGTGCTGCCCTTGGGTTCGGAGTCGTCTCCCAAGGGCCGCTTGGCGCTCGAGATGGCCTCATCGATAACGCCATGAGCCTCCATGACGAAGCCCGGCCTCAAGGAAGCCCTGATCGCAGCGATCAGCCCGTGCCGCTGGCTGTCGACCTGCGGGGGGTGCACAAGAACTTCGGCGCCGTTCGGGCCGTGCGTGGCGTCGACCTCGCCGTACGCCCGGGGGAGGTCGTGGCGTTCCTCGGTCCCAACGGCGCGGGCAAGACCTCGACGATCGACATGATCCTCGGCTTGTCACGACCGACCTCGGGGCACGTGGCGGTCTACGGGATGGCCCCACAGCAGGCTGTCGGGCGGGGACTGGTCTCGGCCGTCATGCAAAACGGCGGCCTTCTCAAGGACCTGACCGTGGCCGAGACCGTGGCGTACACGGCGCACCTGTTCGCGGTGTCGCGCCCGGTGGCCGAGGTGCTGGAGCGGGCCGGGATCGCCGAGATCGCCGGCCGGATGGTCGCCAAGTGCTCCGGCGGCGAGCAGCAGCGGCTGCGCTTCGCGATGGCGCTCGTCCCCGACCCGGAGCTGTTGATCTTGGACGAGCCGACCCAGGGCATGGACGTGGAAGGCCGGCGCAGCTTCTGGCGAGCCATCCGCCACGACGCCGAGCAGGGTCGCACGATCGTCTTCGCGACCCACTACTTGGAGGAGGCCGATGCCTACGCGGATCGCATCGTGCTCATCCGAAGAGGCGAGATCGTGGCGGACGGCAGCGCGGCTGAGGTCAAGAGCCTGGCATCGGGGCGAACGCTGCGGGCCACTCTGCCCGGGGCCGACGAAGCGGCGCTGCGGGCCCTCCCCGGCGCCGACAGCGTCGAGGTGCGCGGCGACACCGTGTTGATCCACTCGGCTGACACCGACGCGCTCGCCCGGTACCTGCTCAACAACACGGCCGCCCGGGACCTCGAGATCACCGCCCGCGGGCTCGAAGAGGCGTTCCTGGCCCTGACCGCAGACGACGAGAGCACCCCAGTGGGAGCGGAGCGATGACCGCCACCCAGGCCGCTCTGGCCGAGCGCAGGACTCCACCGCTCGGGGGTTTCAGCATGGCAGTCGTCGCGCTGGAGGTCCGCCGGCTGTTGCGCAACCGCCGCACGGTGATCTTCACGCTGATCGCCCCAGTGATCTTCTTTTTGTTGTTCGGGCTGAACAGCTCCTATGCCAACCAAAGGGCCGGGCACGGCAACGTGTCCGCGTTCATCATGATCTCCATGGCGCTCTACGGGGCGGTGCTCGCCACCACCGGCGGCGGGGCGACGGTCTCGGTCGAGCGGGCCCTCGGCTGGAGCCGCCAGCTGCGCGTGACCCCGCTGTCGCCGGTCGCCTACATCGCCATCAAGATGTTGACCTCGCTGGTCCTCGGGCTGGTCTCGGTGACGGTGGTCTACACGGCCGGCGTCATCGCCGGCAAGCCGTCCATGCCCGCCTACCTGTGGGTCGTGACCGGGTGCTGCGTGTGGGTCGGGTCGCTTCTCTTCGCCGCGTTCGGGCTGTTCGTCGGCTACCTGCTGCCGTCGGAAAACGTGATGCAGGTCATCGGCTTCGTGCTGATGCTGTTCTCCTTCGGCGGCGGGCTGTTCATCCCCCTCAGCCAGTTCTCGCCGGCGCTCCGCCACGCGGCGGAGCTCACCCCGCTCTACGGGCTGAACGAGCTGGTCCACTACCCCCTAGTCGGTGGCGCCTTCGCTTGGAGCTGGCCGGTGAGCTTGGTGGTGTGGCTGGCGATCTTCACCTCGGGCGCGGTGTGGCGGTTCCGCCGGGACACGGCCAGGGTGTGACCCAGCTGAGACGCCACGCCTCGGGCGCCCCGCACCACGGCCATGGCCGGCTCGCGATGCTTACAGTGGGCGACATGGCCGAGGACCCGCGCGCCGAGGACCCGCGCGCCGAGGACCCGCGCGCCGAGGACCCGCGCGCCGAGGACCCGCGCGCCGAGGACCCGCGCGCCGAGGACCCGCGCGCCGAGGACCCGCGCGCCGAG
>JAJYMM010000111.1:0-10989 GCA_021787035.1 Actinomycetes bacterium
GCCGCCGCGAATCGCTGTCAGCACTGCTGTCAAACGGCCTCAGAGCCCGCCTGGTCATGCGAATGAACTGCCGCCCTGAGATCGGATCGGGGTGCCGCCAGCAGGATTCGAACCTGCGACCCTGGGCCTAAAAGACTGCCCTGGAAGCGTCTGGGGACGTGCGTCATCGTCCGACGTGAGTTCAAAGTTGCTGCTTTTAGGACCCACACCGTCCGCCGGCGTCCGACTGTGAACGTTGCCGTTGCTGTCAAAATTGCTGTCAACTTGCTGGTGTTCCCGCGCCCCAGGCCCCTTCGAAGTCCGCCATCGGCTAGCCGCTGAAGTCTCCCCCATCCGAATCCAGCCACTGCGCACCCACGCCCGCCACTTTGGTAATGTACTACATTAGTGGGTACATCGTGAATGGTAGTGGGCTAGTGGCAACGATCGGGATCCGTGACCTAGCGAACAACACCAGCGCGGTCGTCGAGCGAGTGGCTCGAACTGGCCGACCGACCCTGGTGACGCGTCGGGGGCACCCCGTCGCTGCCCTCATCGCCGTCGACGAAGACGAGTTACTGGATCACATTCTTGCCAATGCCCCGGAGTACGTCCGTTCGATGAGCCTGGCCGAAACCGAGGTGTCCAGCGGCCAGCGGGGCCGGCTATTGGATGAGGTGGTTGCCGAGCTAGACTCCGAGGCTTGAGCCCTGACTAGGACGATAACCCTATCCCCCAGGGGGGAACGCGACCTCCGTCGCGCCCCTGACAAACGGCGGCTCGCAATGCTCGAGGGATTGCGCGCCTTGGCCGACGAGCGTCCAGGTGCCGACATCAAGGCTCTGGCTGGTCATCGTGGATGGTACCGACTGAGGGTGGGTGACTGGCGGGTGCTTTACCTCTCGGACACTCCTGGAATCAGGATCGACCGCATCGTCAACCGTCTCGACCTGGCACGGGCCCTCGACACCCTGCCTTGATGCCCGGAGCCGCAAAGCGACGAGCCCACGGCGGCAAGGCCGGCCAGTGTTCGGCCGCGTTGCTGTAAATATTGCTGTCAAGAACGTCACCGTACTGCCTCGGGCACCTCTCGACTCCCGGACCCAGACTGCGCTCTCACATACTCGCCGGGGGTGACTCCCACAGTCCGCTTGAAGTGCCGACTAAAGTGCGCCTGATCGTAGAAACCAGCCTCAGCTGCCGCCAGCGCGATCGGAATACCTTGGCCCAGGAGTTCCTTGGCTCGTCTGACGCGGACCTGCGTCTGATAAGCATGAGGCGCAAGGCCTACATCCCGCCGGAAGACGCGGCAGAGGTAATACGGGCTGAGCCCGGTAACTCCAGCGAGTTCGTGCAAGGAGATGCTCTCGGCCGCCCTCGCTTCAAGATAGCCGCGTGCCGTCGCGATCGACTTGCGCTCCCTTCCCAGAGCATTGGCCGGTCGTCGGCCGGTGGCGTGACGCCCAACCAGCCATGCCAGGGCTTCAGTGAGGTAGGACTCGCGCTGGAGCAATGTGGAGCCCTCGTCCTCAGCCGCAAGAAGGAACCGACGCAGCCGCTTGGCCACCTCGAAATCTCTCAGCGCACCGTGGGGGAATTCCGGGAGGCCCTGCTTGCGCTGCGGGAACTCAGCCATGATCTGAACCATCTGGTCGCGACTCGGGTAGAGCGCCCGGTACCTCCAGGGAGCCTCCGTCACCGGTCCGCCGGCGTGAGCCTCCTCTGGGTTCAACACCAAGACATCTCCCGGCTCAACCTCATGGCGCTCGCCCCGAAAGACAGGGCCGCCGACGCCCCCCTCGGTCACGGCGATCAGGAAACCTTCGTGCGCGTGGGGGGTGAAGATCAACCGGCCGTAGTTTGCCCTCAGCACCTCCAAGCCACCGAGGCCCTCCACCCGCCACAAGCGAGCTTCGTCGACGGGCTCATGTGCTCGCTGAGACATCCCGACCATGGGGTCAGTCTAGTTCTGCGCAATCCCGTACAAGACAGGGGCCGAAGCGGGCGCTAGCCTGTCGCCATGATTGGATCGAGTTCCTCCACCACGGACGGTTCAGCGCGGACGCCCATGATCTGCCGGCTTTGGCGCGCCCGCGCCACCCCGCAGGGGGCCAACGAGTATCGCAGGCACTTCTCCGAGAGGGTTGTCCCGCATCTCGGAAACATCGATGGCTATGCCGGAGCCTACTTGCTGGAGCGCACGGAGGAAGCTCACGTGGAGATCCGGGTGGCGACCCTATGGCGCTCTGTGGATGCGGTTCGCAGGTTCGCGGGCGCAGACATCGAAGCGGCTGTGGTGGAACCTGAGGCGCAGGCGGTCCTCACCGACTATGACACCACGGTTCGTCACTACGCAATCACGGCTGGCACACTCACAGGAGGGCCGGGCCGGTGACGCCCGCCGCTGTCCCACCCCTCCTCTCTTCGGCAAGGCCGGCCGTTCAGACTGAGAGCACCGGAGGTCACGACAGATGAGCGCGGCAACTCACCCGGCGGTACGTACGGGACCCTTCGGCCAGCCGTTTCCGGTGGTCTACGTGGACGGGAGGTTCTCAGCTGAGGAAGACTCCCGAGTGAGCGTTCACGCCAACGCGATCTCCTATGGGACGGGCACCTTCGAAGGGATCCGGGCGACCTGGAACGAAGAGCTGGGTGAACTCTACCTGCTCGAAGCGGAAGCCCACTTCCAGCGCCTCCAGCAGTCCGCGCGGGTACTCGGCTTGGACTTGGCTCCTTCCCCCCAAGACCTGGTGGCGGCCAGCAGCGAGCTACTACGCCGGAATGAGGTCCGAGTAGACACCTACCTGCGGCCCCTCTACATCCTCGAAGGAGAAGAGTTGCCGGTCCGCATGCACGATGTCCGCCCTCGCCTCTCGATCGCGGCCACCCCGTTTGTGGGTGCCTACATCAGCCTCAGTGGAGTCCGCTGCATGATCAGCTCCTGGCGACGCGCACCAGATGCGGTCCTGCCGAGTCGAGCGAAACTCTGCGGGAGCTACGTTGGGCCCGCGCTGGCCAAGAGCGAGGCCGTCGCCAGCGGCTACGACGAGGCGATCATGCTCAACGTCGCCGGCAATGTGACGGAGGCCACCACCTCGAACTTGTTCATGCGTCGCGGGACCGAGTGGCTGACTCCTGCCGTGAGCGACGACATCCTGGAAGGGATCACGCGGGCACAGGTGAAAACTCTCCTGGCAGAGAGAACCGGCAGCCCAGTCTTGGAGCGCAGCGTCCAGCGGACGGAGCTGTTTGTGTCCGACGAGATCCTCCTCTGTGGAACGGCGGCGCTGATCGTGCCAGTGGTCGAGGTGAGCGGGCGGCCGGTTGGAGACGGTAAGCCCGGAGAGACCACGATGGCTCTTCAGAACGACTTGCGCTCGATAGCCAGGCGAGCTGACGGCCGACACTTCGAGTGGACGACTCCCGTCTACGGAACAGCAGAGGGTAAGGCATGACCAATCTTCGAGAGATCACAAGCATCGCGCCCAAGCGCATCTGGGCTGACGTGCGTGCGCGCATCGTGGAGAGCGACCGGATCACGCTGGCGCTGGTGGAGCTTCCGCCGGACGGGGTGGTTCCGGAACACAGGCACGGGAACGACCAAGTTGGAATGGTGATCGAGGGCTCGGTCACTTTCAGGATTGGCGAAGAGACCAGGGAACTCGGTCCAGGTGGTACCTGGACCATCCCAAGCAACGAACCACACCAAGTCACGGCCGGGGGCCAAGGGGCCGTGGTGGTGGACGTGTTCAGCCCGACTCGAACGGATTGGGGGCAGATCGCAGCAGAGGTGGTCCATCCGCCACGCTGGCCGCGCTGACCTCCTCACGCAAGTGGGGCTCGAGACTACTGGCGATCTTCGAGCCGACACCGAGGCGGCCGTTGCCCGCGGCGCGGGGGAATCCCTGCGCCGCAGGGTCCACACAGCCGCGGCACGCCTTCGGGCCCTACCCCCACCCGGGCGAGGCCGCTCCGCTCTGACGGGGCCGGTCCACCGACTGATGGCCGCCCAGGGGGCTCCGCGGCCATCCGCATAGCTCGCGGCCAAGCCCTTGTGGAATCCCGGGGCCGCCGAGCAGGCTGCCACCGACCCGACGCCGACTTGGACGCGGTTGCGGTCGGGCCCGCATCACCGGCGGTGAGCCAGACTCGGCGCCCGCGCCCTCCACCATACCGTCGCGATGCGCATCCTCAGCGGCTCTGCCGTTGCTCAGCCGGTGAACACCGACCGGGCGCCTTCAAGGCACTCGCCGGCCAGTCGCTGTCAAGCGGTAGAAGGTGGCGGCGTTGTCGTAGAGGACCGCAGCTGCCAGCCCTTCGCCCAGGGCCTCGGTGATGAAGTCGATGTCGGCATCCTGGAAGGGCCTGGGGGCACGGGTGGAAGGAAGGTCGGTGCCGAAGAGAAGGGCCATAGGGTTGACCTCAGCTATGGCGCGCAGGGTGGCGCCGATGTCGAGGTCGCCGCGGCCGAAACCAGTGGCCTTGACGCAGGCGCCCCGCTCGACCAGGCGCAGCAGGTGGGGCAGCCCTTCGCGGGAGAGCCCCAGATGGTCGATGCTGACCTTCGGCAGTGCCACGAGCACTGGGCTGAGATCCGGCAGGTCGCGGGAATCTATGTAAAGCTCGGTGTGCCAGTCCGCCAGCTCATGGACGCGACGGGCGAGAGCGTCGAGGTGCTGCAGGGTCTCGGAGCCACCGCGGCGCACATTGAACCTCACCCCGCGCACACCACCTCTGGCGAGCGTCAGGATCTGCTCATCAGGAGCGGTGGCCGGCAGCTGGGTCACGCCGACGAAGCCCGGGCCGAGGCGGGTCAGGGCGTCCAGCAAGTAGTCCTGGTCGAAGGCCTGAAACGAGCCCGACACGACGGCTCCACCAACTACGTTGAGGTCGGCGGTGCGCTGCCGGTAGTCCTCGGCCGTGAATACGGGAGGAAGGTAGCCGTCGTTGGCCACCAGCGGGAAGAGCGGGTCGATCACGTGCAGATGGGCGTCGAAGAGCGGTCGCCGCCCGCGCGTCACGACAAACGCTCGGTGCGGGTGACCCGGGCCAAAAGGCGCGCCTGGAACCGTCTGAGGTCGATGACGGCGCGCCCGTGGGTGCCGCGGCTGATCACGGCGTCGTCATCCCTGGCCTGCACTGAGAACTTCAGCTGTCGGCCCTCGACGCGGATCAGCTCCACATCGACCGTCACGAGCGTTCCGGGTGGAGTCGGAGCGTCATGGCTGATGTCGATATGCACTCCAAGGGTGGCCTCGCCGTCGTCGAGGTGCCCGGCCAGAGCGCGCATGCACGCCCACTCAACGATCCCCACCAGATAGCCGGTGGCGAGCACGTCGGGGAGCGCGCCGAACTCCTTGGACTCGGGCAGCAGGTGCGGGACCGTGCGTCCGTCCGGTACCAGGTACTCGAGCCGCCCGGTCAGCCCAGGTCGCAGTGTGTCCTTCACGGTCGCTCTGATCCTTTTTCCCGGGCGGCTCAGTCGCCTGTGGCGATGACGCCTGCCTTCTCGATCATCAAGACGGCGCTGCGAACCGGCACGACCGGCCGGTGCGCCATTCCGGCGGGCACGGTGAACGCCTGCCTGGGCCCGAGCTCGACTGTCTCGGCGCCCTCAAGCTCGATCCGGAACAGTCCGTCGAGGACGAAGAAGAACTCGTCCTGTTCGTCGTGGGTGTGCCAGTGGAACTCTCGCTGCATTACCCCGAGGCGCACCGACACCTCGCCGACTTGGATCAGCGTCTGGTTGTACCAGGGATCCTCGACCTGATCGATCAGGGCCTGGACGTCCATCGGCTGCAGGGCGGTGAAGAGCGGCTGGTAGTGGATGGCGTAGTCCTGCTGCGACATGGGTTCTCCTCGGGTTGATGAGTGGGGACGCGTGTTCCAGGACGTGGAGGTGATCGACTCCAAACCGTGGGGCCGTCAGGTTGAACCCTTGGAGCGATCCCGCGACAACCGTACCGCCAGCGACGCCGGAGGGCACCGTTCGGCGCTGGCGGTCGGCGACGGTGAAGGTCCGGATGATAGGCGCCGTTGGCGATGAGGGGAAACCGAGCGGTCATTGACGTCCTGAGGGCATCGTAGACACTCTGGCCCGTGCTCATCGTGAGCTGGCAGGCGCGCCACGCCTGACGCCCTGACCGGGTGAAGTGGCCGATGCCCGCTTGGGGCGGGGCGACGCGAGGCCCGCCGACTGCCCTCGGTGGCCGGCGATGGCGGCCAGGGCCGCGAGGGCGGGCGCGATGAGCGCGGAGTGCTCAGAGCCCGCCCGGACGGCGGCGAACACGCGGCGGGCAGGGCCGTGCCCGCCGAGAGCCCGGATGACAATCCCTTGCGGCGGCGTGGGGAGCGCCAGGCGGGGGATCAACGCGACGCCGGCGCCAGTTCGAACCAAGGCGATCACCGCGCTCCAGTCTTCGGTGACGTGCCGGATCTTGGGGTTGAACCCGGCGGCAGCGCAGGCGGCCAAGGCCACCTCGGCGCACGGGCTCCCCGGTGCCCCGGTTATCCAGGGCTGCTCGGCCAGATCGTCGAGCCGCACCAGCGGACGTCCGGCGAGGGGGTGGGTGGCGGGAAGGGCAACATCGAGAGGATCGCGCAGGAGGTCCCGCCGGGCGTAGCGGGGGTCACCGCGGTGGGGGGCGTCCCGCCAGTCCACAGTCACCGCCAGGTCCAGCTCACCGCTGTCCAGACGGGTGAAACACTCGGGCGCCTGCATCTCCCGGACCATCACCTCCAGGCGGGGCCGGACTGCTGAGAGTTCCGCGAGTGCGGGAGCAACCAAGCCGCTGATCGCGGTGGCGAACGCCCCAATCATCAGCCGTCCCACCTGGCCTTCGGCCAGCTCGGAAAGGTCCGCTCTGGCCCGTTCAAGCTGGGCCTGCAGGAGCTCGGCGTGCCCGAGGAGCACCAGCGCCTGCGGTGTGAGGTGCACCAGTCGCCCCTGCCGAATGAGGAGCGGAACTCCGACGGAGCGGGACAGGGCAGCGATCTGCTGGGAGACCGCTGATGGAGTGAGGTGCAAGGTGGCAGCGGTGGCGGTGATGGTGCCGTGTTCTCTCAGGGCCCGCAGCGCGCGGAGCTGGCCCAGATCAATCGTGAAGGGTTGCTTCATGATGTCGTCCAAATATTACAGATGGACACGGTGCTTCGACGTTCCGTAGTGTAGCCGCAGGCTTGACCCACGGAGGACCACCCATGCTGATCGCGATCGTCGGCGACCACAACCCGGACTACCTGACCCATTTGGCCACAGACGCGGCCTTCGCCCAGATGGGCGTCCACGCCCGCTGGGTGCCCACCCCGACGGTGGGCGACGATCCGTCGCTGCTGGCCGATTACGACGGCGTGCTGGTGGCACCAGGGAGCCCGTACGTGAGCATGGAAGGGGCGCTCGCCGCCATCCGCTATGCGAGGGAGCACGACCTTCCGCTGCTCGGCACGTGCGGCGGCTTCCAGCACGTCGTGATCGAGTTCGCCCGCAACGTGGCCGGCATCCGTGGTGCAGACCACGCCGAGACCAATCCGCAAGCCAGCGAGCTTGTCTGCGTTCCCCTCGCTTGCTCCCTGGTCGGCCAGCAGCACCCGGTCCTGATCGAGCCGGGGACCCTCGCCGCCAAGCTCTACCGGGTGGTCGAGACGGTGGAGCCCTTCTTCTGCGGCTTCGGGCTCAACCCAAGCTACCAAGGGGTGCTTGAGCAGGCGGGCATGCACTTCACCGGTTTCGACGAGAACAGAGAACCGCGCGTCCTCGAACTGCCAGAGCACCGCTTCTTCCTCGCCACCCTCTACGTGCCCCAGGCCGCCCAAACACAAACCCGGCCGCACCCACTGCTGGTCGGGTTCGTCGACGCCTGCCGGCGGCGAGTGGGCTAATCCTTCCACACCAGCTACGCGGCGCCGGCCAGCTTCACGACGTTGAAGACAACGATCGACTGCTCTAGGACGACCCCGACACCGAGCGAAACGACCACCAGCTGAGCGATGGCGCCGAGGCCGTCGCCTGCTGCGGTGCCCAGTCCAGCTCCCCGGCCCAAGACCACTAAACGCGAGACCACGAATAGGACGCTCGGGCCGGAAGCCACTGCCAACACGGACGCCGGGAGAACGAATGCGAGGAGGTGTGTCGTTGGCATGGGGCCAGATGGTCCTTGGATAGCGGGATTGCCGTTGGTCGGGAGGCTACGAGGGACGTTATACGCAGGCCAAGTGGGCTAGCCAACCGAGCGACGGCCGTGCTCGACCGGCCCGCCTTCTCAGCGGTGGCGGTCCAGGGCAAGCCTTCGGCCACGGGCCGCGCGGCTACGCGGGACCGAGCGCTTGGGCCAGGTCCTGCCAGATATCCTCGACGTGCTCGATCCCGACTGACAGGCGCAGCAGCCCAGACGGGACGTCCTCCTCGCCGGGCCAGCGATTGCGCCTGTCGATCGTGCTCTCCACGCCCCCCAGACTGGTGCCCCCGACGACCAGACGCAGCCGCCCGACGAGGGCGTCCGCAAGGGCCGAACTGGCGAGCTCGAAGGAGATCATTGCCCCGGGCCCCGCCATCTGGCGAGCGGCGAGGTCATGTCCCGGGTGAGTCGGCAGCCCGGGGTAGCGGGTGGCCACCACCCGGGGGTCGGCGGCCAACCGCTCCGCCAGGATCCGGGCGTTCGCCTGGGCGCGCTCTAGGCGCAGCGGCAGGGTGCGCAGACCGCGCAGGGCCAGCCACGCCTCCATGGTGCCTGCCACACCCCCGTGCAGCGTCCGACGGGCCTGCAGGTTGGACAGTAGCTCCTCGTCGCGGGTGACGACAGCTCCGCAAAGTAGGTCGGAGTGGCCGCCGATGTACTTGGTCGCGCTGTGCACCACGGCGGTCGCGCCGAGCTGGAGCGGCTGCTGGAGCAGAGGCGTGGCGAAGGTGTTGTCCACCACCGTGGGAATGCCCTGCTGGCGGGCCGCGGAGAGCAGGGTGGCGAGGTCGGCGATGCCGAGCAACGGATTGGTCGGGGACTCCAACCAGAGCATGTCAGCCCCCTGGATTCCCGCGAGCACCGCCGGGGCGTCGGTCACGTCGACCGCTCGAGTCTGGAGACGCTGGCGAGCCGCCAGGTCCGCGAGCAGACCGCGGGTGCCGAGGTAGGCGGTGCTAGGCAGCACCACCGTCGCGCCGACGGGCAGGGTCTCGAGAACTGCCGCGAGCGCGGCCTGGCCACTTCCAAAGACCAGCGCCCGGCCTCCCTCGAGCAGCCCGAGGGCCTCCTCAAGGGCGCCCCACGTCGGGTTGCCCCAGCGACCATATCCATAGATGCCGCCATCGCGGAACGTCGATGCGAAGGTCGGCGGCGTGTTGAACGGTGCCCCCGGCTCGTCCGGCCTCCCGGCGGTCACGGCTAGGGTCTCGGGGTGCCACGAGGGTAGCGGTTTCGTCATCTGTCCTCCTTCGGGACCGAGGTGTTGGTTAGGACGCTACTTCCGACCGGGCAAGCTGAACCCGTGCAGATGCTGTGAGCACAGAACCGGCAGATATGCCGAGCGCTGCTTCGGGCACGAGAGCTGCTGCGCAGCAGCGTGTCCAGGATCCCGGCGAACTGGGAGCGCTGGAGCGACGTCAACGGCTCCAGCACTGCTTCCAGTGCCTGCAGCCGATTCCGTCGCAGGGCCGCCGCCCGACGCCGGCCAGTGGCGGTCCCGGTCACTGCCACCCGCCGCCCGTCACCATCGCCGCGGGAGCGAGTGACCAAGGCGTCGGCCACCAGGCGGTCGACGACGCGGACGGTGGCACTGTGCGTCAGCCCGAGAACCTGAGAGAGTTCCCTGACATCAATGCCAGGGAACTCGTCCACGGTGAGCAGCGCCGCCAGACGCGAGTCGGACTCTCCGCCCGCGGGCCGCTGGACGTCTGCCACCGCCATCGCCAGCGCCCCCAGCCAATTCGCAATGAGCGCACCGGAGTCTTGAGCCACGCCAAGAATATACATGAGTCATACACTTCTACGCTATCGTTCGGGAGCCAGACAAGGTGCTGGCACGTAGCCCCTCAAGTCCAGGCGGCGCACTCAACTCCCGTCCGTCCGAATAGACCCTCGGCCGGCGGTACCTGGGTGCCGTGATCCGCGCTTGAGCTTGCCTTGTCTCCAAACGATGTCTGGCAGGGGCCGCCGCCTCTCTACGGTCACACGCGGACTGTCCAGGAGGAGGCGGCACGCAGGGGGCCCGCCACCGAGGGAAGTGCCGGAGGCTATGGCCTTGGTGGACCCGCCGTAGCCGCAGCCTGCGAGCCTTGCAGGCGGCGCGGATGGTGGCCGCCTGGGCGGCCAGCCCGAGGCCGGAGTCGCTCTGCTCCAAGGTCGATAACCGGGCATCCCCGGTGCCCGGCAGCAGTGAACTCGCTGACATCTCGGGGTAGTCGCCTCAACGACCGGTTCGCTACTTCGGTGGAGCCCCGACCAGACGAGAGCTTGGGTGAGAGTGGGTCCCGCACCCCATGTCTATACCTGCCACGCACTCCGCTTCGGTCGTCACGTGCCTGATTGAGGGCCATCGGTGCCGGACGGGTGCTGACCATGTCCCGCGCCCGCCTCGTCGTCCAACGCCCGCTTGATTGCCGGATAGGCATCGCCGAGGCAGCACGGGCACGAGTGGTACCAGCGCCTAAATCCCTCATCGACGGGCCTACTGGGAGAGAACTCAGTGCCGTCCCGTTTGGGGGTCACCTTCGCCTTTGGGCTTCCATCCGCCTTCATGGGCGGGTGACTGTGAACATGTAGCAGCCAGCAAGGACGTTACGGGCGTGAAGGTATGCGACTTCGGGGCGAGAGAGCAAAGCGGTGATGCCCGCCTCGGCCTCGCGCCCTTCGACAATCTGGTTGTCCACTTGGTGGCCATCGACGTTGTACGCGCGCAGGATCAGACGGCGGTGACGAAAGCCTTCCGGGTAGGCATCCGGCCTCTCGTAGCCGTCGCAGCGCTCGGCATGGACAAAGATCGGACCAACCTCCGCATACGGCCCGCCGACTCGCGCTGGCT
>JAJYMM010000111.1:11234-13607 GCA_021787035.1 Actinomycetes bacterium
TTCTACGCCTGCGGTGGAGGCGATCTTGGGAGATGGCTGCTCCGGCGAGGATGAGCAGGCCGCCGACGGGTTCATACCAGGTGACTGCCTCACCGAGGAAGGTGGCGCCGACGATAACTGCGAAGAGAGGGGTCAGGTAGGCGACGCTGCTGGCGATGGTGGCTGGGGCGTGGTTGACGACGTGGAAGTTCAAGATGTAGGCGATGCCCGAACCCAGGACGCCGAGCGCCGCCAGGGCGAGCAGCGAAGAGCCCGGGATGTTCTGGTGGATACGGCCGGTGAGGATGGCGAAGGGCAAGAGCTGGATGGCGCCCAAGAGCACTTGTCCGGTCGCAAGGGCGACGGGCCTGTCGGCCAAGCCGGTGAGATGCCGGCGCGCGTAGGGGAATGCGATGCCATAGCAGGCGACAGCACCCAGACAGGCGCCGATCCCGAGTAACTGGCCTCCACCGGGTCCGTGCCACGCGCCGATCACGACCAGGACGCCGGCGAAACCGATCACAAGCCCGCCGATAATCTTGAGGTTGGGGCGCTGCTGTCCGAAGATGGTGAGCGCGGCGACCAGCGTGGTGAGGGGCGTGAGGGCGTTGATGATCCCGGCGAGTACGGCGGAGATGTGGGTCTCTCCGTAGGCGAACAGGGTGAACGGGACGCTGTTGAGGAGCACGGCAAGCACGAACAGGTGCCTCCACGTGGCGGCCTTGCGGGGCATTCTGGTGCGGGTGACGGCAGCGACGACGAGTAGGGAGATGGCTCCCGCGGCTAGGCGGGCGAAGGCCACGTCGACCGGGGAGACCGCGCGCAGCCCGAGCTTGATCCACCAAAACGAACAACCCCAGATGGCGCCCAAGATGACGAACGACGCCAGCCAGGGGAACTGAGGGGTATGGCTGGCGTGTCGCTCTGCTGCGACGGCGGGTTCGGTGGTCACGACGCGCGGCCGGGTGCTTCGGCGGCCAGGAGCGCCTGTTTCGTGGCGACCCCCCACCGGTAGCCGCCCAGCGAACCGTCCCGGCGCACGACCCGGTGACAGGGGATCACCAAGGCGGCCGGATTGGCAGCGCACGCCCCTGCGACCGCTCGCACCGCGGTGGGGGCGCCGATCTGGGTCGCGACCTCGGAGTAGGAACGGGTGTCACCGGCGGGGATGGCTCGAAGCGCTTCCCACACTCGAACTTGGAACGCGGTCCCTTGCAAGTCCACCGGAAGTGCGGTCGCATCATCGTCGCCTCGCACAGCGCCGGCGAGGACCACCGCGACATCCTGGAGCCCATCGTCGTCGCGCTCAAGGAGCGCTTGGGGGAACTCGGCGGCGATTTCTGCCACCAGAGCCGCCTCGGCGGTGCCCACCCGCACCGCGCATACCCCTCGGATGGTGCGGGCCACCACGACCACGCCAATTGGCGTGACCATCGATGTGTAGCCGATCCGCACACCGGAGCCGCCCGACCGGTATCTGGCGGGAGTCATTCCCAGCCTGGTCGCGCCATGCTCGTAGAAAGCGCGGCTCGACCCGTATCCGGCCTCGAAGGCAGCATCGATCACCGGCATTCCCGTTCGGAGCGCGGATCGGACCCGCTCTGCCTGCTGCGCCCGCAGATAGCTGCCTATAGGCACCCCCACCACCTCGGAGAACCGTCGCCGCAAGTGACGTTCGCTCCACCCCAGCTCCGCCGCCATCGCGGCCGGGGCCCGGTCCGTGTCAGGCTGCTCCAGCCACCGGCACACGGCGATGACCGACGCCACCGCCGGATCGCGCGCCCGGTCCTGGTCCGGGCCGCACCGCCGACACGCGCGGTAGCCCGCGCGCTCTGCCTCCGCAGGGGTAGAGAAGAACTCGACATTGCGACGCAACGGCCGACGAGCGCCGCATCCTGGCCGACAGTACACTCCGGTGGATCGCACCGCGTAGACGAACAGCCCGGCCATCCGCTCATCGCGGGCCTCGACCGCCCGCCATCTCGCCTCCCTCAGCTCGTCCACGCCACCCAATCTACGGACACCGCGCATCCGTCGCCTCCCGCCCGCGGACACAGAATTTCGGTCGCTCGCTGGCCAGTCGTCAGACGCGACGAGTAGTCCAAGGCCAAAGGGCTCTGGAACGCCGAACTCGGGAGAGCAGATCGACGTTCCAAACGCCGAGCCTTTGCGCTCTGATTTAACGCGTTCCGGCCGTCGCACCCACCGACGCCCAGCGCTCGATTGTCCCGCACGTCGAATGTCCACCGGGATGGCCGGCTGGCCGGGGCTAGGGCCTGCCCACCAGCCCCCAGCGGAGCGCGCGGCGGAGGATGCCACGGAGGAAGTCGACCCGGCGCGGCGACAGCCCGGCGTCCAGCTTGCGGTTCAGCATCCCCTGGACCTCATCGGGGG
>JAJYMM010000203.1 GCA_021787035.1 Actinomycetes bacterium
CGGTGCGGAGAAAATACGCTCGCCTCGATGTGCACGCCACCGATCCCGATGCGCAGCGGTCTCGACGAAGGTTTCAATTGGACTACCAACTTTCTCCAGAATGAAAGTAACTTGCTATTAATCCATCGGACTTCACGGAGCTTGCTTCGTTCTCATATGCTACTCTCCACGACGGGTCCCCTATGGACCTGAGGAAGGGAGACCGATGCGACAAAGTTCGACCCGTAAACCCGCGCGAGCTGCCAAGCTAGCGACCACCGCCGGCGCCTGCGCCGCGCTCCTCGGCGTTGGCGGTGTGCCCGCGAGCGCAGCCGCCTCAACGACCAGCCTGCATTCCGCCACCCGAGCTGCCCCTTCTGGGGGCTCAGTGACCTATGCAGAAGACCCAGACGCTCCGCCTAACTGGATAATGCCAATAGTGACGCCTTCTCACCTCCAGGCGTACAACACCTCCAACGTCGCGCTCTTGTACCCGAGCCTTTACGTCTACAAGTCCACAGCCAATGGGATGGTGCTCGACAACGTCGACAGCCCTGCGAACCCACCGGTGTACTCCGCCGGCAACAAGACCGTCACCATAACCTTGAAGCCTTGGTACTGGTCGAACGGCAAGCCCGTCACCAGCCGCGACATCCAGTTCTGGTACAACCTGGTGAGAGTCGAGAAGTCGAACTGGGGCAACTACAGCCCGGGCGACATCCCGGACAATATCGCGTCTTTCACGATCCTCAACAGCCACACCTTCCGCGTGGCACTGACCAAAGCCTTCAACCCGAGCTGGTACACGGCCAATCAATTGACGCTCATAAACCTCATGCCTCAGGCCGCTTGGGACAAGACGAGCGCCTCCGCAGCGGTGGGCAACTACGACCAGACCTCGAGCGGCGCCAAGGCAGTGTTCAATTACCTAGTAGCCCAAGCCAATGACCTGGCTACGTATGCGACCAACCCGCTCTGGCAGGTCGTCTCGGGCCCGTTCAAGATCGCCAGCTGGACCAATACAGGAGAGGTAACCTTCGCGCCCAATCCGAAATACTCGGGCAGCGACAAGGTCCGCATGTCCCAGCTGGTAGAGGTGCCCTTCACGAGCGAGCAGGCCGAGTTCCTCGCGCTTCGCTCGGGCTCTGTCGACTACGGCTACGTCCCTGCCGAGGACATTCCCCAGGAGTCCGCCATCGAGCAGCAGGGTTACAAGGTCGAGCCCTGGTGGGGGTGGGAGGTCACCTACCTCCAGTACAACTACAACAACAAACAAGCCGCCCCCATGTTTGCCCAGCTATATGTCCGACAGGCCATACAGGACGCGATCAACCAGCCACTGATCGCTAAGTCGGTATGGGGTGGCGCAGCGGTGCCTGATTACGGGCCGATCCCAGTCCTGCCCAAGTCGCAGTTCCTCTCCAAGGGAGAAACAAACAACCCCTACCCCTATAACCCGGCCAGGTCCCAAGAGCTATTGGCTCGCCACGGTTGGAAGGAAGTACGCGGGGTGCAGACCTGCGAGCGACCGGGCTCAGCAACCAACGAGTGTGGTGCTGGCGTCGCAAAGGGCGCCAAGCTGTCGTTCAAGATGCTCTCCGAGAGCGGCTCTCCAGAGACCTCGGCGCAGGACGACTACCTGAAATCCGCCTTCGCAAGCATTGGGGTCTCGCTTTCCGTTGACGAAGAGCCTCTCAACTCAGTGCTGGCCGCCACCGTCCCCTGCAAGAGCACCCAAGACGTCTGCAACTGGCAAATCTCCTACTTCGGCACTCAGGGGAGCTGGAACTACCCGCCCTTCCCGAGCGGGGATCAACCCTTCCTGAGCGGGTCGTCGGGTAACCTCGGTAGCTACAACAGCGCCGCAGCGGACAAACTGATCGAAGCAACACTGACTTCGAGCAGCCTGGCCAACGTCTATGCGTACGAGACTTATATGGCCAAAAACCTCCCTGTAGCATGGCTGCCAAACCCTGCGTTCCAGGTGTCTGCTATAAGCGACCACCTGAAAAACGTCGTACAGAACCCGCTCCTTACCTTCACCCCCCAGAGCTGGTACTTGTCCAAGTAGGGCTTGGTGCTCACGTACACGCTCCGTCGCTCCGGCCAGGGCCTGTTGGTCCTGGCCGGCCTCACCGTTATAACCTTCTTGCTCGAGCACCTCCTGCCGGGCAACATCGCTCGGTCCATCCTCGGCGTGCACGCGAACCCAGCCACGATCGCGGCCTTCGACAAACAAAACGACCTCAATAGGTCGATCTTGGTGCAGTATGCTCATTTCGTCGACCAGTTGCTCCACGGCAACCTCGGCTACTCCTACACCCAAAACCGTTCGGTGGACTCGATGCTCGCGAGCGAGGCCCCTCGCGACGTGGTACTTGTCGGCCTTTCGCTCGCCCTTGCAATTGCGATCGCCGTGCCCACCGGGATCGTCCAGGCCATGCGGCGCAACCGTTTGGTCGACCACGTGGGCACCGGCATCGCGTTCACGCTCTACTCCATGCCTCCCTACGTGCCCGCCCTGCTCGCCGTCGAGATTTTCTCCATCCGACTGCACTGGCTTCCTTCCGAAGCACCCCAGGCCTCTACCGCGATCGGGATGCTCGAGCACCCTGCCGGGCTCGTGCTCCCAGTGCTCACTTTGACGCTGGTCACCTATGCCCTCTTCAGCAGGTACATGCGCTCTGCGGTTATCGACACGCTTGCCCAACCCTTCATGCACACGGCCCGTTGCAAGGGCCTCCCCGAGCGCGTGATAGTAACGAGGCACGTGCTTCGCAACTCCCTAATAGCGGTGGTCACCCTGACGGGGCTTTCCATCCCGGGCATACTGACGGCGGGCCTGATAACCGAGGAAGTGTTCAATTTCCCAGGTGTTGGCCTTGAGTACTTCAATGCTGCGACGACCAATGACTTCCCCACCATGCTCGGCATAACGGTCGTAATAGGCGTCGTAACCATCCTCGGCAACTTCCTGGCCGACGTGAGCTATGCCATCCTTGACCCACGGGTACGGCTGTGAGCAGGTCTCTTTATCGGGGTGCTATCTAGTGCTAGAGAGCATCGGCCTACCCGACACCATGCCGGCGGGAGCGTCGCGTCGGGTCACAGACGAGCTGGCAGACGAGCCGGAATTGAGCGCCGCGCGCGCCCTGCTGCGGACATTCCTGGAGGACCTCCCGGCAGTCGCCGGCCTCGTCGCCATTGCCCTGATCGTCGGGGCCTGCTTCATCGGGCCGCTTTTCTATCGGACCAACCAGGTGACCGTAAACCTCGTGATTGCCAACCAGGCACCAAGCGCCGCGCACATGCTCGGGACCGATGGCAACGGCTACGATATCCTTGGCCGGCTGATGGCGGGCGGCCAGATATCGATCGAGGTTGGCTTTGCGGTCGGCCTCGTGTCCACCGCTGTCGGCGTTATCTATGGGACTATTGCCGGCTACTTCGGGCGAGCGGTGGACGCGGTGATGATGAGGTTCATCGATATCGGGCTTTCGATCCCGACGGTCTTCTTGTTCATCTTCGTGTCACGCCTCGTGACTCCTTCTGTCTGGCTGTTGATCGCCTTGCTCTCTGGGATGTCTTGGCTCGTACCAGCGCGGCTCGTCCGAGGCGACATCTTGACCCTCAAAGTGAGAGAGTACGTCCAAGCCGCGCGCGGGCTCGGGGCGCGGCCATGGCAGGTGATCGTCCGGCACTTGGTGCCCAATTCGGTAGGGATCATCGTGGTCAACGCCACGTTCCAAATCGCGAACGCGATCTTGATGTTGGCCGTACTGCAGTTCCTTGGTTTCTCTATCCCGCCGCCCACCCCGAGCTGGGGCACCATGCTGTCGACCGGGATCAATTACCTGTTCGATGGGTACTGGTGGCAGGTCTACCCAGCTCTGGTCGCCATCGTCCTGCTCGTGCTGGCGTTTAACCTCGTCGGCGACGGCTTGAGGGACGCCTTCGAAGTACGCCTACAGCGACGCTGAGGGACCTTATCCATGAGCCTTCTTGAAGTCCGCGACTTGCACACCGAGATACGCACTCGCCACCGGGTGGTACACGCAGTCGACGGCATCTCCTTCGACGTCCAAGAAGGTGAGACCGTGGGGCTCGTTGGCGAGTCCGGGAGTGGCAAGAGCATGGTCGCAAACTCGATCATGCGCCTTCTGCCGCCCGGGGGCGCGGTCACCAAGGGCCAGATCCTCTTGGCAAATACCGACCTCTTGACCCTAGACGAGCGGGCAATGCGCGAGTTGCGGGGCAACCAGGTAGGATTGATATTCCAGGACCCGATGTCGGGCCTCAACCCGACGATGACAATCGGTCGTCAAGTGGCCGAGCCATTGATCTTCCACAAGGGCTTCGGCCGCAGGGCCGCGTTGGCGCGAGCGAGAGAGCTGCTTGACATGGTGAGCATCCCGCGGGCCTCCGAACGCCTCGATGATTACCCCCACCAGCTCTCGGGCGGTTTGCGCCAGAGGGTCGTGATCGCGATGGCCCTGGCATGCTCGCCGCGGCTGCTGATAGCTGACGAGCCCACTACGGCGCTCGACGTGACCATCCAGGCGCAGATCTTAGAGCTCCTAGACGACCTCAAAGCCCAGTTCAACATGGCCCTCCTCCTCATCACCCACGACCTCGGGGTAGTGGCCGAGAGAGCCAACCGAGTGGCCGTCGTCTACGCGGGCCATGTGGTCGAGACGGCTCAAACGGGAGAGCTGTTCACCCGCATCCGTCACCCTTATACTCAGGCCCTCTTTGCGTCTGTCCCTCGCCTCGACCAAGAGCGGGGCCGGCGCCTGTACTCCATCCCTGGCGCCCCGCCGGACCTCTCCGTCTTGTATCCTGGGTGCCGCTTCGCGCCGCGTTGCAGTCGCGCCCACCAAGAATGCGAGGGCTCAGCGCCCGCCCTTCAAGACGACGGTGGCCATGCAGTGGCATGCTTTTTTTCCTTGGGCAGCGACAAAGATCCGCTTAGCGCGCCCCCAGCCACGCCTGCGGCACAAGGACCCGAACGCCAGGTGCCGCCGCAAAAGGGCCGACCGGTGGCCGAGGGACCTGCCCCAAGGGCGGTGCCCGTCACGGGAAGCACACCGCAGGAGCCCCCCCCGCCTGCACCCTTGCTCCAACTGCAAGATATCTCCAAGGTCTTCACCGCCACTTCTGGGACCTTTTTCCGCCGGGAAACGGGGCTTGTGCAAGCGGTGGCCGGGGTCTCCCTGGGGGTTGCCAAGGGCGAGACGCTCGGCCTGGTCGGCGAGTCCGGGTGCGGCAAGACAACGCTCGGGCGCATAGCCGCCACCCTCGAGACCCCGTCTTCTGGGAAGGTGCTCTTCAACGACAAGGAGATAAGTACTTTCAAAGAACGGAAGCTCAGGAAAATCCGGCGCGACATCCAGCTCGTGTTCCAGGACCCGTTCTCGTCGCTCGACCCCCGCATGAGGGTGGGCGCTATCATCCGGGAACCGCTCGTATGGCAGCACGAGGGCGATAGGGCGTCTCAACGTGAACGCGTCCTAGAACTGCTAGACCAGGTGGGGTTGCCGAAAAAGTCCGTAGACCGCTACCCGCACGAGTTCTCGGGCGGCCAACGCCAGCGTGTCGCCCTGGCCCGTGCCCTCGCGCTCTACCCGCGCCTCGTGATCGCCGACGAGCCCGTGTCCGCTCTCGACGTCTCGATCCGCTCGCAAGTCCTGAACCTAATGAAAGACCTGCAATCGGAGTACGAGCTCACATACCTTGTGATATCCCACGACCTGTCGGTCGTCCGCTACATCGCAGACCGGGTCGCGGTCATGTACTTGGGCCGAGTCGTGGAGGTCGGCAGCGGAGATGAGATATATAGCCGCCCGGGCCACCCCTACACCGCTGCCCTGCTCACATGTATCCCACAACCCAACCCGCCCCAAGGCGACCAGCACGCCACAGCCCCAGTTCGCGGGGAGCTCCCGTCCGCCCTCAAACCTCCGTCCGGTTGCCCGTTCCGGCTCCGCTGCCCAGAGGCCAAGGACATATGCGCCGAAAAGGTGCCCGCGCTCGGAAGCTTGGGTGGTACTCACGAGGTGGCGTGCCACTTTCCCCTCGTCAAGGCCGAGACGGTCTCGAGGGGTGCGCAGGTAACGACAGATGCCTAGACGCCCAGCGACGCGCCCCGGGCCGGCCTCAGGCCTGACCGGCGGGGCTCTCCCCGAGCAAGACGCCGAGGGTGCCAAGGACGCCCCGAGACGTCCGCGCGCATCTGAGGAGGCAGCCAAGGTCAACCGTCGTCGCCAGAGGGACGCGTCCCAGGTGCTCCAACTCGTACGCTTCTCGGGACCAATTTCTCGGACCCAGCTCGGAAGGCTGACGGGCCTGGCCCTATCCACGGTCTCCGCCCATATCGCAGAGCTGGAAGCGGCAGGGTTGGTCGAGGAAGCGGGCGACGGCGACTCTCGCGGCGGCAGGCGCCCCCGCCTCGTAAGGCTCCGTGAAGGCGGCGACGTTGTGTTGGCCGTTGACCTGGGCAGTCATCATGCCCGCCTCGGCGTGGCCAATAGGTCCGGGCGCCTGCTCAAGACCGTAGAGCGGTCGGTCCTGCTCGAAAACGGACCGGACGTCGTGCTGAGCGAGATCTGCGACCATCTCGAGCGCCTCGTCGACGACCTCGGCGGCCCGCGGGTCACGGGCATAGGCATGGGCCTCCCCGGACCAGTCGAGCCCGCCACTGGCGTAGTCACCAGTCCGTCGCGCATGCCAGGGTGGCATGGCGCCACGGTCGTTGAGGCGCTTGAGGCCCGTTTGAGGGTGCCTGCAGCCGTCGACAACGACGCGAACCTCTTGGCCTTGGGCGAAGTGCGTGCCAGGCCCGACGAAGATCTGCGCCACTTGATCACCGTGAAGGTAGGGAGAGGGATCGGCTGCGGCATTATTTCCAACGGCCTCCTTTACCGTGGCGCCGCGGGTGTCGCAGGCGACATCAGCCATGTCCGGCTGCCGAGCCTGGCACCCGAAGAAGCCAAGCCCTGTGGATGCGGTAACCGCGGCTGCCTGGAAACCGTCGCCAGCGGAGCCGCCTTGCTCGAGGAAGTGAACGCCGCCGGGCTCAACATAAGCTCGCTCGCCGAGCTCGTCAGCAGCGTCCACTCGGGCGACCCGATCGCCAACCACGCCGTGCGCAACGCGGGGCGTCACCTCGGCGAGGTCTTGGCCGTCGTCGTCAATTTCTTCAACCCCCAGGCTCTTCTTCTCGGCGGCATGCTCGCCAATGCCAGCCCTCTCGTGGTGGCGATCAACGCTGCCATCTATGAGCTCTGCTTTCCGGTGGCCAGTCGCTCGGCAGTCATTACCCAGACCAAGGCAGGGCCCGATGCAGGCCTTTTGGGCGCCGCTGCACTTGTCCTCGACAAGGTCGGTGAGTTGGGCGTCAAGTGACAGACAACTACACGGGGCCCGCCTCCGACGCGAGGGCAGACCTTGACGGTGCGACCGGGACCGCTGTGCTCGTCCTCGACGTGGGGGCGTCTTGGATAAAGGGTGCCCTGGTCGGCCCAGACGATCGGCGACTCCGTGAATTTCGCCAACCGACAGGCCGCGAAGCCGGCCCTGACCTAGTGCTCCAACACGTCGCCGACGTCGCAGCGCAAATGGCGGCGGAGCGAGGTAGCGCCCCGTTGAGCGCTGCCGGCGTGGCCGTGTGCGGAGCGGTCGATCCGGCCGGCCGCGTTACGGCAGTCAACCTCGGCTGGTCGGCTGCCCCGGTACGAGCCTACATAGAAGAGCGCCTGGGCATCCCGGTGGTGGTGGTAAACGACGCTCATGCCGGGGCGTTAGGCGAGGGCCGCTCTGGTGCCGCACGGGGCAGACAGGACTATTTGTACGTCTCACTCGGGACCGGCGTCGGAGGGGCGATCGTGCAGTCAGGCCAGGTCGTGGCCGGTTCCCATGGACAGGCCGGCGAACTTGGCCATGTGAGGGTGGACCTCGACGGCAGGCAGTGCACCTGCGGGGCGCGGGGGTGCCTACAGACAATAGTGTCAGCAATGGCGCTCGAGGCTCGCTGGTACGAACTGTACGAGGAGCGAGCTACGGCCCACAAGATCCTCGACCTCGTGATGTCTGACCACGCAGGCGCCCTCAAGGTTTGGCGCGAGTGCGTAGGTGCGCTTGCCACTGGCCTTATCACGGCCATGACGCTGCTCGACCCCGCGACGATCGTGGTTGGTGGCGGATTAGCCCGTGCCGGCGACAAGCTTTTGGTCCCTTTGAGGGAAGAGATCGCCAAGCAGGCGAGACCGTTCCATGCCGTAGCCGACTTGCGGCTGGCCGCACTGGACGACTGGTCAGCGTGCGCCGGCGCGGCGACGATGGCTCGCCAGCTCTCCCCTACCTGACCAAAGCGCCCGAGCCGTGTCATTCCCTCAAGCATTGAGGCACCGGCGCCGCCGGGCCGCCGGCCGCCTCCCGCGCCTCCCGGGCGCCTTCGGGGTTACCAGTGGTCGAAGTGGACGGACCTCCTCGAAGGGCCGACGGTTGGGGTGCTGGAGGGGCCGGAGGGGCCGGTCAGCCGGGTAGCCGAAGGCCACGAAGTAGGCCGGGTCGCGGTCCTCGGGCAGGCGGAGCACCCGGCGCACGGCGGCCTTGTCGCCCGTCGAAGCATGCCCGCTCCCGATGCCCAAGTCTGCGGCGGCGAGCATCATCTGGGCAACCGCCTGGCCAGCGTCGAATAAGTCCAACTCTCGCGAGCGCTCATCACCATCGTTCGGCAGGACGACCGTGACGGTTACCGCGGAAGTCGCTACGTGACCCGCTCCCTGCCATGCTTTGGCAAGCTCGTGGAGCTGCTCCTGGTCGGTGGACACGACGAAATCGCGCCATTGGCGGTTGTTGGCCGAAGGCGCCCTCCGTCCCGCCTCGAGGATGCGGTGCAGGTCTTCGCCTGCGACCGGCTTGTCCTCGAAAGAACGTATGTTGCGCCTCGCCCTGATGGCATCCCATGTCTGCATGCTTGGACGCTACCCAGGCCAGAGGCGGTACCCGTGCGCCCGTCCGGCAGTCATGTCGGGATCGCGTTGACCGCCAGGACCTGCCAGGTAGGAGCCCTCCCGTCGGCCAGCTCGCATTCGAGCTCGTTGTAGCAGCCGGTCACCTGGGGCGTCCGGTCGGCATCGGCGAAGCGGTCCGACATCGCCGCGAGCAAGAGCCGGTTGACCACGTCGTGGCTCACGACGACGGCGGGGCTACCTAGTCGATCGGCTTCTTGAGAGGCATCCACGAGAGCGGCCATCGCCCTCTCCACCACGGACCCTCTCGGCTCGACGCCGGGCGCCGCGTCTACCGACCCAAACTTCTCTACCACTTCGTCAACCCTCACGCCTGCCCAGTCGCCATAGTCCCGGTCGGCCAAGCGGGCGTCGAGACGGATCTCGAGGCCGAGCTGGAGCGCAGCGGGCTGAGCGGTCTCGATGGCCCGGCGCAACGGCGATGACACCACAAAGCCGGCACCTTTTCCCCCGAGCACGGCCCCGAGGCGTTCGGCCTCAGCGATGCCGACCTCGTCCAAGGGGACCTCTGACCGCCCCCGCAAGGCGCCCGCGGCGTTGAGCGCCGTCCGCCCGTGGCGCGCCAGGTATATACGGGTCACGCCATGGTACGCCGCTTGCTGAAGAGCCAGACGAGCAGCGCCGCGACCAGCACCTCCAACACGAGGGTCACGAACCAGTGGGCGCCCGGGTTGCGGAAAAGGACGCGAGCCACGACGCCGCCCAAGATGGCGCCGCCCCAGCCACAAAGGAGGGTCCGCCCGAAACCGATCGGGTTTGGCCCGGGCACCACGAGGCGCCCGAGTGCCCCGATCACGAGCCCTCCTACCACGATGCTGAACAGGAGAAAGAGCACACAACCATGGTGCCGCCGATGCCCCGAGGACCGGCGGGATTTCCCTTCGCACCGCCTCCATCGCCTATTTGGGTTCGTATGGCGGAAGGCCGACTAGGTTTCAACTCTCAAGGAATAGGCCTATACCGGGATCCTCAGGAGGTAAGACACGATGGGACTTGCCAAGTTCGTGCTCCAGACGACCGTGGGCGGCACGATCATGGCCCACGGCCTGCAGAAGCTAAACGGGAGCTTCGGGGGGAGCGGGCTCCGAGCGACCGAGAAGACGATGGAGTCCCTCGGCCTGCACCCACCCAAGTACCAGGCGTGGGCCGCCGCCCTCTCCGAGACCATCGGCGGAGGCTTGACCGCGGCCGGGTTCCTGTCGCCTCTCGGGCCCTCGATGATCATCGGTTCGCAGGTGGTGGCCATCAATAAGGTCCACCAAAAGAACGGGTTTTGGAGCCACAAGGGGGGTTACGAGTACAACGTGGCGCTGATATCAGCGGCCTTTGCCCTAGCCGAGATGGGACCGGGCGCGTTCTCGCTCGACCGTCTGTTCGGCAAGCGCCGTTCCGGTTTCGGCTGGGCACTAGCCGGCGCCGGCCTAGCGATAGGGGCCGCAGCGGCGACCCTCCAACTCTCCGAGAGGCTCGCACCCACGAAGGCCGAGATCGGGCCCGCCGAGGCAAACGGGGCCGAGAAGGCCGACGACCGGGACGCCAGCTGGGAGGACGCCCGCGGGAAGGGCACCCAAGGGGCAGGTACTGGCGGGGCAGGTGCGGGCGCTGGTGGGAGTAGCGGCGGCACGAATGGGCTATCCGGGAACGGGCCAACTGCCAGCGGTGCTGGCAGCAGTTCGGCTGGCGCGTTTGGGGCGGACCGCCAGGACAGCCCCGGCGACAGTTCTGGTGGCGCCGGCATCACCCAAACCCCCTCGGGGTCCGGCGCACCGGCGCCGCCTCCGGGAAGTGGCGGTGGTCAGAGCTAGCGACACCCAGCCCTCCCCGCAACAACGGCAGGGCGTTGGGCGTGGTTTGCACACCGTGGGCGATAGCAATCCATGCCCAACGGCCCGCCGGCCGCATCAATCCGGCCCAACGGCGCCTGCTCGGCCGGCGTTGGGTAATGGTTGCTTCCATGCTTCCGGCGGCCGGCCCGGCCTGTCACCTCCGCAAGACAGGACTTCCGCTGAGCGATCCGCTCCTATAGGTCGCGAGATGCTGGCGCCGGGGTGCCTCTTCCCGGCCCACCAGCCCGAGCACCCGCCTCTTGGGTATTCGAGCGGTCGTGGCGATGGAGAACGCGCGTCGCGGAGAGCAGGGCGGCCAGTGCCATGATCGCAGCAGACGACAAGAAGGCCGCGTGCAAGCCGGTCGTGAACGCCTTGGCCAGCTCGTGCGACAGGTGTGTCGTGCCGACGAAGATCGCGAACGCGAGGCCCCGCGGGATGGAGCGGGCGGACACCAATATCGCGACCGCGAAGGAGAAGACCATCCCGACGTTGGCAAATGTCCGCAACATGCCCGACGCGATACCGAACTGCCGCCCCGGCACCGCTTTCATGACCGCCGACTGGTTGGCGGGGAAAAACCCGCCACCCCCGATGCCGTTCACGACGGCCGCCGCCACGACAAGCCACAGGGCGGTCTTCGTACCGAGCTGAGAGTAAAAGACCAGGGCGATGATCTGGACGCCCAGCCCGACTGTGGCCGGCCAAACCGGGCCAACGCGGTCTGCCAGCCTGCCAGCGAACGGGCCGACGAAGCCCCCCACCAGGTAGCCCGGGACGAGCAGGAGGGACGCGTGCAGCGGCGTCAGGTCCCGCACCCCCTGGAGGTACATGATGACGAGGAACAAGACTGCGAAATTGGCCATCGCCTGGAAGAGCGACGCGAGGAAGGTCGGCGTCACCACCGGCAGGTGGAACAGCGACAGGTCGAGCATTGGCGCCTCGCGTGCCCGTTCGACGAAGTAGAAGACCACGAGCAGCACCACCCCGCCCACCAAGGACGCCACTACCTCCCCGGTAAAGGCGGTCGTAGCCAGTTTGGTCATCGCCCAGAGCACTCCGAAGAGGCCGGCGCCGAGCACGATCATCCCGACCACGTCCAACTGCTGGCGGTGGCGGGCCCCATGGTCATGGAGCACACGCAGGGCGAGCACGAATGCGATCACGCCGGCGGGGACGTTGATCCAGAAGATCCACCGCCATGAGACGTAGGTGATGATCACGCCGCCGAGCAGGATGCCGAGGATCGCCCCGGCGTTGAAACCAATGGCATTGAACCCGTAGGCCCGCCCCCGCCTGTCCGGCGGGAAGGTGTCGGCTATCACGGCCCCACTGTTGGCGGTTATGAGGGCCCCGCCGACGCCCTGGAGGATCCTGAACCCGATGATCGTGGCCTCGTCGGTGGCGAGGGCACAGAGGGCGGAGCCGACTATGAAGACGATGAACCCCGCCTCGTACATCTTCACCCTGCCGAACATGTCCCCGAGACGGCCCACCTGCGTGGCCAACAACGTGATGACGAGCAAGTAGGAGATGATCACCCAGACCACTCCCGAGATCGGGACATGAAGCGACCGCTCGAGGTCGGGCAACGCGAGCACGACGATCGTCGTGTCGACCGCTGCCATCAGCACCCCGATCATGATCACGACCAGGGCCAGTCCCGTCTTGGCATTGACGGGTACAGCGCCGGCGCCTGCGTCCTGCTCGGCTAGCTTCATCGTGGGCTCCTCACACTCTTAAGACCAGGTTATGACCATTGGCGGGAGCAGGGCTAGCGTCAGGGGACGTGACGTCCATGACATGGGGCGGATTCGACCTCGAGCGTTTCGTGTCAGCACAAGACGCCGGAGGCACCTACGAGCGGGCGCTCCAGGAGCTGCAAAGGGGGCGGAAGGAAAGCCATTGGATGTGGTTCGTGTTCCCTCAGCTCGTCGGCCTCGGCCGGAGCGCCATGTCCGAGCGCTATGCCATCTCCTCGCTCGACGAGGCCAGGGCTTACCTGGCCCACCCGGTGCTCGGGGCGCGCCTCGTCGAGTGCGCCCAGGCCGTGGCGGCTGCGCCTCCGGGCTACACGGCGGTGGACGTTTTCGGGCCGGTTGACGCGATGAAGTTGCGTTCCTCGATCACCCTGTTCGCGCGGGCAGCGCCGGGCGAAGACTCCTTCGCCCGCGTGCTCGACCGGTGGTGGGGAGGCACCCCTGATCCCGCCACGGAGGCGCT
>JAJYMM010000042.1 GCA_021787035.1 Actinomycetes bacterium
TTGACCTCCAGGCCGAGCACACGGTGGTCACCGCGCTCCACGATGAGATCGAGCTCGTGCTCACCCCGCCAGGTGCGAAAGTGCAGCACGCGTGCCTCGGCGGCCTGGGCGCAGACACGCACGACCGGGGTCGTCAGCGACTCGAACAGCGAGCCCAGGAGGGTTCCGTCCCGCGCCACGATCTGGTTGCCCTCGCCGCGCAGCAATGCGCCGGCGTCTACCCCGAGCAGCCGGGCGGCGAGGGCGGGATCGGCCAGGTGGTGCTTGGGCGCGGAGGAGAGCCGGCTCAGGTGGTTGAACGTCGGGGCCCAGGCGTCGAGCGGCTCCAGCACGAACAACCGTTCCAGGGCGTCACGGTACGGGCCGGTCGTCGTCTTGGCCGGCTTGTCGCCTTCGCCGGCGGTCGCGGCGTCGCGGATCGCCTCGTAGGAGGCGGTCGTCGACGTCGCGGCGGCGTACGCACGGAACCAGCGGCGGAGCGTCTCAGGACGGCGCAGCGCCGTTCCGGCCTCGGGCAGGTCCACCTCGACGATGCGCTGCAGGTAGCCGTCGAGCGCCGCCCGGACCGCGCGGTCGGAGCCGCCGCGGAGGCCGGGGAAGCCGCCGCTGACGATCTCGGCCGTGTAGTCCCGCAGCTCCAGCCCGCAGTGGCCGGCCACCAGGTCGGGGACGACTCCGTGGTCGAGGAGCCGGGCCAGTGACACCGTGGGCGTGCAGACGCCGCGCTCGGCCAGAGTCAATGGGCGCATCCGCAAGATGACGATCCGCCCGGCCCCCGAGTGTGCCGGAGCCGTCCCCGGTGCGGCCGACCCGGTGAGCAGAAACCGGCCACCGGTCGGGTCATCATCGACGGCCCGCCGGACCAGGTCCCACGCGACCGGCAGCCGCTGCCACTCGTCGATCAGGATGGGGTACGGACCTTCCCCGAGCCGGCGCGGGTCGGCGGCGAGCAGCTGCGCCTGCGCTGGGTCATCCAACCGGGTCTTCGACCGGGCTGCAGAGCTTGCCGGGGCTGCGGGGAACGTCGCCGGGTTACTCGAGCATGAGGGCTACTAGCGGGGCGGGAATGGCCCAGCTGGGGTGGTCGAGGTCGAGCAGGCTCTTGGTGGCGAGGATCCCCCGATGGAACTTGCTCTCGATGACCTTTGCTTCGCTTCGCCACCCGTCGTCGACCCATTTTCCCTCGATCGGTACCGATTCGAGGGTGGTGCCGCCGGAGGGCACCGTAACGGGCACAAGGTCGATCTCGTTGCCCGACCCGGTGCGGGTGTAGCCGATGGTGTCGCCGGCCACCCAGCGGCCCTCGTCGAGATGGTCGATCCTACGGGCCAGGGCCACACCGAGGGCCTGTTCGGTGAGAGCAGTCATCTGGGGTGGGCGCAGACCGGCGCGCAGCCGGCTGGGCATCCATGCAAGTACCGGGTCGACCAGGTACAGCTTGGGTTGTGATCCTGCGACGGGGTGGCCGCTGTCGTCATGGTGGCGGCACCACAACGCACCGAACCCCGAAACTAGGCGGTTGAGGCGTCCGGCGGTGACAGGCCTGGTCCAGCCGAGCGTCTCGGCGGTGTGGGCCACGTTCAGCGGGCTGGTGGCGCGCCCAGCGAGCTGTTCGAGCAACAGCGGCAGCGACTCGGGCGGCCCCTCGAGGTTCACGTCACCGCGGAGCCACGCAGCCAGGTCGCGGATGTAGTCGTTGCTGACCGCCCCGTTCCGGGAATGCTCGGCCACGGCACGGGGGAACCCTCCGCAGCTGAGATAGTCCTGCCAGGCCAGGTCGTAGCTGTCCACCTCGAAGCGCAGCCCGTCCAAGGTCGCGGCGACATCCGGGCCTTGCAGGTCGGCGGGGTGGACAGCTTCGGGTAGCAGGAGCTTTGGGCGGGTGGCGGTGGAGAAGTCCCTGAAGGTCATCGGGAACAGATGGCGGACCCGGCGAAGGCCGGCCGATCCCGCGCGTCCAGCGAGCAGGTTCCCGGCGATGTCTTCGTCCTCTCGCCAGCGGCTTCCGGTTATCACCACGGTGTCGTCTCCGACAGCGGTCCCGTCGCGCGCCGCCTTGACGATGGGGGTCCATCCCCCGATAGCGCTGACCTCGTCGAGCAGCCAGATCCGGGCGCGGGGCGCGTCGAGATCGGCCGGGCGGGTGAGTTCCCGTCCCAGGGTGAAGGTCCGTCGTAGATCTCGTGCGGCCATGCCGTCGCAGGGGATGTGGATCACCTGGAATGGCTGAATGTCTCTCCGGCCGCAAAGCTCAGCTGCGAGGTCCAGTAGGGCGACGCTCTTGCCAACCCGGCGAGGGCCGGTCAACACGACCAGAGAGTCGCCGACCGGGCCCGTCGCCAGGTCCTTCAGGACCGAAGGGCGATAGCCGAGGTCGTGGCGGGCCCGGTCACGAATCAGCCGGTGCGACCGAACAGCGTCGACCGGGTCGTGACCCGCCGCAGCGGCACGCCACCAGGGGTTTGCTTCGGTCAGTATCCTCCGGATCTCGTCGTCCCTCACAGACCCCCACTTTACCGTTAGTCTAACAGAAGCGGGGGGGTCTGGGGCTTCATGGATAACAGAAGTAGGGGGGTCTGCGAAGCCGGCGATGACAGAGGCCGGGGGGTATTGACCCATCGCGGTGACGGAGGGGGGCCGGTGAGTCTGACAACGGCCAAAGTCACGGCGAAGAGCCCACTACCGCAGCCGGGAGGAGACCGGTCACCCAGCGTGGTGGGTCGGCCGACGGTGCCCGAACGCCTTATCCGTCGATCGGGCGTGTTAACGACGGAGCGGTTCGTCTGAGCAGGTGGTTGCCGATGAGTCGATCTGGCCGGCCTGGCAGGCGCGCACGACTTGGGCGGCGTCCTCCTGGCCTACGCCTGCGACAATCAGTATTGTCATAGGCGTGTGGGACGAGCTGCTCGGCCGGTACCTGGCGTGGCTGGAGGGTGAGGGGCGTCGGCCTCACACCGTCCGGGGCTACCGAACGGACCTCGCGGGCCTGGTCGCCCGGTTGGGGGACGACGCGTCGGGCGGGCGCGGCCTGACCGGCTGGGTGGAGTCGTTGGAGGCTCTGGCGCCGGCGACTCGAGCGCGGCGGCTGTCGGCGGCCCGAGGGTTCGTGCGGTGGGCGGCGTCTCAGGGGGTCGAGGTGGCGGGCGTGGAGATCCTCGACCAGCCTGCGGGGCGGGCCCCGCGACGAGCGGTGAGCGCCCCGGACCCGGCGACGGTGGACGCCGTGCTGGGGTCGATCCCCCTGCAGGCGGACCGGGACCAGTTGCTGTTCAGGTTGATCGCCCTGGCCGGGCTGCGCCCGGGCGAGGTGCTGGCTGTTCGGGCCGAGGACTTCGACGCCTCGACCGGCCACCTCGCCGTGCGGGGCTGGGGCGGCCGTTCTCGCCGGGTGCTCATCGACGACCCCGAGCTGCAGTTGCGCCTCGCTCACTGGGTCCGAGCTTCAGGCCGGAGCACGGGCCTGTTGTTCTGCGCGCCGGGCCGCTCGATACCGCTGCGCTACCAGTCGCTGCGGGAGCGCTGGGAGCGTTACACGACCCGGGCCGGCGTCGAGCTGGGACTCAGCGAGCTACGCCTGCACCACGGCGCTCAACTCCTCGTTGGGGGGGTGCCCGAGTGGGTCGTGCGCGACCGTCTCGGCCAACCCACCGGCCCTCTTCCCACCCTGCCGGCCGCCAGCGCCGACGAAGCCATCCGGGCCTGGCGGCAACAGCAGGCGGGCATTCGGTCGGCGCGGCCCGCCCAGTCCGGCCGGTCCAGGCGCGGGGTCGGGTGAGCCGGCCGCGGCGGCCGCTTCGGACCTTCGTCGCCGGGCAGGGTGTCAACGCGCTGGGCAGCATGGTCAGCACCTTGGCCCTGCCGCTGGTTGCCGTGGACCGCCTCCACGCCACCACCCTGGTCGTCGGGGCTCTCGAGGCCGTCGAGTGGCTTCCCGCCGTCCTCATCGGGCTGCCCGTCGGCGCCTTCCTCGACCGGCACCAACCCCGCGCTCGGGCCATCATGATGGTCGCCAACCTCGGCCAAGCCGCCGCTGTCGCCGCCGTCCCGGCCGCTGCTGCCCTCAGGGTTCTCAGCGTCGGGGTCCTGGTGGGCGCAGCCGCCACCGCCGGGCTGTTCACCGTTGTGGTTCCAAGCCGGCTACGCCCCCTACCTGCGCGCCATCATCGTCGGCGACGACTACCTCGCCGCCACCAGCCAGACCCGCGGAGCCCAATCCGTTGCCGCTCTCACCGGGCCGCCCCTCGCCGGCGCCCTGGTCCAAGCGGTGGGCTCCGCCACCACCGTGCTCGCCGACGCCGCCAGCTTCCTGATCTCGTTCATCTCCCTGGCCGTGCTGCCCGCCGCACGCCCCGCACCCCGGAGCGAGCCACCGGCCTCGCTCAGCGCTCAGATCAGGCAGGGCCTCGCCCACCTCTTCGCCGACCGGCTGTTGCGCACCCTCGCCTGGGCCACAGCAAGCCTCAACCTGTTGCTCACGGCCATCGGCGCCATCGAGATCGTCTTCCTGGCCCGCAACGTCGGCGCCCCGCCCGGCTGGATCGGCGTTCTCCTCGCCCTCAGCGGTCTCGGCGGCATCGCCGGCTCCGTCCTCGCCGCCCCCCTCAGCCGGCGCTTCGGGCTCCAACGACTCGCTCGCACCGCCGTGATCGCCACCGCACCCGCCGCCCTGCTCATGCCGCTCACTAGCCACGGTCCCGGCATGATCTTCTTCGCGTTCGCCGGGCCGCCCACCAGCCTCGGCATTGCCGTGGTCAGCATCAGCTTCTCCACCCTCCGCCTCCAGCACTGCCCCGGGGAGCTCCTCGCCCGGGTCTCCACCACCTCCCGCACGCTCACCGCCGCCACCATCCCCGTCGGCGCCCTCACCGGCGGAGCCCTCGGCCAACTCCTCGGCAACCGAACCGCCCTGCTCCTCCTCGCCATCAGCTACCTCGCCTTCGGCCTCTTCCTACTGGCCACGCCCAGCCTGAAAGAACTGTCGAGCGCGCCCCACCCAGACCGGCAAGCCGAGCAACCGACACAAACACACAACAACGCCACCACCGCCAACCGCCAGGCCGACCCCCGGGCATCCTGAGCGTCAGGCGCCTCCTGGTTTCCCTTCAATGGCTGGCCATGGCCCGGCGGTTACAATGGTTGGCCATGGCCTGTCGGTTACACCGTCGGCTACCTTACGACGAAGCCTTTTTGACCTTCCGGTCAAGGAGTAGGTGGAGGTCTGAGGCTTAGAAGTTCTTGGCTCCGGTGGGGTCCGCATGAGGTACGCCCCCTGGGTGCTGGCACGAACAACACACGGTCGGGGGTCAGGATACCAGCCAGGGTCGAGTTCAACCGTGGTGTCACATAAACGATCGTTTGCGGACGCGCTGCTCTCCCGAGCCATCTAGCGCTGGCGGCCGCTATCTTCGGTAAGTTCTTCCTGTCCACAGCCAACGGTAGCGGCAGGGCGTGACGGGCTGTGTAACACCTCCCCTGGGGTCGCAGGCCCCGGCACAAACGGCTGTCCGACAAACGACGACCCCCGACTGGTCCCGCTTGACTTGGGAAGCAGACGGCTTCTGGCGGAGGCCCCGGGGGGGTGTCGCTGCGGCCGAGGAGTTCGGCGGGGTCGATGGCTTGTTCACCAATGCCGGGACCGGAGCGAGCGGGTGGGTTCACGAGACGGCCCTCGCAGACTGGGAGTCGGTGTTGCGGGTGAACCTGACCGGGAACCATCGAGGCGATCACGCCGCTGGCGACGTGCCTCATAACGACGACGGACTGATCGTGTCGAAGGCCGGGCAGAAGAGCGCCCTGATCGGCCGCTCTGGCAGGGTCCAGTGTTCTCACCAGACATCTGGCTCGCCACGATCCGCACCCGCTCCTCGGCGCCGTCACTGAAGGGATGCCCGTTTCCGCGCCCCCCTGTGATTCCTATTCGTACAACCGAATATGGGCTCTTTCCAGTAATAGACGGCCGAGGCGGCCTGGCTAGGACCCATGGTTGTCCGTCACAGTGATCTTACGTGCCAGACTTCATGTGGTGAGCGGCGACAAGCAGCACTACCTTTCAGCGGCCTGATCGGTGGGTTCGGCGAACGGGATCCGAGTCAGCCGCGGCGCGAGGCGCGCATTGCCGTTCGGCACCTCGCATCGGGATCCGTGCACGTCTCCACCGCCGAAAAGGAGGCGTGGCAGTTCGCCTTCTACAGGCTGGACAACCCCCTGCCGGTGGCGACCTGGATAGTATCGACAATGTCTGGGGTCCAGTGGAAGCAAAGCTTCCAGGCGTGGTCGAGGAGCTGGAAGATCGGTGCCAGTTAGTTGCCGATGACGTCGCTGTGCTGATCTGGTACGCAGCAGAGGCCTTCGTCCGCCATCGTGCCTTCGAGGCGATGCTTGCGGATTTCCAAAGTCGTCGGGGCGTCCCTCCTCCTAGCAACGACGATGTCCAGAGGCTACGAGTTCAGCGACTGTCCGATCTGTACGATTTGATGGCCAAGTGGAGGTGGCGGGTACTGCACAGCCCCGCCTGACGCGCACAGGTTCGTCCTGAGCGACTTGGGGTTAGTGAGATTTCCTGATCCGGTGGCCCTTTCCGACTTGCTCCCGCAAGTACCGCAAGCCTCACATTATCATCATTGGTTCCCCCTTGGTCCTCGGGTGGGCATCCTTGGTTACGAGGATCGTCCCGCAATGCCACCAAGACAGCCCTCGTTTTCGGAGCAGGGCGATCTCGTGCCGTCTTGGGTGGACTGGTTGAATGCCACTGCCTTGTGGCACCCCGAGCGCGCCAGTGCCGGCGTCGCTCATCCCCACGACAAGCGCCTGATCGAGGTCATCCCGGCAAAAAACAGCCTGCCAGTTAACCGCCTGGGTCCCTTCCGCCCTCCCCATGGCACGGCCAAGACAGTGTCCGCCTGACCTGCGTAGAGCTAGACGGTGGCTGTGTCGAAGCGCTGCTGGAACTCCCCGAATCTTCCCGGGGGACAAGCGGCTTCTGCTTTTGGACGGGGTGGCCTCGCCCCGGGCGACGACAGGTCAGCTGGCCGGCCTGCTGGTTCCAGTAGCGGACCGGCGGGGGTTTACCCCAGTCCTGCCTTGTTGAGTACGTCCGCCAAGCTCGACACTTCGCCGATGAAGCCAGATAGGTCGCCTTCAAAGTCGTGCGCCACGACGATGCGCTCACCCACCGGACCGAGGGGTTCATGGGCATTGAGGAGTAACCCGAGCAAAACGTCGCCCAGTGTGGCTTCGAGGCGTCTGCTTCGCTTGTTATTTGTCGCGTTGCAGTTGGCACAAACGACAAGTGGGTCGTCGTCTTGGGTGCTGTCGCCGTCCCATTCGACCCACACGGGTCCACGGCTGTCGGCGAAGGCTGGGCGATTACATCTGTCGCACATGACATGGATCCCATGGGTGCCGTCGATTCGGATGCGCATGACCTCTGAGAGTAGTTGTCCGGGACCTCCACAAGCGACCATGAGCGCAAAAACTAAAGGCCAGGCGGGCGGAAGCCCAGGTCATCCTTAACGCAGGATCCTGGTCAATTCCTCCTCGACCTCCATTAGGGACGCTACGTCGGCAACAGTCATGGCCCCGGCGAGCAACCGCGGCTAGCGGTGCTCCCCGTAGTGGTGGCCCTTCCCATGCTTCCCGTGGTGGTGTCCCTTCCCGTGTGTCAGGTTCACTGTAAATGGCCCAGTCGTTGCGGAACCACTCGAGTTTGTTGCGGTCACAGAGTACGTGAACGTGTGCGGATGGGTAGGCACGGTGCCCGACACCGTTCCGGTAGCCGAGTTGATAGACAGCCAGGCCGGTGCTCGGCCACCCAAGCTGAAGGTCGGGGCAGGGAACCCGTTGGCCACGAAAGTATAGGAATAAGTCGTCCGAGCTGTTGCCGTGAGGGGTGGCGTAGCCGCAGTGAAGGTAGGGGTCTGATTCACCGTTAGTGTCCCCGGCACATAATTGAAGGTGTAGTTCGGGTCTGCCGCCCCCGAGCAGGTGACTGGGTAGGTCCCTCCGGGGCTGGAAGACGTTGCCGTGGTCGTGCACGTGGCCAGAGATGAGAGCGAGCTAGCGGTGTCACCGCTTACGAAGCCCGAATAGCTGGCGTCGAGAGCTGGTATTTGGGACCCGTAGGAGATCGTTGGGCTAGGAGCGGTTACGGTCAATGGTGCTGGGTCCACCTGCTGGCCGCCAGGGAGGTCTCCGCTGCTGGTCAGATAGCCACTATCTCCGCTGTAAGTGGCTGTGACGGTATGAGTTCCAGCCCCGAACGAAGAAGTAGTGCAGGTAGCCTGGTATACGCCTGAGACCGGAGACAACGCCACGGAGCCGCAGCCAGCGACCGGAGTGGTGGACCCGTCTGCGTAGAAGGCTATGGTCCCACCGCTGTCGCTCGGTGAGACGGTGGCTGTAAAGGTCACTGATTGGCCGTAGGTAGAGGGGCTGACAGAAGAGAACACCGTGGTCGCCGTAGTGGAGGCGATGGTCGCCACCTCCGAAAGAGCGAGATCTCCGATCGGGCTACTTGTGTAACCTACGGCCAAGCATTGAGCCTGCTCGCACACCACGCCGAGGAGTTGCATTCCATAGTCTCCTGCTACAAAGGGCGTGCTTTCAACATTCCACGATGAGCCATTCCAACCCTCTGCCCAGGTGTAGCTCACATTGTTAAGCATGTACGAACCAACAGCCGTACACGACGTTACGCTGCCGCACCCAATACTTGCAAGGTTGCCTAGGGTTGCTCCCGTTGGGAAGCTGGGCGGCTGGTTTGGCAGAGTCCAGGAGGCGCCGTTCCATGACTCTACCAATGGCGCAAATGACTTCGTGGCAAAGCTATAAGCTGCTCCTACTGCCATGCATGAGGTACTCGTGGTGCAGCTAACAGCATCAAGTTCGTACTCCGTGCCGCTAGGGGGGACTGCTGTTGGCTGCAGTGACCAACCCGTGCCGTTCCATAGTTCCGAGAAAGAAGTGTAGGTAATTGGCGTGCCCGACCAGTAGGTCCCAATAGCCATGCAGAACGTCGAAGATGTGCACGCGAGGCCAGGCAACTGAACCGAACTCGGAGTTGCTCCTGAGGGTGTGGGTATTGCCTGAAGGCTCCAGGCGGCCCCGTTCCAGGCTTCAGCTAACGTAGTGTCGCCTTGCTGAGCGTAATATCCCATCGTCGCTGAGCTGTTTCCTACCGCCTCGCAATCAGTCGAAGTGGGACATGCGACGGCTGCAAGATAGTTCTGTACTGAGCCAGGTGGAAGTGCAGGGGATTGCAGGGTCCACTCCGTACCGTCCCAGTGTTCTATCAGCGGCGATTCCACCTGCGGGGCAGAGAATTGGAACCCTACGGCAGTGCAACTGGCCGTCGTAGCACAGGACACGTCGTTCAGAATGTTCCCGGCGGTCGGACTAGGAGCAGGAGTGGGTATGAGGGTCCAAGAAGTACCATTCCAGCCTTCTGATAAAGCGTTCTCAACATAAGAAGTATTTTCATTATCGCCGACAGCAATGCAGACGCTAGGTGATAGACATGCCAGGCTGGCTAACACGTTGACTTCCCCAGCTATATCCTGCCTGGGGACGATGGACCACGTCACTGATGCCGCCGCCTGACTGGCAACCCCGCCCACACAGGCCAGAACAAGTGCGAACGCTGTCGCCGCGATGCCCAGGCACCGCAACCCGGCTCGCCCGCCGTTCCTTATGCCGCTCCTCAGGCTCGCAAGTTCGGCTGATCTCACACTCCAAGTCACGGCCAACCTCCTTGGCGTCCTCTATAGTGCTGGGACCTCCGGCACCACAAGGGCTTCGAAGCCGGCCCGCGCCGAGAGTGACAGGTTGGGTTCGCAGCGAGGTGGCTTTGGGTTGCCGGAGGGGGTCAAGGTAGTACTACAGGGCGACGGTACCGTCAGCGTGAGACAGTGACGTGCACGCTCGGCAAGCACCGTATGTTCTTCTGTCGTGGGTGGACTGGCTCAACGCCTGTGCCACGAAGGCGAGCTACGGGTCGGGGGCGACTAGGAACCACCCCTCAGCGCTACCTAAAAGGCGGCTATGCCTGGTGGGTTCGGGGAACGTGGACAAAAGGGGACCTTCGCGCACGGGCGGTTATGGCTCGAAGAGCCCGGTACCGCCAGTGACGAGGCCGAGCGTTCGGAGGCGTATTCCCGTCGCCTCTCGGGAAACGGCAAACCGGGCTGCCAGTTGACGCGTTGCAGCTTCGAGGGCTGCGGGACTGGTGTCGCTCACCTCGCGTCGGGCGACCTTCATGAACACTGTTTTGGGCATGAGGAGCGCGGCCATGCCGCGGTTCGCCTGGACTTCGCGCCAGTCGGTGGTGCGGCCACGGTATGCCACGTCTCGCTTCAGACAACGGAACAGCAACGTCTGAGGACTGTGTGACGCGTCGAACAGCGCCATCTGTGCCGGATCGCCCTCAAAGAGCAGCCGGTGCAGCACCACATGGGCACCCTCATGGGCAACGGTCGCCCGCCACCGCCCCTCGACGCCCGGCGGGCACCAGTCGGAGTCCATCGCCGACTCCGTGAGGTCTTTGTTGATCCGGACGTGCGGCTCCTGGCCTGGTCTGAACTCCGTCAGGCCGAGGACGTGGGTCTCAAGGTCCGCGTACTGGTCCAGGCTCGCCTTGAGGTGCCGCTCAACGAACGCTTCTACATCGACCACGGGATTGTCTACCCTCGGCATGAGGCCGGCCCTCCGTAGCTCGTCCTCCATGATGCGTTCGATCTCGCCGTCCTCGAACCAGATGCGTTCGTCCCCCTCAGGGCCGCGGTACGTCCTCACTGGTCGCCGGAGTCCTTGCCCGGACGAAGGTCCTCGACCTCGTCGATCAACTTGCGGATTTCCTTGTCGGTCAGCTTCTGCTCGGTGATACGGCGGAAGAGCGTCGTCGCTGCAGGCGTCTCGCGGAGGTACCGCTCAGCGTTGGGCCCGATCCGGCCGGCGCGGGCCACGAGGTCATCGAAGTCGAGGCCCAGCTCGTCGGCGATCCGGCGCAGCACTTCCTCAGAGGGGACACGGCGGTCGTTTTCGATGTCACTCACGTACGACGGAGTGATCCCCAAGCGCCGGGCCAGCTCGCGAAGGCTCATGTTGAGGGCCACCCGCCCCTCCCGGATGACGTCGCCAAGTGTCTGTCTGTCAGCCATGTCCGCCGCTGAGCGTACACGCACGGCCTCCAAAATCGGTGGACCGGTGGCACTTACAGGTCACCTCAGCCGGGCGAAGCCGGGGTAGAGGGGAGCGTTGTCGGCGGCAGCAACGACGTTGATGTCAGTGAGGTCGCGAAGGTGCGCGTCGATAAGGGCATAACGGCACTCGCCGAGCAAGAGCCGCACGGCCTCGGCAACCACGAGCGCACTGGCCACCGCCCCGACGAAGGCCGCGGCCACCGAGCGCCCGGCGATCTGAATGGTGCCGCACTCGTTTTCGGTGGCCATGTCCTTGTACGCCGGCAGCTCGAGCAGGCCCGCATCAGGCACAGGCCGCTGTTGCCACCCAGGGACCTCATCGGATCGCCTCCCAGCCGGGAAGACCCGCGTCTGAATGGCGAGGTAGTCAACGGGTCCGGCGCCGAGACCGGCGTCGACGACCGCGGCGAAGCCGGCGTCGCTGAGCTGCCGCCGGGTCTCTGGGTTGTCGACCCCGACGAGGGCCAGGCGAGGCTCATCGCCGGCTGGGCCCTGACCTGGGGCAAAGCGGCGCTCTGTGATGGCGGTGGCAAAGCCATGGTCCTCGGCAATCGTGGCGAGCGCCCGCGTCTTCCGTCCACGCCACCCGCGGGGGACCAGCAGCCCTGTGCTCTCGTTGGCTTTGGTGGCGTGGTCGTCGTCTTGCAGCATGAGCGACACGTCATCGGGCTTGGCGTACGGGAGCAGGCCGATCGTCCAGAGGTACGCCTGACCGAGGTGGCCGAGCCCGATGAGCCACCACTCCCTAGGGGCGATGGCGACCTCGTCGGGACCTATGGCGTCCGTCGCCAGCCACCTCACGTCGGGCCGCCACAGCGAGACCCCCTGGTCGCGTCGCCCGGCTCGCACGTCGCCCCGCCGCAACTGGAAGGCTTCGGCGACGGCGATGCCTGCGGCGGCCACTCCGGCCGGCACGAAAAGGTCGCGCTCCGCAAGCGGCGTGTGGCGTCCTTCGACCACGCCGGCGGTCCAGCCATCGAACGTCGCCCGGAGGACCCTCTCGCCTGGCACATCGGCGGGAGCGTCCCCGAAGCAGATCGTCGGGACATCGCCGAAGAGCGTGTCGACAATGGTCCCTCCGTGCTCGGCCACGGCCTCTGATAAGCGCCTGCCGGCGTCCCAGCCGATGTTCACCACTGGGTCGGCGCTGAGGCGGACCCGGACGCCGCCGAGGAAAGCACGGGCGCCAGCGTTCACCGCAGTAAGCACAGCTGCCTGGAGGGTGCGGTTCGTCGCGACCTCGGTTCCGACCTGGAGCTGCAGCACGTAGGTGCTGAGGACCGCTTCGGCGTCGTCAAGCGAACTCACCTCACCTGAGTCGGTGAGTATCTTGGCGGTCCGGTTTACCCAGTCCGGGTCGATGCTCATGCCCACCTCCCGACATAGAGGAGACGAGCGGCGTCACGGCCGAAGCTTGAGTCCCACCCGTGGTTCCCCTGGTACACGTGGACGCCGCACTCGCGGGAGGCAATTTCTCGTCCCGCCAGGTGGGGGACGATGATGGCGACGTGACCCCTGGCTGCCACCATCGGGTTGGCGCTATCGATGGGGCTCTGCCGAACACCGTTGCCCGGGTGGGTATGAACGTCGCCGATCACCCTCAGGTCTTCTGCCGAGCAAATGCGCCATAGCGCGCTGAACCCCGATGCGCTCATCGAGATGCCACTCGTCAAGCAGTCAGGGTCCACGTCGTCGAAGTAGACGACCCGGAGCACTGTCGTCGAAGTGTCGCCAGCGCGAGCGAGCAGGAACACTCCCGCTTCGCGCACGCCTCCGGCGCGACGACCGAGCTCGTCGACCAGCCCGCGCCATTGGTGGGGAGTAAGCCGGACCCGGCTACGCCGCCCGGCGAACGCCCGTGTAGTCCGATGAATGAAGGAGGTCATGGACGACTTTCAGATAATCGACGATGTCCTTGGTGGCGTCCCAGAGGTACGCCGGGTGCTGCTGACGCCAGAGGTCGTGACCCGCGATGGCGAGGCGGTCGCAGGGGATGTAGAGGGCGGTGCCGTTGTTCCAGTTCGGGTTGAACGCCATTCCGACCCGGCCACCCGTCGGCCAGAGGTAACGGGCTAGGGGCGCGTCGCGGCCGACATCCCATGGCTGCGCCGTGGGTGCGAGCGCCGGGTAGTTGTCGAGGGTGAAGCGAAGCGCCACCTCGTCAGGGGCGCCAGTGCGGGGTGCAGCCGCCACGGCGATGACTGGGTTGGGCCACGAGTCGACGACGACTTGCCACGCCCCCATGTCGGCGTACGCCTGGAAGCGACCGGCAGCGATGTCGCGGCGGAAGGCCCGCTCGTCGGGTTCTGGCCCCGTCACCTCTGCTACCCCTGGAACCGTTGCTTCGGCACCAGGTCGAAACAGACGCGGCATTCGTCGTTGACGAACGACCCGATGTGGTCGGTCCCATCGGGTTGTGTCGTCGTCCCGCAGAGCTGGAGCGCGTGTTCGGGACGGTCGTCCTCGGGCAGGTCGAAGCCGTCCTTGCCGACGGCCCACTCGAAGACTCGCCGGACCGTTGTCGACGGCATGAACTCCCTCCGGCGCTCTCCGCTGTTGTAGTTCACGATCACGGCGGCGCGCCGACGCCGGTTGACGTGGATGTGACCGCGAGGCTGGATTCGGGCAGCGGCCAGGGTCAACTCGGCGCGGATGGTCTCCTCGCCGTCCTCGAGCCACACGGCCTCACCCTCGGCAAGCCCCACGACCTCGGCCACCGTGGCGGTCTCGGCAACTTCGATCAGCTCGATCCGCTCCTGACCGGAACGGTGGATGTACATCTCCATCAGGGACTTTCCTTTCGTGTCAGGTCCTGCAGTTGGGGGGACGGTTAACAGTGTACGCCATGTCCGCCGCCGAGCGAACAGTCATGAGCTCTGGCACCTTCGCCGCGGCGCAGATCTGCTGGCGTCCCTGACCGGGTCCCCTGGTTACGAGCGCGAGGTCGGTCGCGACCTTGAGCCCGACGAGTTCCCCCTCGATTGGGGGGCCGCCCGGTGACCCTTGACCACCTCGCTCCCCCAAGCGGCCTGTCGCCCCCCTGGGGAGCTACTGCAATTTTGGTTGGGACTACTGAAATTTGACCTTGGAAGATCCACTGCAGTTTTTGTCGGGATCCGCGAGGTCCTGCGGCTGAAGGCCGCCGGACTCAAGATAAGAGAGATCGCCGCCAGCATCGGGGCGGCGCATACCACCGTGTACGAGTACCTGGTGAGGGCCGAGGGCGCCGGGCTGTCCTGGCCGTTGCCCGAGGACTTAAGACGACGAGGCCCTGGAAGCCCGGCTGTTCCCGCCGGCGACGAAGAAGCCGTTGGACAGCTAGTGCCCTGACCGGACTGGAGCGCCTGGGTGGTCCACCACCTGGGTAGTCCCGGGCAGCAATGATCTGGTCATGGCAGATCCTTTGAAGGTCTGCAGGCTGACCGATGACGAAGGCCGCAAGCTCCAACGCCTCGTGCGCCGGGGCGAGGGAAAGGGAAAGGCGAGCGTGGTCCGCTACCGCCGTGGCCTGGTGGTGCTGGCCTCGGTCGGGGGCAATACGGCAAGGCTCGTCCAGACCTCAGAGGACCGGGTGCGCGAGGTCATCCACAACTTCAACAAGATGGGCATGGCCTGCTTGGACCCCAAGTGGGCGGGTGGCCGTCCCCGCCGGATAACGACTGACGACGAGGCCTATATCGTCGAGACGGCCAAGGCCCGCCCGGAAAAACTGGGACGGCCCTTCACTCGCTGGAGCGTGCGTAAGCTCGCCGACCACCTGGCCTGGTACTCGCCAGGGCGCATCGTGATCAGCCGGGAGCGCCTTAGGGAGATCCTCGTCAAGCACGGCGTCACCTTCCAACGGACCAAGACCTGAAAGGAGTCCAACGACCCCGACAAGGAGCAAAAGCTCGACCGCATCGACGAGGTTATGGCGAAGTACCCCGACGGGCTGCTGCTGGGCCAAGGAGAAAAGGCCCCAGCGCAACCGGGCCAACTACCACAAGCACTGTGGTGTACGGCAGTTCCACGGCTGCTACGACTACGGCGCCGACCAGCTCTTCGGCGTCGTCCGGGATCATGGAGCTCTCGTGGTGCGGTTGGCTCCGCCCCGTTGCCGTCAGTCATCGTGCAGGCGCCTCGTTGTCCCGTGGTGGGAGGCTCGCGTCCCCAGCATGGTAGCCCGCAGGCGGGACGTCCTCCCTCGAGGTGAGGCGTCACCCTCGTGCACTGGGCCCGCAGCTACTGCGACCGCCAACAGACGACGATCTCGTTCGGGGCTGTGCCGCCATGTCGAGGGAAGGTGCCCCCAAAGTCCAGGTCGCTAAACGAGACCGGGACAGGGACCATGGCCGCCAGCACGGCCAGGGCCCACTCGGGTTGCGAGGGCAGTTCGGTGGGGCCGGGTTGTGGGGGCATACGGAAACCGATCCAGACTTCTTCCAGGAAATCGCCCGTCACTGGGTCGTCGGCTCGCTCCACCTGGACGCCTACTTCCAGCCTGCCGGCGATGAGGCCGCGCACCTCCGTGGCCGGGTTGCGGCGAGCTTCGTCAACGAGCTGGGGGGCCTGCAGGGCGACTTGCCTGACGAAGTCGGCTGTTTCGCTCGCCGTCATCTCGAGGTCGAGGTAGTCCGCCTCGTCCGGCATCAGCGAGCCAGCACGGTCACGCTCCTTCAGCACGGCGTACGCGTCGGCGGCGCTGCCACTTTCATGTAGGCCCGCACCTAGCAGCCAGACAACGTCCGCTTCCTCGTCGTGCCAGGTCAGCCCGCGGGAACGCCCAACATGCAGGTTGTAGACGGTGGCAGCCGTGACCGGTAAGTGGGTGGTCTCTTGGCCGCGAGGGCCCTGCGACCTCCGCTCGACGAACGCCCTTACGACGGGGTGGGCACTGACGTAGTCGCGAGCGTCTCGGCGCGAGTACTGGCGCGGGTCGAGGCCGAGGTCAGCCAGCGCTCTCCTGGTCAGGCGCAGCTGCACCGCCCGACCGTAGCCGGGCGCGGCTCAGCCTCGCCTGAGGGCCCTGACGGCCCCGGCTCGCTGACGGGCTCGTTGCGTGGCTCGGTCTTGGAGCATGGAAGCGACAGAGCCGAGGTCCCCTGTCGCGAACGCCTTTTGGGCGCGAGCGAGCTCTTCGCCGAACTCGGCGCTCTGGCGGAAGCTGTTCCAAGCTCGTTCGAGCAGCTCGGAGGCATTGCACCCGAGCAGGCGGGCCGCTGCTTGGACCTCGCCATGGACAGCCTCTGGGACCCGGGTCGGTGTGGTCTGCATCGAGCTCTCCTCCTCTGTAACAGTGTAACACCGGTCCAGACGATCGGAAACACCGTCACTGACCGGGGGATCCTGTCCCGCTGTGGCCCGTGAGAGGCCCCGGGGGGCCTCGCCTCGGCACGCCGCCCGTACTGGGTTGTGGGCCGTGAGGAACGTTCGCAGGCCGTGCACCGGCGGTCCCCATGCGAGGCGGGCCCCGGCGGGTAGCACGGCCCTTCGAGCGTCGACCGTGCATCGGCAGTTTGCCGTGCCTGCTTGTCTGGAGCGACGGAGCCCGACGAGCAAAGCAGGCGCACCAGTCGCCTCACGACGTCGAGCCGATGCTCACGCCCCTAAGGGCCGTCAGCTCGCGCTCGCTCACCCCCAGCAGCCCTGCCACCACCCCCGTGAACGCGAGCGTTGCACGTCTGCCCCACTGCGACCATCTTGACGGTATCTGGCCCGTCTATCACGCGGAGTGCGGCCCCATCGCGCCACAGCGAAAGCACGCTCGGCACGCGGCCGCCTCGGACTTGTCGTTAGGTCACCATCCCGCGCACGACGGACAACGCCTCTCTGTTTGGCTCCCACCGTATGTTCTCGTCAGCTTGGCTCCCACGTTTGGCTCCCATCATTGTGGGAGCTAGTCTGCGTGGAGTCGCTTGGGAGAGCAAAAACATCCCTCTACCTGCAATTTTCTGGCGGAGAGGGTGGGATTTGAACCCACGGTGGGTTGCCCCACACACGATTTCCAATCGTGCCGATTCGGCCGCTCTCGCACCCCTCCAGCGTCTGACACGCTAGCGTGGACGCGTCACGTCTGGCGGCTCGCTCGAGCCGGAGGCCGGGCGCGGCGGTCGGGTCCTGCGCAACGGGGCGCCGCAAACCGGGTCAGGGCCTGACGGCAGCAGCCCTCAGCGGACAGCGCCGTGTGCCGTAGGTCGCCTGACCGTCGCGCCGGGCCTCCGGCCTCCCCGGGCGTGGCAAGGCCTCCCCACCGCGCAGCCGATCGGGGTGGCCAGCACCTGCTTAAAATTGGTGGTCATCATGGCTGATGGGCGCGCCGGGCGTGGCGGTGGCCGTGGAAACCCGGGTGAGCAAGCGCCAAGAGGCGATGTGGTGCCTCCCGGCGTAGTAGAACCTGGCGCGCGGTCGGGCGACGTTCTGAGAGACGCGTTGTCGGGCCTAGGTAGGGTCGTCGACCGGCGCTGGCCACGCAGGACGTTGGTCGTCGCCAACGTCCTCGTGCTGTGCCTGCTATTGCTCGGTGCCTCGGCCTTTGCGTACGTGGACTGGCGCTTCTCGCAGGTGAAGCGGATCGCGGTCTCCGGCCTCGTACCGACGGGCTCCGGGGGGCAGAGCCCGGCTGGCGGCACCTCTCCTATGACGATCCTCCTTGTCGGAAGCGATACCCGCAACCTGGGCAAGGGTGGGAACGCCGCCTTCGGCAGCAGCAGCCAGGTCACCGGCCAGCGCTCGGACACGATCGTGCTTGCCCGCGTTGTACCGGCCACCGGCCACGTGGCGCTCCTGTCGATCCCCCGAGACCTCCTTGTCCCTATCGCCGGCTTGGGCACTACCCGGATCAATGCCGCCTTCGGTGGAGGCCCTGACCTCCTAGTAAAGACCATCGAGCAGGACTTCGGCATCGACATAAACCACTTCGCCGTGGTGAACTTCAACACGTTCATCCAGGTGTCCGACGCTGTAGGGGGGGTCTACCAGTACTTCCCGACGCCAGCCCGGGACCTCTTCTCGGGCCTCACAGTGACACGCCCGGGCTGCTTCCTCTTGAAGGGCTTCCAGGCGCTCGCGTTCGTCCGTTCGCGCGAGTACCAGTACCTCCTCAACGGGAAGTGGCAGTACCAGCTCGTGCCAGAGAGCGACCTCGCCCGCATCCAGCGCCAGCAGGCGTTTATAAAGCTGGCCCTGAAAAAGGTAGAGCGCGTCGCCCTCTCGGACCCGTTCGCCCTCAACCGGGTTGTCTCGGGCCTGACCAGGAGTGTGGTCGTGGACAGTAGGTTCTCGGCATCGGACCTCATCCACTTGGCGCTCACGCTGCGGCGGGCCAATGCGTCCGGTATACCCAACTGGACCTACCCAACGGTCAACTCGGCGGTGGTGGCCGGTGCGCTAGATCCCCAGCCATCGCTCGACCAGGCGGTCGTGCAGGAGTTCTTGAGCTACGGGATGCCCAAGCAGACGACTGCGCAAGCGGCCCAAGGGGCCTCTCCGCTCTTGCGGCCATCGGCGGTCGACGTCGAGGTGCTCAACGGTTCGGGTGTGAGTGGCCAGGCGGGACGCGCCGCAGGAGCCCTCCGCGCGGACGGCTTCAAAGTGACTTCGACGGGAAATGCGGCCAGTTTCTCTCACAAGGCCAATGTCATCGAGTACGGTGCCGGCGGCGCGGTGGCCGCCAGGTTGTTGCAGGCCAGGGTGGGCGGCGGGGCCACCATGCAAGAGGTGCCCTCGCTTTCGGGTGACCACGTACGCAAAGGCCCGGGCCAAGCTTTCTCCGGCATCGCAACTGCTGCGGCCGGACATGTGAGGGCCGAACTGACGTTTGCGGTCCCACCGGCTGACGAGGTTTCGGGGCCCGTCCAACCCGATTCATCGTCTTACTACCACGGCCGGTACGTTCCTCCAGGGCTCCAGCCAGGACAGATCCCAAAGACCTGCCCGGAGTAATCGCGGGGTCCTCGTGGCGTCGTCACAGGGCCCGCGTAGGCTGGCAGGCGTGACCCCAGACGACCCGACCCCCCGAGCAAACGACGCCGGCGAGACCTACCAGGCGCTCTACCGTCGCTACCGCCCGCAGCGCTTCGGGGATGTGCGTGGCCAGGAGCACGTCACCCGCGCGCTTCGAAACGCCGTCCGGGAGGAGAGGGTGGCTCACGCCTACCTCTTTAGTGGGCCACGGGGGACCGGCAAGACGTCCACGGCCCGGATCTTGGCCATGGCACTCAACTGCGATGCACCCGTCGACGGGGAGCCCGATGGTACGTGCCGGTCGTGCATGGCGGTGCGCTCCGGGTCGTCCATGGACGTCTTCGAGCTCGACGCTGCCTCCAACCGCAAGCTCGACGAGATGCGCGACCTGCTCTCCCGTGTGGCTCTCGGCACGCCTGGGCGCTGGAAGGTCTACATCGTGGACGAGGTTCACCAGCTCACGCCCGATGCTGCGAGCGCCCTCCTGAAGACGCTGGAAGAGCCTCCCTCGCACGTCGTCTTCGTGCTGGCCACCACCGACCCGCAAAAGGTGCTCCCGACGATCCAGTCTCGTACGCAACATTTCGAGTTCCACCTGCTCGACGGTGACGTGCTCGCAGGGCTCCTCGGTGACATCAACCGCGACGCCAATCTCGGTCTTCCGACCGACATGGTGCGCCTGGCAGTACAAAAGGGGCGAGGTTCGGCTCGCGATGCAGAGTCAGCGCTCGAGCAGCTAGCAGCCGCAGGTGGCGAGCCGGAGGACGCTGCACCGATCGTGGCACTCGCGGCTGCTCTTGCCGAGCGTGACGTCGGTGGCGTCCTCCAGGCTGTGGCCAGGGCTATCGCAAACGGTAGGGACCCACGGCGCCTCGGGAGCGACTTGGTGGAGCACTTGCGCGAAGCGTTCCTCGCCAACCAGGCCCCCTCGCTCGTCCTGCTCCCTGCCGCCGAGACAGCCCTTCTTGCCGAAGAAGCCGGTCGTCTTGGCTTGCCGCTTCTCGTGCGGTCAATGGAGGCGATCGGCCAGGCTTTGGTCGACATGCGGGACTCGGTCGACCCTCGGGTGACCTTGGAGGTCGCGCTCGTGCGCCTCGCTTCCCCAGCAGTCGATGCGAGCCCTGCAGGGCTACTCGAGCGTGTAGAGCGCCTGGAGAGAGCCTTCGCGGAAGCCTCCGGCCCTGCCGTTGCGCAGAGGCCGGCGCCCCCCATGGGTGCCACGCCCTCCCCACGTGCTGCTGCTCCATCTTGGGGGAGGGCTGGTGCGGCCCTGTCCGAGCCTCCCCCCTATGACGAAGCCCCTCGGGCTTCGTCCTCGCCACCCTCGCCACCCTCGGCGCCGTCCTCCTCACCGCCGCCAGTCACGCCGCCGCCAGTCACGCCGCCGCCAGTCACGCCGCCGCCAGTCACGCCGCCGCCAGTCACGCCGCCGGGGCCAGCCAATCCAGCTGAGGCGAGGGCGGCCCTCGGGGCTTACCTCCGGGGTACGCCCAAGGCAGCCACGCCACCGGCTCCCCAGCCTTCGCAGAATGTGGGTGAGCAGGCGCCACCTGGCGGAGGACGCAGCCTGGGGCCGGCTCAAATGGGCGTGCCGGCCCCCGAGCCGGGCATGCCTCCGTCACCCGAGGTGGCCGGGACCATCGGAGGAAGCGGGGCGAGTAGCCATGCACCCGCACCGAGGTCGGGGCCAGCCCTCCCGACGCGTGACGAGCTCACCAAGGCGTGGGGCGACACGGTGCTAGGTAGCTTGGGCCGCCCCGCGCAGGCTTATCTCGGCCAGGGCCACTTCACAGAGGTGGGCGATGCGGCCGTCTTCGCATTGCCGGACCTGAGCTGGGTGACGCGCGCGAGCAAGTTCGCAGCCGAAGCGGAAGCGGCGCTGGCAAAGTACTTCGGGCGCCCGGTGCCGTTGCGCATCGTCCTTGACGAGCAAGCGGCTCCTCCTTCCCACGAGCCAGCGGGACCCGTCCCCGAAGAAGATGCCTACGACCTCGACGAGCTGACGGAGGCACCGGCGGTCGCCGAGGTGAGCGCCGAGCAACGGATCCTAGACATCTTCCCTGGCGCTGTGGTCGAGAGCTGAGCAGGGGAGGGACGACCACAGACCATGTACGCTGCCCCCGTCCAGGAGCTGATCGACGAGCTGGGACGCCTCCCCGGCATCGGGCCAAAATCGGCGCAGAGGATCGCTTTTCACCTCTTGAAATCTCCGGTCGAAGACGTGGCACGTCTAGCCAACGTGATCGGTGGGGCTAAAAGCAGGGTCACCTGGTGCCGACGTTGCTTCAACTTCGCCGAGGCCGACCCTGGGAGCGAGGCGAGTGCTGGCGTCGAGTGCGAGATCTGTTCCAACCCACGGCGCGACCCCTCGGTGCTCTGCGTTGTCGAAGAGCCGAGGCATATCGTGCCGATCGAAAAGTCCGGTTGGTTCAAGGGCCGCTACCACGTCCTCATGGGTGCGCTCAGCCCCATCGATGGCGTCTTTGCTGAGCATCTGCGCATAAAAGAGCTCCTCGCCCGGATCGAAGCCGAGGGGGTGCGGGAGGTCATATTGTGCACAGACCCTGATCAGGAGGGGTCTGCAACTGCCATGTACCTGGTACGGGAGTTCAAGCACCTCCCGGTAGAGCTAAAGGTGACAAAGATGGCTGTCGGCTTGCCCGTAGGGAGCGAGCTCGAGTTCGCAGACGAGCTCACGCTGGCGATGGCCCTCGAAGACAGGCGGGAAGTCAACTGACCGAGCCCTTTGGTGGGCTCCAGGAGGCCAGGTTGGCGGGCTCCAGGATGCTTGGGCATCACTTGAGGTACGCGAGGTGAGGCCCGTGGAGCTCGCGGTACTCGGCCAGTAGCTCCTTTGCGGAACTGATGCCGGGGACAAGGGGATGGAGCGCGAGGGCGATCTCAGCCAAGCCAGCGTCGCCGGTGACCGCAGCTTCGACCAAGGCCCGTTCGTACTCCTTCACCTGGGTCACCAGGCCACGCGCCGGGCGGGGGAGCTCACCGACCGCAAGGGGCTGGATACCCCCGCCATAGACATAGGAGGGCACTTCAACTACGTCGTCGGGATCAAGGAAACCGACCGCTGAGCCAGCGTTTCGCGTGTTCACGATGACTCGCGCTGGCTGGCGTGAGGTTAGGCCCGCGATCACCCGCAGTGCCACGCCCTCGTAACCGCCTATCTTGGCCTCCTCGAGCTGTTCGGGTGCCCTTTCAGCACGCACGGCCCGGGCCTGCGCTTGGCGGTTGTCGCCCTCGGTGTCTGTCCGCATGTAGGTGTCGCGCCGGACGCCCAGGACTGTCGAGTACGTAGACCACGCCTCCTTCACGCCGCCTTTGTCGAAAGCGCGCGAAATGCCCGCGAGAAGCTCTTCGTTTAGGCGGAGGACATCTTGCCCGCGGCTTGAGCCAGCACGGGAAACGCCGTCCACGTAGCGGCGGGGATCGTAGAAGTAAAACACGTACTCGGTCGGGATCGCACCCACCTTGCGGACCATCTCAGCATCGAAGGCGGCGAAGCGGTGGTCGAAACGCTGCAGTTCCTCATAGCGGTGGAGCAGGTCCTCGATCCGCTCCTCCCCGGCAACCTTGAAAGAGGTCACCCAACCAAGGTGGTTGAGGCCTGAGTAGAGCCAAGAAGTCTCGCCGGGCAAGACGTCCAGGAAATCGGCAAGTCTTTCGAGGGCGCCGCCGGGCGTGTCGCAAACACCCACCACCGGCACCCTGCCATGGAGGGAGAGCGCCTGGGTAATGGCGCCGGCGGGGTTCGTGAAGTTTATGAGGACGGCTTCTGGTGAGCAGCGGCGGAGCATTTCGCTGTACTCGAGGACGACCGGGATCGTCCGGAGGGCCATCATCGCCCCTCCTGGTCCAGTAGTCTCCTGACCGACTAGGCCACGCTTCAAGGCCACCTGTTCGTCGATTACCCGGCCCTGGTCGCCGCCGACCCGGACGGCCGAAAAGACAAAACTTGCCCCCGTAAAAGCTTCCTCGGCGTCTGCTGAGAGCGTCACGACCCCTGGCCGACCGAGGGCACCAGCCAGTTCTACTGCTAGGCGGCCAGTGGTGTGCCTGCGCGTGGGGTCGGGTTCCCAGAGGGCGATCTCATCGAAGAGCTCCCCACCCGGGAACGAAGCCCCACCGGTCAGGACGGCGCGCACGAAGGCAGGCATGCGCACCCCTCCTCCACCGAGTATTGCCAATTTCACTGCTTTTTCTCCTCTCCTCTTTGGCCAGCTCGTCACCTGGCCGAACCGGCTTCGTCATGGCCCCCGAACTTCACTGGCAAGTTCTCGGGCAAGGTCCATCGCGCCGGAGGCGCCTAGGCGGGCTGCCGCTTCCGAGCCCGACGCATTGGCAACTGAAACGGCTTCAAGCAGGCTCGCTCCCCCTACCAGCGCCCCTATGAGGCCGCCAGCGAACGCATCGCCCGCACCGGTCAGATCCTTCACCTCTACGTCCTTCAGACCCTCGCTCACGATCGTCGTCCTTGCACCTTCGGCCACTACCGCCCCTTCCGGGCCGCGCTTTACTACTACCCAAGGTGACCACGTAGCGGCCTTTGCCAGTGCTTCGTCGATGTTGCCGGAGCCAGTGACGCGTCTTAGCTCCTCCTCGTTTGGTAGGAACAGCTGAGCGAGGTGGGCACATTCGACGACGACGTCAGGGAACTCCTCTATCTCTTCTAAGTTGGTGTCCAGCACGGCACACGTCCCAACCGAGCGCGCGGTCTTGAGGACAGCGATGGCATCCGGGCCGGCGTGGAGGTATGCCCAGGCGGGCCGGAGTTCTTCTAGGACCTCGCACCAGCGCTCGGGTTGAGGTTGCCGAGGAGCAGGGCCGGGCGGCATGTGGGTGACAAATGCCCTGTCGCCGTCGTAGTTGAGCACGACCGTTATTCCAGCGACAGGCCCGTTCACCCGTTCCGATGGGGACATGTCCACCCCCTCTTGCAGGCAGAGCCTTTCCGCCAGGCGGGACCCGAGGTCGTTGCCGAGCTGGGTCGCAATTGCCGCCGAGGCGCCGGCCCGCCTGGCCGCAACAGCCGAGGTCACCGCGCCGCCGCAAGAAAAGGCGAAGGAGTCGACGAAAATCTCCTCACCGGGCAGAGGCAGCCTGGGGGTGTGGCCGAAGACGACTTCTAGGAAAACCGAACCGAACGAAACCAGGCCGGTACGGTGCGGCGCATGTTCGCGCGCGCCTTGGGGGACCAAGGACGTCACTTCAGCGCGGCTGGCGGCGGTGTGCTGCCGCCGCTCTCGCCCGAGGTGACCGAGGCCGGCGACCCCGACGGCGGCTGATGTGGCTGTCCGGCTGGCGCTGTTTTGCGGGCAAGAGAAGCCGATTCCCTTTGAGCTACGTGGCACGCTGCCAACTGCAGCGGGGCTACTTCGCCGAGGACCGGTGTGATGCGACGGCATTGCTCGATGGCCACTGGGCAGCGAGGTGCGAACGCGCAGCCCGGCTTCGGGTCAACTACCTTGGGGGGCTCGCCCGCGTCAGCCGCCTCGGACAGGTCGAGGGGGGCGCGAGGGTCGGGCGCGGCACGGAGCAGCAGCTTGGTATAGGGGTGCCTGGGATCCGCCAGGACCTGTTCAGTTGGCCCCTGTTCGACGATGCGGCCCGCGTACATTACGAGGACCCGGTCCGCGACGTAACGAGCACTTGCAATATCGTGAGTTATGTAGAGGAAGGAGACCCCCTCCTCCTCGCGTAATTTGACCATCAGGTTGAGCAGGCCGACTCGGATCGACACGTCCAGCATCGAGACGGGCTCGTCGGCGACGATGAGCTTAGGCCGCAGGGCGAGGGCTTGGGCGAAGCCGACCCGCTGACGCTGGCCGCCGCTCATCTCGTATGGGTACTTTTCGAGCATCGCCTGTGCGGGAACCAATCCCACCGCTTCCATGACCCTCACCGCCTCTGCTTGCCGGGCGGCCTTGTCCAGGTCCCTGCGGTGGAGCTTCATGGCCCGAAGGATCCCGTGGCTTACGTGGAAGACAGGGTTCATCGAGCTGAAGGGGTCCTGGAAGACCATAGGGACCTGGCTGCGGTAGGCAAGTGCCGAAGCTCTACCCCTCAACTGGGCCACGCGAGCCCCTTCGAAGAGGATCTGGCCTGTGGTCGGCGGGTAGACCTTGGCCAGCAAGCGGGCTACCGTGCTCTTGCCGCTGCCGCTCTCGCCCACAAGGGCGACTATTTCCTTCCTACCAATAACCAGCTCCAGGTCTTCTACGGCGTGAAGGGTGCGTCCTCTAACGAGCCCACCGATGCGGAAATGCCGCGTGAGCGCGCTCGTCTGGACGAGGGGCCCTCCGGTGCCATCGGCAGTTGCCGGACGCGACGCGTTTGCTTCGCTGAAGGGCGCCAGCGCCTGGACCGTGGTCGACGAGGTTGGCTTGTCCAGGTTCCCCTTGTCTGGGAGCCCCTGTTTGCCCTCGTCCTTATAGATAGAGCACCTAACTGCTGTCGAGCCCCGCACGTAGACCGCCGGTTGCTCAAGAGCACACTCGGGCACAGCCCACGGGCAGCGTGGGTGGAAGCGGCATCCCGTGGGCGGGTTGACGAGGTCGGGTGGGTAGCCAGGTATCCCCGAAAGGAGGACCTTGGGCCCTCGTATCGAGGGGAACGCTTCGATCAGGCCGCGCGCGTAGGGATGGAGCGGGTCGGAGAAAATGTCGCCCGTGGGCCCGATCTCTGCCACCTGCCCCGCGTACATGACCATCAGCCGGTCTGCGAAATGGCTCACGAGCGACATGTCATGGGTGACAAAGATGACGGCGAAACCGAGCCTTTTTTGGAGCTCCTTCACCTGGGCCATGAGGGAGCGCTGAGCGACCACGTCCAAGGCCGACGTAGGCTCGTCCATGATCACGAGGTCAGGCGTGAAAAGCAGCGCCATTGCGATCATGGCTCGCTGGCGCATCCCACCCGAGAGCTGGTGGGGGTAGCTGTTCAAATGGACTGGGTCGATGGAAACAAGCCGCAAGACTTCACGGGAACGCCGTTCGATCTCGGCGCTCGTCATCTCTGTGTGCGCCCGGCAGACGTCGGCCATCTGCTGGGCCACGGTCATGACCGGGTTGAGGGCGTTCATGGCGCTTTGCATCACGACCGAGTACTCCTGCCAACGGACGTAACGGAGCCGCTTTTCGGTTATGTCTACCATGTTGTGGCCCTTGAAGTCGATGGTCCCCCCGGTGATCGTCGCTGGCGGGTTGAGCAGGCGGGCCAGGGCGAAAAGGAGCGTGGATTTGCCACAGCCGCTCTCACCTACGATGGCGAGGAACTCTCCTGGCGCCAAGTCAAGGTCCACCCCATCTACCGCCCGAACGAAGCCAGAGCCCGTGGCGTACCCGACCGAGAGCTGGCGGACGGAAAGCAGCGGCCGGCCAGGAGGAGCGTCCGGGCCGGGCGTGGCTTGGGGCGGCAAGGCAGTTCCCGTTTCGGACCTGACCTCTTGGTCGTCACCGCCGTCGTTTGGGCTCTGCGAGGTCGGTGCAAGGCGCTGTGCTCTTTTGGCCCGGGCACGGACTGGGCGAAGCGCAGGGTTGGAGATCTCGTCGAAGGCGTAGTTCAAGAGCGCGAGCGCCGCACCAAGCAAGGCTACGCACACACCGGGCGTGAGGGCCCACAGGGGCATGCCGGCGCCCAGGGCTTCGTTGTTTTCAGCCCAATAGAGCATCGTGCCCCAGCTCTGCATGTTGGGGTTGCCCAATCCCACGAACTGCAGGCCGGCCGCTGTCAGGACTGCGTACACGGCCGTACCGAGGAAACTGGCGACGATGAGCGAGGTCATCGTGGGCAGGACTTCCACGACGATCGTGTAGCCCCGGCGCTCGCCCCGGACGCGAGCGGCCTCGAGGAAGTCGCGGTCGCGCAGCGATAGCGCCTGAGCGCGCAGCTGGCGAGCGCCGTAGGACCAGCCAAGGGCGCCCAAGACGATGATCATCATGAGCGTGCCGGCGCTTTTCAGGTAGGCAGCGATCACGATGATCAGTGGGAAGACGGGTATGACGAGCAACACGTCTGTTATGAGCGACAGCACGCCGTCCCAGGCGCCCCGCAAGTAGGCGGCGGATACGCCGATCATGACCGCGATGCAGGTCGCCAGGGCGCCCACGGCGAAGGCAATTATCAACGACTGCCTTGTGCCCCAGATCAATTGCGACAGGACGTCTTGGCCATAGGCGGTCGTACCGAACCAGTGCGCACCCGACGGGCCGAGGCCTGGCTGGAAAATCTCCGCGGTCCCACTGTAAGGGGCGATCTGGCCTGGGAACACGGCCAAGACGAGGAAGAAAAGGAGCAACACCGCGCCGGCGGTTGCCTTGCGGTTGTGCCTGACGGCTCGCCAGAACTTGACCCCACGCCGGCGTTGGCCCGTGCCCGGGGCCTGAGCCTCCCCACCGGCGGCCGTCGTGGCGGTGAGGGTCGTCATCAGCGCAGCTCGCGGGTACGGGGGTCGAGGAGGGCCGTGAGGACGTCGGAAATGAGTATGGCCAGCAGGACGGCCACGGTGATCAACAAGAAGAGTGCCTGCATGAGGCCGTAGTCCTCGTTCTCGACGGATTGGAGCAGCATCCAGCCCACTCCCGGGTAATTGAAGACGTACTCGACCAGGATGGCCCCGCTTACGACGAACCCGAGGGACATGGCAAAGCCAGTCAGGTTGGGGAGGATGGCGTTGCGGCCGGCATAGCCCCACATCACGGTCCACGGCCGTAGGCCCTTGGCTCGGGCCATCCGCACGTAGTCCTCGGCCAGCACCGTTATCACGGTGTTCCTCATAGTGAGGATCCAGCCGCCGATTGCGGTGACGAGGAGCGTGCAGGCGGGCAGGATGGAGTGCCTCACCACGTCCCCGATGAAGTGCCATGTGAAGGCGATCTGGTCGTTGGTGGCATAGCCGCCGCTTACGGGGAGCCACCCCAGCTTCAAGGCGAAAACGTAGATGGCGACCAGGCCCACCCAGAAGTAAGGGAACGCCGACGTGACGACGAACACGGGCGGCAGGACACTGTCCAGCTTCCCGCCACGCCGCCACCCGGCTACCAAGCCGATCAGTGTCCCGAGCACGAAAGCGAGGACCGTAGTCACCCCGACCAAACCCAAGGTCCAAGGCAGGGCTTGGAGGACCTCGTGGCTCACCGGCTGGGGGAAGAAGGTGATCGATAGGCCGAAGTGGCCCGTAAACACGTTGCCGAAGTACTGGAAGTACTGCGAGAGCAAGCTTGCATGCGTCTTCACGCCGAAGGCTATCTCGAGGGCTTTCAAGGCTTGGCCCGTGACGCGTCCCCTAAACGAAGCCATCATGGCGAGGGCTGGGTTGCCTGGCATGAGGCGCGGGATGAGGAAGTTGAGGCTTATCGCCGCCCACAAGGTGACGATGAAAAACCCCAGCCGTCGTAGGACGAACCTCATTCCCGCGCCCCCTTCATGATTGCGAGAGAGCCTTACCTAGCCCTTGGGGTAGAGGTGCGTCAGCACGACACCCATGTCGGGGTAGTTGTAGATGGCAGGCAGTGCGTAGGGGTTGGAAGGGGTGACCCAACCTCCAACCTTGCCGGTGTCGTACTGGTACCAGGCTACCGACTCGGTCACCGGGACGACGGGCACGTCGGAGAGCATCACCTTTTCGAGTTGGCTGATGATGTTGTGCTGAGCTGCGGTGCTGGTCGTCGCCGCGTAGGAGTTGATCAGCGCATCGGTTGCCGGGCTCGAGTAACGCTCATAGTTGGTCGAGGCCACCTTGCCGACCGGGGCGGTATTGGCCGAGTAGAGCCATTGACGAAGCTCGTAGTAGGGGCCCGGCCCTCCGGTCTCACTGCCGTAGCCGAGCTCGTAACTGCCCGTGTAGAGCTTGGTCTGGTACGTGGTGGCGGAAAGGTTTTCTGGCGTGACCTTTATGCCAACGGCCTTCAGGTCTTGTTGGATGACGGAGCCGGCGGCAACCCAGTCCGAGAAGCCTCCATTATTGAGGAAGGTGAAGGAGAGCTTCTGGCTGCCTTTTTGCATCACTCCACCCACCATCTTGAAGCCGGCATGTTCCAATAGCGACTTCGCCTTGGCGGGGTTGTAGCTGTAGTTGTACTTGTTGGCGAGGCTTTTGTTGAGCCAGCTAGAGAACGTAGGCGTAACGATGCCCGTCTGGTTGCTGGGCGGCTCGTAACCGTATTCGCCGATCTTGGACACCAAGGGCCGGTTGATGGCATATGCGATCGCCTGACGCACGGCGAGGTTCTGAAGTACCGGGTTCTTCAGGTTGACGAAGATGGAGACGTTGGCCACCGGTGGGAACCAGTAGTGGTAATTGGGGTTCTTCGAGGTGTAAAAGCCCTTGATGTTGGGGATGAACTGGCTGCCCCACTGAGCTTGCCCAGTGGCCAGCTGCAGGTTGGCTGGGGTGTTGGAGGTGAAGGCGGGATAGTAGACCGTCTGGAACGCGGGCTTTCCCTTCTGCCAGTAACCGGGGTTTCTCTGGTACGTGATGTTTTGAGGAGTGCAATTCCGCATCTCGTAGGGGCCAGTACCGACCGGGTTGGCGTCTAGGTAGGTGACGGGGTTGGAGATCTTGGACCAGATGTGCTCGGGTACGATCGGGACCTGGTCCGCGATATAGTAGAAGTAGGGGACGGCCTCGGTCTTAAACTGGAACACGACCTGGTTGGCCCCCTTCAGGCTCACGCTGGACAGTACTGACCAGACCGAGGTCAGGTCGAGCGCGGGGAACTTCTTCAGCAGGTCAAAAGTAAACAGGACATCCTTGGCGCTAAAAGGCTGGCCGTCGGACCACTTGACGCCTTGGCGGATGGTGAAAGTGAGGGTTTTGTTGCCGTTGGACCAGGCATAGCCCGTTGCGAGCCAGGGCGTGGTGGCACCACTTTTCAAGGTGTTTACGTAGGTGAGCTCCTCATAGATCTCGCCGAAGGTGATCCCGTTGCCGATGTTGCCGGTGTTGAAGGGGTTGAACCCACACGTCCAGGTGCCTCCGATCTCGTTGTCCAACGTGAGGGTTGCACCTGAGGTGGCGCTTGCCTGCGACGTGTGGGGCGAGGCGGCGGCCGTTTGCATGCCCCCTCCCCCAACAGCCAGGCCTGCAAAGGTCAGCCCGGCAGTCAGGACCGAGAGCAACTTGTTTGGTTTTTTCATACTGGGTGTCCTCTTTCTGTTTCTTTTTCCCATTATCAGTCTGTGTAAAGCTTCTGCCTGTTACGTGCTTGTTACGTGTTGGTTACGCCTCAGGTGGTCGTCGGGGCCGGCGCGTGCTCGTAGCGGCACGTGCGCTTCGCTCAGGCCGAGGCTGATGGCGCCGACCAGGGCGGCATCGAAGGGGTAGGCACCAGGGACGAGCTCTGGAGGAAAGGGCACGAAGGTTTGCAGTGCCCGGCGTAGTGCCGGCTCGATGCGTGCCCATGAGCGGACGATCCCTCCGCCTACTGCCACCCTCGTAGGGTTGAGCGTTATGACAAGGTTGACCAGGTGGAACGATAGCTCCCGCAGGAACTCATCCAAGACGACGGCGAGCCCGTCGTTGCCAGCCTCGCCTGCGAACACGTCCGCAGCTACCAATTCGGCACCCGTCGCCCTGCCCCCGGCGGCAGCCAGGGCCATCCCACTGACGACGCTCTCGAGGCGGGCGTTACCGTGCCCGGTGCTTTCCAGGTCGACTACCTGACGGAGGTTGTAGCCGATCTCGCCCGCCGCCCCGTTAGCCCCGTCGATCACTTCACCGCGCGAGACGATGCCAACGGCCAAGCCGGTGCCGAGGTTCAGGTAGAGGCCTGGATCGGCATCCACAAGCGCCCCGGAACGCGCCTCGGCTTCGGCTGCGGACTTCACGTCTGTCCGTACCCGTACAAACGGGCAGTCCAAAGCTTTGACGAGTTCCCGGCGGAGCTCGAGGCGGTCCCAACCCGGTATGGCCGGGGATAGGAGGACGCCCCGCTCGGTCGGGATCCCAAAGGTGCTAGCCCCTACCGCAGCAAGTTCGGTTGTCCCGGGCATGGTACCCATTAGCTTTCGAGCAGTTTCTATCGCTTGTACGAAGTTCCAGCGGGCACCGCGGCTTGGTTGGGTTGCAGTTGTGGCTTCGGCTAGCCGTGCCCCTTTGAGGTCGGCAATGGCGATGCCCACCTTGCTCCCCCCGAAGTCGAACGCCAGCACTACTCCGTTTTCCACGGTGGCTCCTGCCTGTCGGCTGCCCTTCCTGGTCCCCTCGCCATCTCTGGCTCCCCGGTCTCCCTCCTGGCCCCTCATCACCAGAAGGGCCACTCGTTTCCGAGGTTTGCCCACATGGTGACAAATAGGAGTGTATCCTGTTTATTTCGTGGGTGCAAGCCATGCGGCAGAGGTTGGAGTGCCGAAGGAGATGACCATTGGTCCTGTTGAAGGCGAGCTCGACCGATCTGGCAGTATTGGGGCGGTCATGAGGCCTTCTGTCGACAGTCCGAGCGCGGTCGCTGGCGCGCCGAAGGTGGCAGGACGGCCGCAACTGATGCGAGTCCTGAACGAGCGCCTACTAATGGAGCACATCAGAGCCCTTGGCCGCGTATCCCGCGTGGAACTGGCCCGCAGGACTGGGTTGTCCAAACCGACCGTAGCCCTGGCCCTGGCCTCCCTTGAACAAGACGGCTTGATCAAGGTGGCCGGTCTGCGGACGGGTTTTCGCGGGCCCGCCGCCGTGTTGTACGAGATCCGCCCGGACGTCGGCTTTGTGCTCGGCCTGGACGTGGGGCGCGAGTACCTGCGAGGGGCATTGGCCGACATGAGCGGCTCGGTGCGCGCGCGCTCGTCTCGAGAGGCTCGTTCGGCGGGGGCGAAGGACCGATTGGCGGAGCTGGTTGCCTTGGCAGACGAGTTGGTGGCGATCGCCGGTGCCACGCATAGCCGGGTGACGCAGGTCGTGATAGGAAGCCCCGGTGTCTACGACCCTAGGAGAGCGGCCCTCAGCATGGCGGCCAACTTCCCCGGGTGGGAGAGCCCAGACGTTATGCTCGAGCTGCAGCAGTCCTTCAAGGCGACAACCATTGTCGAAAACGACATCAACGTGGCGGCGCTCGCGGAGCGCGATATGGGCCATGGCCGTGATGCACGGAGCTTTTGCGTCGTCTCCATAGGAACGGGGATAGGTATGGGCCTCGTCATCGACGGCCATCTCTATCCAGGCGCCCACGGGGCGGCCGGTGAGATCGCTTATCTACCACTTGCATCGCCGGATGTGCGCAGTTCCGAAGCGCGAAGGCACGGTCCGCTCGAGGCTGCCGCCTCGGCGTCGGCCGTGGTAAGGGCGGCGCGTGGAGTGGGGATGCGAGGCGCGCGCTCGGCCCGTCAGGTGTTCGAGGCCGCCGCCAATGGCGACCCCCGTGCGGAGGTCATCGTGGAACGAGAGGCGGAGTTGGTCGCCCAAGCTGTCTCGTCGGTCGTGGCGGTCGTCGACCCCCAGCTCGTCGTGCTCCTCGGCGGGATCGGCCAAGCACCTGGTTTTGCGGAGAAGGTGGTCGCACAGCTCGAAAGACTGATGCCATTTGCTCCCGAGGTCCGAGTATCTGCTTTAGGGCACGAAGCGGTCGTAGACGGTTGCCTCGTTTTGGGGTTGGAGCGGGCTTGGCAAAGACTGCTCGACCGCAGCTAAGCGCCAAGCACCTAGGTAGGCCTCGGCGTTGGGCCACCGCCGGCTCGGTGAGCTGAGATAGGTTCTTCGGTCATGACCAGTTCGGGGAGAGACGCCAGCTTACGTCCTTACCGGGCCGGGGATCTTGCCGACCTCTACGACGTCTGTACCCGTACGGGGGACTCGGGAGACGACGCTACGGGGAAACTGGCGCAGCCGGAGCTGCTCGGCGACATCTTCGTGGGCCCTTACGTAGAACGCGAGCCAGGGCTCGCATTTGTGATCGAAGGCGGGGGCCGAGCTGTTGGCTACGTGCTTGGGACCGCCGACACGCAGGCTTTTGTGGGCTGGTACTCCTCCGTGTGGGCCCCTCGTTTTGGTGCGGTCTACGCTCCGCCAAAGGGGCCGCCACGGAGCACGGAAGAGCAACTACTAGTTCGTTTTTACCACCCTGAGCAGATGCTGCGACCAGAGCTCGCCGGGTACCCGGCCCACCTGCACATAGATATCTTGCCGCCATACCAGGGGGTCGGTTGGGGTAGGCGCCTTATGGAGGTTTTTCTGGACGCGGCGGCTGCTGCGGGCGCGCCGGCAGTGCATCTCGGGGTGGCCGCTCTCAACGAAAGTGCGCAGGGGTTCTACAAAAGACTTGGGTTCCACCCGATCGACGTCCCCGGCGCTGAGGGCGCACTGTTTTTCGGCCGCTCCACTTCTCGCTAGCAACGTCGGGTGCGTGCCCGTTCGCGCGACATACCGACGCCCGTGCGGCGGTGGCCATGGCTTGCGGTTGCCTGATTAGTCCCCTCCGGCGCCGTCGGTCCGGGCTAGGGCACTCGGCCACCAGATGCGTTTGCCGATGTCAGTGACGAGAGCTGGCACGAGCACAGAGCGCACGACGAGCGTGTCGAGCAGCACCCCGAAGGCGACGATGAAGCTGATCTCGACCAGGGCGACCAGCGGAAGGATCGCCAGGGCGGAGAAGGTGGCCGCGAGCACGATGCCTGCGGACGTGATGACGCCGCCGGTGACGCCAACGCCGACGGCCGTCCCATCCCGTGTCCCCCGCACGAGAGCCTCTTCGCGGATCCGGCTGACAAGGAAGATGTTGTAGTCCACGCCCAGCGCCACGAGGAAGATAAATGCCAGAAGGGGGACCGTCTGGTCCACCCCGGCGAAGCCGAAGGCGTGGAAGGCCAGCGAGCTGACGCCCATGGTGGCCGCGAACGAGAGCACCACTGTCAAGACCAGGAGGACCGGGGCCACGATCGCCCGGAGCAAGATGCCAAGGATCATCATGACGACGAGGAGGACGAGCGGCATGACGACGTAGCGGTCGGTGGTGGCCGCATTGTCGGTGTCAAGTGTCGTGGCGATGTTGCCGCCGACCAGGGCGTGGGAGTTGGGGACGGCGGCTACGTTGGCGCGAATCGCGCGGATGGCCCCATAGCTCGCGCCACTGTCGGGAGCGCTCGATAAGACGGCGAGGATCTCGACTTGGCCGCTGGCAGTGGCCACAGGGAACGCCCTCGTGACCCCGCGGACCTCCTGCACGCCATGGAGGACGGGCCCGGTCTTCGAGGCATCCGCGACCACGATGACCGGCTCGCCGCCCCCGGCAGGGAAGTGCTCGGCATAGAGCCTCTGCCCGGCGACCGATGGTGGCGTGTTCACAAAGGCCTGCGTCGGTCGCAACCCGAGGTCGAACCACACCAGCCCGACCGACGCCACGAGAAGCGCTGAGGCTGTCCCAACCCAGATTGGCCGGGGATGGCTGATGATGCCTTTGGCGGCCTTGGCCCAAAAGCCCGCACCCTCCGCCGGCTCGGACTGGTAGGCGGGCTGTGCTGGCCAGAACAGGCGCCTGCCGAGAACGACGAGCAGCGCAGGCAAGAACGTCAGCTGCGCCAAGAGGGCTGAGACGATCCCTACCGCCCCGATGGGACCAAGCCCGCTCTCGGAGTTGAGCTTGGCGGCGAGGAGGCACAAGAGGCCGAGCACCACGGTCGAAGCCGAGGCGAGGATTACGGGCGACACCCGTTGCAGCGCGGCGCGCATGGCCTCGTGATGGTCCTCGTGCCGGCGTAGCTCCTCGCGGTACCTAGCCGTGAGCAGGAGGGCGTAGTCCGTACCCGCACCGAACACCAAGACCGTGAGGATGCCGCCGCTCTCGCCGCTCACGATCACGCCGGCGTGCTGGGCCAGCTGGTAGACGGCCCACTCGGCTAGGCCTATGGCGCCGACGACACTTAGGAGCGGTGCCAGCCAGAGGACAGGGCTGCGGTAGATAAGCAGCAAGAGGACGATCACGACCAAGCCGGTGATGACCAAGAGGATCCCGCTCACGCCCTTGAAGGCTCCGGCCGTGTCGGCCAGGAGCCCGGCCGCCCCGGTGACGTAGCCCTTGAGCCCCGGGCCGCCCGACACGATCTTGCGGACCGCCTTGATGTCCTCGGTCAGCTTTGTGGCATCGGGTTGCCTCATGAAGAAGGAGTAGGAAAGGGCCTTCCCGTCCCGGGAGGCCCGGATCGCTTGAGGCTTGAAATCAGGCACTCGCTGGGCGGCCAGGGACCTCTGGTTGGCCACCACCTCCCGATCGGCGGCGGTAATGGCACCGCCGGGAGTCACATACACCACGGCGCCAGGCACCTCCTGGCCCCCGGGGAACTGGGCCAGGGCATTGTTGACCTTGGTCGACTGAGCGCTGACCGGGAGGTACGCGATGGCGTTGTTGCTCTCGACCTTGGGCAGCTTCCCGGCGAAGGGACCGGTGAGGGCGGCCACCACCAGCCACAACACCACCAACACCCACTTGGACCGCCGACCAGCAGGCAACGTGAGGACGTCCCTCAATAAAGTGCTGGCGCGCGTCACCGGCCGGGCCCGTCTCGCCCACCCGGGCGTTTGGCCGTTTGCCTTTCAGCCTCGGCACCGAGGCGTTCGACTTCGGCCCGGAGACGTCGTACCTCCTCTTGGAGCTCGAGTACCCGTTTGATGCCGGCGATATTGAGGCCGCCTTCGGTCAGCAGTGCAATCTCGCGCAGGCGCGTCACGTCGTGACCGCTGTAGAGGCGGGTGCCACCAGCGCTGCGTGCAGGCTCTACCAGCCCCTCGCGCTCGTAGACGCGCAATGTCTGAGGGTGGAGGCCAGAAAGCTCGGCTGCCACCGAGATCGCGAACACACCTTGGTCGAGCTCAGGCCAGTCCATCAAGGCCTCCACCTTGCCCGGCGCCTGGGATCGTCCGGTTGCACCTCCAGCCTGAAGTAGGGGCCGTCACCTTTGTCACGGTGCCTCAGAACCATTATCTGAGTCGAGTCTTGCAGATCGCTGGCATATCAGCTATCATAACACTCGGCCCTCGGCACCTAGATAATAGGAGGGCCAAGCAGTTCTTCCAATTGGGACCAGAGGAAGGAGGACCAAAAGATGTTGATGCGGACGGATCCGTTTCGGGAGCTGGACCGTCTGAGCCAGCAAGTGTTCGGTACCGCCGCCCGCCCTAGCGCGATGCCGATCGATGCCTACCGTAAGGGCAACGCCTTCTATGTCCACTTCGACCTCCCCGGCGTCGACCCTGCCTCGATAGACCTCACCGTGGAGCAAAACGTGCTCATGGTGAAGGCCGAGAGGCCTCCCACCGCAGGTACCGGTGTCGAGATGATCGTGAGCGAGAGGCCGGGAGGCACCTTCACACGCCAGCTGTTCCTCGGTGAGACGCTAGATACCGAGCACATCAAGGCCGACTACAACGCGGGGGTACTGACCCTTACCATCCCGGTCGTAGAAGCGGCCAAGCCCCGCAAGCTCGCGATCACTACCCACGAGGACAACAAGCAACTCGTGGGTAGCGCCACCAACTGAGCGCCACCAACTGAGCGCCGCCAACTGAGCGCTCGGAGCAATTTGTTCGGCCGAGCCTGGCATTTCACGTTGCCTGGCTCGGCCGGGCTCTAGTGGGGTAGGGCGGGGTAGGCGCAGGCCGGGTCTTCTCCAAGGGGGTCACCAGAGGCTGCGAACGCTCGGGCACGGGATCCGCCGCAGACCTCTCGGAACTCGCAACGGCCGCAGCGCCCGCTGAAGCGCGCCTCGCGGATGGCAATAAGGAGAGGGTGCTTGCGGTAGATCGCCACTGGGTCTTCGTCGCGCACATTGGCCAGAGCCAAGGGGAGGAAGCCCGCCGGGTAGGCGGTGCCGTCGTGAGCGATGAAGAAGATCCCGTGGCCGTCGCGGGTGCCGGCGCTCGCCAGGCGAGGCTCGCCCAGCGGCTCGCCCATGAGCCTTACGAGCTCGCTGGTCAGGTGCCGATAGAGCGGGCCGAGAGAGAAAGCAGAGGCGGGATCTGTGCCGGCTGGGAGCGCCCGGCGCCAGGCGGCGACTCGCCGGCACCACGGTCCCTCGACGCTGCGAACCGCGAAACCGTAGCGCGACGCCTCGAAGAGGAAATGGGCGACGTCTTCGTTGTCCCCTGGCGAGAGCTCCTGTTCTGCTTGGCCCCGCCCGATTTTCACAAGGAAGAACACCTCCCAAGATGCGGCCCCCACGTCTTTCACGATGGCGGCAATTGCGGCCAACTGGCTGACGTTGTAACCCATAGCGGTGGTGTTGACCTGCAGCTTGAAGCCGAGCGAGCTAAGGCGGCGCAACGCAGCCAGGGTGTCTTCGAAGTGGCCGGGGACACCACGGACGCCATCATGGGTGGCAGCGTCCCCCCCGTCGAGGCTGATGGACACGCTCTCGACGCCGAGGCCGCGCAGGTGGGCGAGGGCACCTTCCTCGAGCCTTGGCGTGACGCTGGGAGCCAGCGCGACTGGCAGGCCCAGCTGGCGTGCTCTGCTCACTAGGTCGGAGAGGTCTGGGCGCTCCATCACGTCACCGCCTGTCAGGACGAGCACGGGGCGCCTCGGGCGAAAGCCGGCGAACTGGTCGATGAGCCGAGCGCCCTCCGCGGGGCTTAGCTGGCCTGGCAACGGGTAAGGCACGGCCTCGGCTCGGCAATGACGGCAGGCCAGCCCGCAGGCACGGGTGGTCTCCCAGAAAATAAGGACCGGGGCTTCGTCGAAGTTCACAGCCAAGACGATGTCAGGGACCGGCGAGATGCGCTAGAGCCGAAGGGCACATGTCGATGGGGAAGGAGCGCGATGGACAGCCCCAACCTCCCCCGTAACCGAAAATGCCCACCGTTATGAACGCCCACCGCTATGAGGGTGGTGCCCAGCTCGGGATAGCTTTGACGTGCGACGGGCCAGAGGCAACTCAGAAGGGCTAGATGACGAAGGTCTTCCTCGTAGACGGGACATACGAACTGTTCCGCCACTTCTACGGTGCGCCGGCACACCGAAGTGGTTCCGGCGAGGAGGTGGGTGCCACGCGCGCGGTGCTCGGGTCGCTTCTCGGCATGTTGGAAGGTGGCGTCACTCATCTTGGGGTAGCGACGGACCATGTGATCGAGTCCTGGCGCAACGCGGCTTGGCCGGCCTACAAGAGCTCGGAGGGGGTGCCGAGCGAGCTACTCGAGCAGTTCGACCTGTTCGAGGAGGCGCTCAGCAACCTTGGCTTGACGGTGTGGGCGATGAGTGACCTCGAGGCGGACGACGCTCTGGCATCGGCTGCGGCGGTGCTGGCAGACCTCGGAGAGGTCAGCCAGGTCGTCATCTGCACGCCCGACAAGGACCTCGGACAGTGCGTCAGGGGGACACGCGTCGTCTGCCTCGACAGGCGCAAGGGAGCGTATGTCGATGAACAGGCCGTCCTGGAGCGTTTCGGGGTCGGCCCTCGTTCGGTACCGGACTGGCTGGCCCTTGTGGGCGACAGCTCGGACGGCTTCCCCGGCCTGGCGGGCTGGGGGCCAAAGGCCGCAACGGCTGTCCTTGCTGTCTACGGGTCGCTGGAGGCTATCCCGCTCGAAGGCCCGGCCTGGCCGGTGGCCCTGCCCTCAGGTCGGGTGGCCAGCTTGCGAGCCGCGCTCGTAGCTGGTCGGGAGCAGGCGCTCCTCTTCAAGCGGCTGGCAACCTGCGTGGTCGAGCGCGACATCTTGCCAGATGGTGCCGCCGCACTCGATCGGTTGCGCTGGATTGGGCCGGCCGGCGGCTTCGAGACCATGTGCGAGCGCCTCGAGTCACCTGGCCTGGCGCGCCGGGCACGCGAGCTCGCCGCTGCGCGCCCTAAAGGCCCGTAGGGATCTGAGCGCCAGCCCTGGCCGTGCAAGGGTCTCGACCCGGCCTCAGTAACCGCCGGCCAGGTTGAGCTGCGGCAGCTCAACGGCTTGGCGGAGAAGTTCGTGGTAATGCCCCCGGTCCACTGCAACGGCTCCCAGGCTGGCGAGGTGCGGGGTAACCCACTGCACATCGAGCAACGTCCCGCCTCCTCGCCGTAGAGCGCCCACGAGCGCGACGAGGGCGACCTTGGAAGCGTCGCGTTGGTTGTGGAACATCGACTCGCCGGCGAAGAGACCGCCGATCGCGACCCCATAGAGGCCGCCCGCCAGGTCGCCATCAGGGGCCCAGGTCTCGATGCTGTGCGCCCAGCCGAGGTCGTGCAGGTGGTTGTACGCGCGTTGGATGCGCTTGTCGATCCAGGACCCAGGGCGGCGGGGGTCCGCGCAAGAGGAGACGACCTCTGGGAACGCGCTGTCGATGGTCACCTCGTAGCGCTGGCAGGAACGCCGGAGCGAACGGCTTACTACTAGGCCTTCCAGGGGGATCACGCCTCTGGGGTCTGGCGACCACCATGCGAGCGACCTGCCAGCGGGCATCGGGAACAGACCGCAGCGGTATGCCGCCAGGATGGTCCCGGCCTCCAGGTCTGCGCCCGTGCCGACCACCTCATTGGTGCCTGCAGCCAACCCTTGTTCCGCCGCCGAACAGGGGAAGCGCCACCTTGACGGCGGTGGTTCCCGAGGGCTCTGCACGCGGCCAGACGGCGGTGGTTCCCGAGGGCTCTGCACGCGGCCAGTCTGGCCGCGTGAGGCCTCACGCAGACTTGAGCTGGTCGTCTCCCAGCCCCAAGGCGCCCTCTTCGCTGCCTGCCCCCGCCCGCAACGCGGACGCGGTCCTCGGGTCGAGCTCGGGGAGCATGAGCCGGAGCGCCCGTAATGCCCTGGCAGCGGCGCTTTTCACCGTCCCCGGAGCGCAGCCCAGGCGCTTGGCGATCTCTGCTTCAGACAGGTCGTCGTAGTAGCGGAGCAAGAGCACCTCACGCTGGCGGTCGGGCAAGCTTTGGAGGGCTTGGCGGACGAGCGCCCGGTCGTCGGAGGCTTCGGTGGCGGAGGCCTGGGCTACTTCGGGCATATCCCCGACCAGGACCCGGGAGCCCCACTTTCGCCACCCTGAACGGCACGTGTTGATGACGATCTGGCGGACGTAAGCGTGTTGGCGCCACTGCTCCTGGCCGGCCACACGCGGCCAGGCACCCATGGCCTTTAGGAGCGAAGACTGGACGGCGTCTTCCGCGTCCTCGCGGCAACCCGTCACTGCTTGGGCAACGCGCACCAGCGCCGGGCGCGCGGACTGGGCGAGCTCTTCGAAGCGTACGGCTCCGCCACTGGTCGGCCGCTCCATCTCTGCCTGCGCGCAAGTGGTCATCTGAACCTCGTCTCCTCTAGTTCTCTTAGGTACTCGGTACTTCGCGTCTTGGACCAAAGGACTAGCACTAAGTTGCCTCGGGGCCAGAGCAGCATCGATGGGGAGGGCTTGCCAAGCAGTAACGCTGGTCTTGGCCGGTTGTTCGAAGCAATTTTTCGGCACTTAGTGGCCATGTCGGCCTGTGCCCAGCACCGCTCAGGGCTGCGGCGCCAGGCACTAGGTTAGCCGACGTGGCTGAAAAGACCATGGACGAGCGATTGGAAGATCTCGCACGCCGGCGCCAGGCCGCCATTCATGCAGGTGGCGAGGAACAGGTCCGCCGCCAGCATTCGCGAGGCAAACTGACGGCACGCGAGCGGCTTGAGCACCTGCTCGACCCCGGCTCCTTCTCAGAGCTTGACATGCTGGCGCGCAGCCGCGCTGAGGTCACCCCGGTGGAGAAGCGTTCCTACACCGATGGCGTCGTTACCGGTTTCGGGACAGTAAATGGCCGAAAAGTCTGTGTATTTTCTCAGGATTTTACAGTGATCGGGGGCACCTTGGGAGAGGTGGCTGGCGAGAAGATATGGAAAGTCCAGGATCTCGCCCTGTCCCTCGGCGTCCCCCTCGTCGGCATCAACGACGGGGGCGGTGCCCGTGTGCAGGAGGGAGTGGTGGCGCTCCACTATTACGGAGGAATTTTCCGGCGTAATGTTTCCGCTTCGGGGGTGGTGCCCCAGGTGTCTGTGATCATGGGGAGCTGTGCCGGTGGCGCCGTTTACAGCCCAGCGATAACAGATTTTGTCTTCATGGTCCAGGGGAGCTCGCAGATGTTCATCACTGGCCCCGACGTCGTGAAGGCCGTCACTGGAGAGGATGTCACCCATGAGCAGCTCGGAGGAGCGCTCACCCATGCGACGAAGTCGGGGGTGGCAACCTTCCTGGCGCCCGACGAGCTGAGCTGCTTGGACGAAGTCCGGCGCCTGCTTGGGTTCCTCCCCGCCAACAACCTAGAGCAGCCGCCTGTCGCGGGCAGTTCCGACGACCCAAGGCGGGCCGTTCCCGAGATCTCGGAGCTTGTCCCGGCCTCTTCCCATGAGCCCTATGACGTGAAAGAGTTGGTCCGGGCCGTCCTAGACGACCGTGACCTCTTCGAGTACCACAAGCTCTGGGCTGCCAACCTCGTCTGCGGCTTTGGCCGAATCGGTGGGCGCGTCGTCGGGGTGGTAGCAAACCAGCCCCTTGTCCTAGGGGGTGTGCTCGACATAGATGCAGCAGAAAAAGGTGCGCGTTTCGTACGGACATGCGACTGCTTCAACATCCCTGTCGTCACGTTTGTGGACGTGCCCGGCTTCATGCCGGGCACCGACCAGGAGCACGGTGGCTTGGCGCGCCGGGGTGCCAAGCTCTTCTACGCCTACTCTGAGGCGAGCGTGCCCAAGGTCCAGTTGCTCATCCGGCGGGCCTACGGCGCCGCGTACGTCGTCATGTCTTCGAAGGCCCTCGGCGCCGACCTCGCTTATGCTTGGCCGGGGGCCGAGCTGTCGGTGATGGGCCCCGAAAGTGCGGTCGAAGTTCTCTATGCCGATGAGCTTGCCCTGGCCCCGGCCAGGCGGGGCGACCTCGTCGAGTCGTACCGGCAAGCCAACGCCAGCCCGTATTTTGCCGCCGAACGCGGGTACATAGATGACGTGATCGAGCCGGCGAGCACCCGGAGCGTGTTGTACCAGGCCCTTTCGGTCTTGGCCAGCAAACGGCCGGAGGCGCAGCCGCGCAAGCACGGGAACGTCCCGCTGTGAGCGACCATGGCCCCCTTGGCGTCCAGGTGAGGCTGCGGCGCCTTGCGCGTCCCCCGGCGCCCGAGGAACTGGAGGCGCTGCGCACTGCCGTCCAAGTGGCGCTCGGGGTTCCTGACGCTAAGGACGCTGGCGCGGACAGCGCGCCGTGGCGCTTCGGCGGGCGCTGGTGGCGGCCAGCGCCGTGGGACGCCCCTCTTTCGCGCTAGGCGCTTGGCACCCCACACCCGGCCTGCGTTTTCCCCCGCTGTGGAGGGCTTGTGGATAAGGTCGGGGACGGCCTGGGGACTACCAGGGGAGAGCTGAGTTGGTGCAGCGTGCAGCCGGTCTCTCCGCAAAGCTCGCGCTCTTTGACTGTGGAAAAGGCGCCGGTTGAGGCCGGCTCAGCCAGTTCGTTCAACGACACAGCGGCCCCCGCCCGCGACGACCCGGCCGACCTTGCTTGCCCCGAAACCGAGCCCTCCAACCACATCGATAGCGGCACGGGCCTGCCCAGGCGGAACGATGACAACCATGCCGAGGCCGAGGTTGAAAGTCCGAGCCATCTCAGCCTCACTAGCTGAAGCGGCGGCCTGCACCTCTCTGAAGATCCGTGGCACCGGCCAGCTACCCTCGGACAGCACGGCGTCGAGCCCTGCTGGGAGGGCACGGGGTACGTTGCCCGGCAAACCACCGCCGGTTATGTGGGCGACGCCGCGAAGTTCGATGTTGCGCGCCAGCTCGAGCACCGCTCGGGCGTAGACGAGCGAGGGCCGCAGCAGCTCGTCGGCGAGGCTGTGGCCTGCGCCGGCCCACGCCTCATCGTCGAGCTTCCTGCCGGCACGACCCAAAAGGGCCGCGCGCACGAGCGAATAGCCGTTGCTGCGAAGGCCGTCCGAGTGCAGCCCGACGACCTCGTCGCCCTCTCGCGCTGGGTGGGCACCGCCTGGCCCCAACAGCTGATCGCGCTCAGCGACGCCCACGGCAAAGCCAGCCAGGTCGAACTCCCCGCGAGGGAGCTGCCCCGGGTGCTCGGCGAGCTCGCCGCCCAGGATGGCGCAGCCGGCCGTCTGGCAACCTTGCGCCACGCCGGCCATGATGCTCTCGACGTCGTCCGCTTCGAGATGGCCCCAGAGCTGGTAGTCGAGCAGGAAGAGCGGTTCGGCCCCGGCGCACGCGAGGTCGTCTACGCACATCGCTACGAGGTCGACCCCCACTGTGCCGAGGCGACGCGCCTCGATGGCGATCGCCAGCTTGGTCCCCACCCCGTCGGCCGAGGCAACGAGTACGGGGTCCCGGTAGCCGGTTGGCATCGCAAAGAGGCCGGCGAAGCCCCCGATCTCCCCGAGCACCTCTTTGCGCGCAGTGCGCGCTACCCAGGGCCGCATCAGCTGGACGGCCCGGTCCGCGGCCTCGATGTCCACGCCGGCAGCGGCGTAACTGAGCCCGGGCTTGTCCGGGCTCACTGGGCTGCCGGGGCTCACTGGGCTGCCGGGGCTCACTGGGCTGCCGGGGCTCACTGGGCTGCCGGGGCTCACTGGGCTGCCGGGGCTCACTGGGCTGCCGGGGCTCACTGGGCTGCCGGGGCGGGCACGGGCCGGTCACCGGTCGTGCCCGAGGGCTCCTCGCGCGCCGGTTGCTCCGGGGTGGACCGGAGCTGGCGGAGCGGTACGGGCACCGGGTACTCGCCTGTGAGGCAGGCATCGCAGAACCCAGCCCCAGCGACCCCCGTCGCCTTCTTCAAGGCGTCCAGAGATAGGTACGCGAGGCTGTCGGCACCCACGTAGTCGCAGATCTCCCCGACCTCCAGGTCCGCTGCGATCAGCTCGGAACGAGTACCTGTGTCGACCCCGAAGTAGCACGGCCATCGGTACGGGGGTGACGAGATGCGGAGGTGGACCTCCTTGGCGCCGGCCTCCCGCAACATCGCAACGATGGCACGCGTGGTGGTGCCGCGGACGATCGAGTCGTCGACCACGACCAAGCGCCTGCCGGCGATGGCCTCGCGGAGCGGGTTCAGCTTGCGCCGGACCCCAAGGGCGCGCTTGCCCGGCTCGGGGTCGATGAAGGTCCTGCCTATGTAGCGGTTCTTCACGAGCCCGTGGCCGAAGGGCACCCCGCTCTTGCGGCTGTAGCCCTCGGCGGCCGGTATCCCCGAGTCCGGGACCCCTACGACCATGTCGGCGCTCGTCGGGGACTGCTCGGCCAGCTGCTCGCCCATGCGTACCCGGGCAGCGTGCAGCTCTTGGCCATACAGCCGGCTGTCAGGACGCGCCAGGTAAACGAACTCGAAAATGCACAGCTTGGGCTGCACCTTGGCGGGGGGCCACGGCCGGTGGCTCTCGCACCCCGCGTCTCCTATGACGAGCAGCTCTCCTGGCTCCACCTCGCGCACGAAGTGGGCGCCCGCAATGTCAAGAGCGGGTGTCTCCGAGGCGAGCACCCAACCGTCGTCGAGCCGGCCCAGGCAGAGGGGCCGGAAGCCGTTTGGGTCGCGCACGCCGACCAGGCAGTCCCGGTCCGCGAGCACGAGCGAGAAGGCTCCCTGGAGCTGTGGCAGCACCCTCATCAGGGCGCCGACCAATGCACCTTGGTCCTCCTGGCCGTCGCTCATGGCCAGCTCACGGCCGACCAGTTCGGCCATCAAGTCGGAGTCGCTCGTGGCCGTGCCGGGCAACATGCCGATCGCGCCGGCCAGCTCCTCGACGTTGGTGAGGTTGCCGTTGTGGGCAACCGCGAACTCGCTGCCTCCGGCGTTCCGGTACATCGGCTGAGCGTTGTGCCAAGACGACGACCCGGTAGTTGAGTAGCGGGTGTGCCCGATCGCGAGGTGACCTACGAGCCCGGCGATCTTGTAGTCGTTGAACACCTGCGAAACGAGGCCCATATCCTTCATGACGACCATTGCCTGGCCGTCGCTCACGGCCATCCCGGCTGACTCTTGGCCTCGGTGTTGGAGGGCGTGCAAGCCGTCAACAACCACGGGGGCCACGCTCCGCCCTGGCGCGTAGATCCCGAAGACCCCGCAAGCCTCGCGGCGACCTTCGCTCTCAGGGAGGGTGCTCACCTGCCCCATTCTCGCGCACTGGGCGGAGTTGCCCGGGCCATGGCCCAGCGCGGTTACGGTGGTGGGCAATGATCGACCTCCACGTCCACTCGAAGGTCTCGGACGGCAGCGATTCCCCGGAGCGGCTCGTGGAGCTGGCCGTCGAGGCCGGGCTCTCAGCCTTTGCCCTGACAGACCACGACCGCCAGGACGGTGTGGCCGTTGCCGCCAAGAAGGCCGCCGAGGTGGGCATAGGGATCGTTCCTGGCGTCGAGATCTCCTGCGAGCACAAGGGCACTATGCACATGCTCGTGTACTTCCTTGAGCCGGGCGAAGGCCCACTGCAAGACGAGCTTGGCCGGCTCCAGCGTGCTCGTGACACACGCAACGAGCGAATGGTTGCCCGCCTCGGCGAGCTGGGGCTGCCGGTGACGATGGAGGAGCTGCAGGAGGAGGCCGGCGGGACCGGGGCCGGCCGCCCCCACGTGGCGGCGATCTTGGTCCGCAAGGGTTATGCGAGCTCGGTGCAGGACGCGTTCGACAAGTTCTTGGCGAAGGGCCAGCCCGCTTATATGGAGAAAGAACGCCTGGCGCCTCGGCAGGCCACCTCATTGGCTCTCCAGTCCGGAGCTCTTCCGGTCCTCGCCCACCCACTGTCGCTCGGGCTCTCGCCGGCGGACACCGCTTCAGCGGTCGCCGAGCTGGCCGATGCCGGCCTGGTCGGTCTCGAGGCCATCTATGGTCGCTACGACCAGGGCCAGCGAGCGGACTTGGCGGTCCTGGCGGCCCAGAACGGGCTCGCCGTGACGGGCGGTTCGGACTACCACGGCACCTACAAGCCCGACTTGAGCGTGGGCACGGGCCAGGGCGATCTGCACGTGCCCGACGGAGCACTGGCGGCACTTCGCGAGAGGCTACCGGCCTAGTGTCGGGGCGGCCCTGAGCCAACTCTAAGTCTCCTGAGCCAAGTCTAAGTCTCCTAAGCCAAGTCTAAGGCCCAAAACCTAAGTCTGAGGTGTAGCGAACACCGCCGGCAGGTTCCCTGTCCAGGCCGAGGCGAGGTCCGCCACGCTCAAGTCGACGAGGCCGTCGATTGTGAGGCGTTCGCCGCCGGCTGTCCCGATCCGACGGGCAGGGACGGCGGCAGCCTCCGCCCGTTCGGTGACTTCTGCCACCCGGTCGGGGGCCACGCTGAGCACCACCTTGGAGGGGCCCTCGCCGAAGAGCCCCTCGGTGCCCTCGATGCCTCGTACTCGGCACCCGGTCCCCCCTTTCACAGCCATTTCTGCCAAAGCCAGGCCGATGCCGCCGTCCGAAACGTCGTGGGCGCCCTGGACGAGGCGCTCGTCCACCAGCGCGGCTACAAGGTCGAGCAGCCGGCGGTGGAGGGCGAGGTCGAGGGGGGCGAGGCCGCCCCGGTCGGCTGCCTGACCGCTCTCTCCGAGAGGCTGTTGGGCTTCCCACCGGCTTCCCGCGAGGGACCTGGACGCCGGGCCTCCCGGTCCGAGCAGCACGATTTCGTCACCGGCTGTCAGCGATGGTCCCGGGATCCCGGGGCGCAAGTGGTCGACCAGGCCGAGGGTGGCGACGACGGGTGTCGGGTCGATGTCGGCACCGGCCGTCTCGTTGTAGAGGCTCACGTTGCCACCGACGACGGGGAGGCCGAGGGCCCTGCAGGCCTCCGCCATCCCGTCCACCGATTCCGATAGCTGCCACATGACTTCGGGGTGCTCCGGGTTGCCGAAGTTCAGGCAGTTCACGATGGCGACGGGCCGGGCGCCCGTGCACGCGACATTGAGGGTGGACTCAGCGACCAGGAGGGCGGTCCCCGCGCGGGGGTCGATGGCGCACCAGCGCGGGTTGCCATCCGTCGAGAGGGCCATCCCTCGTTCCGCGCTGCCTGGTGTGGGCCGGGCGCCGGGGGCCGAGAGCCGGAGCACGGCAGCGTCGGCGCCGGGGCCGAGCGCGGTGTTCAAGAAGAGCTGGTGGTCGTACTGCCGGTAGGCCCACGAGGGGTCATAGACCATTGCGAGCAGGTCTTTTGCGATGCGCTCGGGGGACGCCGGCGGCGGGGCGGCGGGGCGGGAGGCCCCGTTGGCGCTCACAAGCTTGACCGGCTTGCTCATCGGGCGCTCGTAGAGGGGGGCGTCCTCATGCAGGCTCGCCGCAGGGACGTCGGCGAGCACTTCGCCGTCCCAACCCGCGAGGACGCGGAGGTGGCCGCCGGCCGTGACCCTACCGACGACGCTGGCCCGTACTTCCCAACGCTTGCAGACGCCCACGACCTGGTCGAGCGCTTCGGGTGCCACGATGGCGAGCATCCGTTCCTGGCTTTCGCTGGTCATGATCTCGAACGGCTCCATTCCCGGCTCCCGCAAGGGAACGGCGGACACGTCTATGTCCATGCCCATCCCGCCCCGTGAGGCCGTCTCGCTGGCAGCGGAGGTGAGGCCCGCGGCACCGAGGTCCTGGATGCCGGCCACGAGGCGGCGGTCGAGCAGTTCGAGAGTGGCCTCGATCAGGCGTTTCTCCTCGAAGGGGTCGCCCACCTGTACGTTCGGGCGCTTCGCTGCCTCCGCCTCGGCGTCCGCCCCAAACGCCGCAGACGCAAGGACGCTGGCGCCACCGATACCGTCACGCCCCGTTGCCGAGCCGAGCAGGACTGCGAGGTTGCCCTCGCCGGCAGCCCTTGCCAGTACGAGCCGCTCCTTTGGGAGCAGGCCGCAACAGAGAACGTTAACGAGCGGGTTGCCCGAATAGCAGGGCGCGAACTCAAGCTCACCGCCTACCGTCGGGACCCCGACGGCATTGCCGTAGCCCGATATCCCGCTTACCACACCGCTAGTGAGCCAGCGGTTCCTCGCTTCACCGAGCGGGCCGAAGCGCAGCGAGTCCATGAGGGCCACGGGTCTCGCACCCATGGTGAAGATGTCCCGGATGATCCCGCCCGCGCCGGTCGCCGCTCCCTGGTATGGCTCGACGGCCGAGGGGTGGTTGTGGCTCTCGATCCTAAGTGCGATAGCGAGCCCGTCGCCTGCGTCGATCACGCCGGCGTTCTCACCCGGCCCGACCAGCACGCCCGGTCCTTCCCCAGGGAGGCGGCGCAGGTGGACACGCGACGACTTGTAAGAGCAGTGCTCGCTCCACATGACGGCGTACATCGCGAGTTCGAGGTGGTTGGGCCGGTGCCCGAGGATCTGCTCGACCCTGGCGGCCTCCTCGTCGGTGAGCCCGAGCTCCCGGTGAAGTGAGACGTCCGAAGAGTGAGCGGCCCCAGTTCCCATCGCCCACAACGGTACTGGGCCGCTCACCTGGCACGCCTGCTGGCGCCTGCTGGGGCCCTTTGGGGCCTCGGTGCGTAGGCTCGTGACGATGGGCCGACCAGGACGAGGCATGGGCAGGCGCGCGCCCGCGGGCCTGCGGACGGCGCTCGTACCGGTCTGGTGGGGACGCAACTACGGGGTCGTGTTCGCTGCACGAGTAGCGATGAGCGTAGGGCGGGCCCTCGCTGGCGTGGTTGCTCCCATCTACCTGGCACTCGAAGGTTTCGGTGCTTTCGAGCTTTCTCTCTACGTGCTCGTGGTGGCGGCCGCTTCCGCAGTTATGTCGACCATCATCGGCCTGTCGTCGGACCGGGTGGGCCGCCGGCCGTACCTGATCGGCGTGCCTCTCCTCACCGCTGGAGCGGCGGTAGGTTTCGCTTTTACGGGGTCCGCCCCGCTGCTGTTCGTGCTCGGAGCGCTTGGTAGCTTTGGCCGCGGGGCGGGTGCGGGCGCGGGTGCGGTCGGGCCATACCAGCCGGCCGAGGCTGCGTTCGTCACCGAGAACATCACCGCGGAGCACCGCAACGCGGGCTTTGGCCGCCTCACCTTTGGCTCGTCGCTCGGTGCTTCGGTCGGGAGCCTGCTCGGGTTGCTCGTGTCTTCGAGCGACGCCCACGGCGCGGCCGCCACGGCGGCGTTCCGCCCGGCGTTTTTGGCGATAGCGGCTGCTTCTGCGCTAGCCGGGCTGTTCGCAGTGTGGCTGTCGGAACCGCGCCGGCCGCAAGCCAAGGCGACGCCGTCGGGAAGGGGGCGCTTGCGCTTGCGCTTGCCGCGCAAGTCCCGCTGGCTCCTCTACCGGCTTTGGGTTACAAACACGCTGAACGGGATGGCGATAGGCATGTTCGGGCCGTTCGTCACGTACTGGCTCTACCGGAGGTTCGGCGCCGGCGCCGCCGAGGTGGGGGTCCTTTACGCGGTGATAAATGCCGCCACGATGGCCTCCTCGCTGTCCGCCGCCGGCCTCGCGCGCCGCTGGGGACTCGTGCGGACCGTGGGCGTGGTCCGGACCGCGCAGGCGGTGCTGATCGTCCCGATGGTCCTTGCCCCGAGCTTTGCTTTCGCGGGCGGCATCTACTTCGTCCGGATGATCGTGCAGCGGATCGGCCTGCCGCTCCGCCAGTCGTACGCGATCGGGTTGGCGCACCCCGACGAGCGGGCCTCCGTCACGGCCCTGTCCAACGTCCCGAGCCAGCTGGCCATGTCGGTGAGCCCGCTGCTGACCGGGTACCTCTTCGAGGCCGTCAGCCTGTCGTTGCCCTTTGAGGTCGCGGCACTTTTGCAGTTCGCGAACGCGACCAGTTTTTGGGCGCTTTTCCGGGGTCACCCGCCCGAGGAGGAAAGGGCTGTCGCCGCCGCCGGTCCCACGGCCTGGGCACTCGTCGACGGCGCCACCAACGCTGCCGACGCTGACGGTGCCCCGATCGAGCGAGGAACTATCGAAGGCTAAGCCCCGGCACCGGCGAGGGCGGGGCCAGTTTGGCCAGCCCTCCGCTGGGGCCCGGCGGCGGTTGCTAGCAAGGAGCGCAGTAGGAGGAGGCCGTCGGTCGAACCCAGCAGTTCCCTAGATGCTCGCTCCGGATGGGGCATCAGCCCGACGACGTTGCCGGTCTCACTGCAAACGCCGGCGATGTCGTGCACCGAACCGTTGGGATTGCCCACGTAGCGCAGCACGACTCGCCCCTCCTCTTCGAGCGAGCGCAAAACCTCTGGAGATGCGGTGTAATTTCCTTCGAAATGGTTGACCGGTACGCGTATGCGGAGGCCCGGGGCCAACCCGGCCGTAAGGGCTGAGCGGTCGGTCACAACTTCCAGTTCGGCTACCTGGCACAAAAAGCTGAGGCCCCTGTTTTTTTGGAGGGCCCCGGGGAGGAGGTGAGCCTCGGTCAGGATCTGGAACCCATTGCAAATCCCCACGACCGGCGCGCCGGCTCGAGCGAGCTCAATCACAGCGGTCATTACGGGCGAAAACCGAGCGATGGCGCCGGGCCGGAGGTAGTCGCCGTGGGCGAAGCCCCCTGGGAGCACTACCGCGTCCAGGCCCGGGAGGGACGTGGCCGTGTGCCACACCAGCTCTGTTTCGGCGCCCACCCGCTCGAGCGCCTCCGCTACGTCGTGCTCGCAGTTGGTGCCCGGGAAGACCACCACGCCAACACGCACTGCCACGTTGGCCACCCTACCAGCGCAGTGAAGGGCGAGCGCCCCGCCCGCTTATGGCCCTGGGTCACTGGGCCCTGGGGAAGCCCGCCTGCCGGCAGGCGGTGCGCGCCTGCGACGCGAGGGGCCCGCTCGCCTTCGCCTCGGACGCGCACCACTGCTTCGCGTCCTGAGCTTCGCGTCCTGACCACAGTGGCGAAGCTCGCCGCCACCTGTAGAGCTCGCGACCAAGACGCTGACGCACTGGCCTTGGCCGGCTGGGGCCCCCTTGCCCGCCGCCAGCTCCCATCCTCCGATGCCGGCGCCCGCCGCCAGGAGGACCCCTGCCAGCACGACGAGGCCCCGACGCTCGCGCCCCGAAAGCGGCACCCCTTGTTGCTGGCGGTAGTTAGGAGGCACGGCCTCTAAGTAAGCGTCCCTGGCGCACGTGCAGATCCTAGGCGGGGGGAGCTCCGACGTGGCGCCCGCCGGCGCCGGCCGGCTAGCGTCTGTCAGGTGCGGCACGTCTATTCCGGCAAGGTCCGCGACGTGTACGAGCTCGACGCGGACAGGTTGTTGTTCGTCACCTCGGACCGGATCTCGGCCTTCGACGTGGTCATGGCCGAACCGATCCCCGACAAGGGCAGGGTGCTCACGGCGGTTACGGCGTTTTGGGCGTCTGAGCTCGCCGGCGTCGCCCCAAACCACATCGTCGAGGTCGGCGTCCCGGCGGGAGCGGACCTAGCCGAGGTGGGCCTCGACGCCGCTTACGCCGAGGGCCGCTCGATGGTGGTGCGCAAGGCTGACATGATCCCGATCGAGTGCATAGTGCGCGGCTACTTGTCGGGCTCGGCCTGGGCCGAGTACAAGCGCTCGAGCACGATGCACGGCCAGTCCTTGCCCGCTGGCCTGCGCCAGTCCGAGAAGCTCCCAGAGCCCGTCTTTACGCCGTCCACCAAAGCCACCTCCGGTCACGACCAAAACATCAGCTTCGAAGAAGCAACTGGCATCGTGGGGGGCAAGGTCGCCTCTGCCGCAAGGGAAATCGCGCTCGAGGCCTACAAGCTGGGCTCTGTACGCGCTGCGGAGCGGGGCATAATAATCGCCGACACCAAGTTCGAGCTCGGTTTCATCGACGGGGAGCTTGCGATCTGCGACGAGATCTTGACGCCTGACTCCTCGCGCTTTTGGCCGGCGTCACAATGGGAGCCCGGCACGGTGCCGCCGTCATTCGACAAGCAGCCGTTGCGGGACTGGCTCGAGGCGACGGGCTGGGACAAGGCGCCCCCGCCACCTGCGCTCCCGCCCGAGGTCGTTCAGTCGACCCGTGCCCGCTACGTCGACGCCTACGAACGTCTCACCGGGCTTTCCTTCGATGAGTGGCCCAACGGAGGGCAGCGCAGCCGGCCACCGTCAGAGGCTAGAGGTGCCTAGGTTCGAGGCCCTGGTCGAGGTGCAGTTGCGCCCCGGCATCTCCGACCCTGCTGGCGCCACGATAGAGCGGGCCCTGCCGGCGCTCGGATTTTCCGGACTGAGCGCGGTGAGGGCGGGTAAGGCGTTCCGGCTCCACGTCGAAGCCGCCGGCCCCGACGAGGCACGCAACCTCGTCGAAGCCCTGTCCTCGCGCTTGCTTGCCAACCCGGTTATCGAAGAGGCGGCTGTGGAAGTCTTCGAGCTAGGCCGGAGTGGCGCCGGGCAGGTACCGGCGCAGGGCGCGGGCTAAATTGTCTTAAGCGGAGCCCACCCGCCGCCCGAGCGGTTGGCGCTAGCCCCCTCAGCGCTTGGCGAATCCGGCGCGGTAACTGCTCAGGCGTTCCGCGACGCCCTCGTCGTGGACCGCCAAGATCTCTGCGGCAAGCAAGGCCGCGTTGGCGGCCCCGTCGATCGCGACGGTGGCGACGGGGAAGCCACGGGGCATCTGGACGGTCGCGTACAAAGCGTCGACGCCCGAGAGGGCGCTCCCCGACAGCGGCACCCCGATGACGGGCAGGGTGGTGCGGGCGGCAACAGCGCCAGCGAGGTGTGCGGCCATGCCGGCGCCGCAGATGATAGCCCCGAAGCCCATTTCCCGTGCCCGAGACGCGAACTCGGCCACTACTTCGGGGGTCCGGTGGGCAGACATGACTTCCTCGGCAGCCTCGATGCCCAACTCCCCGAGGAGCTCGGCCGCCGGCGCCATCTTCGCCTTGTCACTGGCCGAGCCCATCAAGACGGCGACCTTCACTGCCCCGCCCCCGCCGCGATGCCTGCTATGTCTGAACGGTAAACCATGTCCGGCCATGAAACCAGACTCGTTGCCTTGTAGGCAATCTGGCGGGCAGAGGCGAGGTCTGGCCCCCTGCCGACGACAGCCAAGACCCTGCCGCCGGCTGTGACCAAGCCTTGCCCAAGAGGGCCAGAAGCTACTCCGGCCGAGTAAACCGTTGCCCCCGGGACCTCGCGCGCCTGCCGGAGCCCTTCTATGCGCGCTCCCACCCGGGGTGACTCAGGGTAGCCGGGCGATGCGAGGACAACACAAACCGCCGAATCTTTGGAGAAAGTGGGGGCGTCAGCGTCAGAGAGCCTTCCCTCTGCTGCCGAAGCGAACGTCGCGGCGGCATCGCCCGCCCAGCGCGGCAGGACAACCTGAGCTTCAGGGTCACCAAACCGAACGTTGAACTCGAGCACTTTCGGGCCTTCTTCGGTGAGCATCAGGCCGGCGTAGAGGACGCCTCGGTAATCAACGCCTCGCTTCTTCAGGGCGTGGAGTGTGGGGAGCACGGCGCGCTCCATGACCTGGCCTTCCAGCTCGCCGTCGGCGAAGGGCACAGGGGAGTAAGCGCCCATCCCGCCCGTGTTAGTGCCGGTGCCACCGTCTCCCAGCCGCTTGTAGTCCTGGGCGCTGGCAACGGGGTAGGCACGCCTGCCGTCACAAACCGCCATAAGAGAGAGCTCTTCTCCTTCGAGCGCTTCTTCTATGACCAAGCGCCGGCCCGCGTCACCAAAGGCATCGCCCGAGAGCTTCGCTCGGACGTCTTTTTCTGCCTCACGCAACGAAGAAGTGACCAGGACCCCCTTGCCTGCGGCCAGCCCATCGGTCTTTATGACCCATGGCCCTCTTGTCGTGCGGAGGTACTGGAGGGCTTCGCCCTGGTCGGCGAGGACCCTGTAGGAAGCCGTCGGGACCCTGGCCGCCGAGAGGAGGTCTTTCATCCAGGCCTTCGAGCCTTCGAGCCGGGCGCCGTCTGCGCCTGGGCCGAAAACGAGGCCACCACGAGCCCTGATGCGGTCGGCGAGCCCGTCGACCAGTGGGGCTTCGGGGCCCACGACCCATAGGTCGGCGCCCACGTGCTCGGGCGGGATGTCGGTACAAGAGACGCCGTCCATGCCCGGGTTGCCCGGCGCGACCACTACGTCTGCGCTCTTGGAAAGCGCGTCTGCGAGCGCGTGCTCGCGCGCCCCGGCACCGACTACGCAGACTTTCAACGGCTCCCCAAGGCCTGGGCGCTGAGGGTGACGACCTGGGCCCGCTCGGGGCCGACCCCCACATAGCTGATCGGGACGCCCGCCTGTGCGGACAGGAAGGCCAGGTACTTCTTGGCCGGCTCGGGCAGCTGGTCCTGGTTGTGCACGCCTGTCGTGTCGCAGCACCAGCCCGGCAGCTCCTGGTAGACGGGGACGGCATCGTAGAGCACCGACTGGTGCCACGGGAGCTGTTCGTAGCGGGCGCCGCCGGCCTCGTAGGCGACACAGACCTTGAGCGTCGGGAAGGTGTCCAGCACGTCAAGCTTGGTTATAGCGAGCTCGTCCATCGAATTGAGCCGCACGGCGTGGCGCACCATTACGGCGTCGAACCACCCGGTCCGCCGGCGGCGCCCGGTGTTGGTCCCCCATTCCCTGCCGCGCTCGACCAGCGTTTCTCCCTCCGGGCCGGAGAGCTCGGTGGGGAAGGGCCCTGCGCCCACGCGGGTCACGTACGCTTTGGCGATCCCGATCACCCGCGATATGTGACGCGGCCCGATCCCGGCCCCCGTGCAGGCGCCTCCTGCGACCGGGTTGGAGGAGGTGACGAACGGGTAGGTACCGTGGTCGAGGTCGAGAAAAGTGGCTTGCGCGCCCTCGAGCAGGACGCCGGCGCCTTGGGCCAGCGCGTCGTGGACCAAGCCGACGGAGTCGCCTATATGGGGAGCGAGACGGGGCGCGTACTGGTCCAGGTAGGCGCTCGCGATGTCGGCGGCCGAGAGCCCGAGGCGGTTGTAGATCTTTGCCAGGACGAGGCCCTAGCCC
>JAJYMM010000162.1 GCA_021787035.1 Actinomycetes bacterium
CGCAGAGACCTTCCTCAGCTCGTCAAGCAAACTGACGCTACAACCGAGGATCTACGCGATCGTCGGCATGTACTCCACCAACTGGCCCCTCCTTTGTGCGTCACTTGTCATCGCAATGTTGCCCATCGTGGTGCTCTACGCGCTGATCCAACGCAGGTTCGTGGCCGGGCTGACCGCCGGCGCCCTCCGAGGCTGAGCACCGGCCGCGATTGGGGTAGAGCCAGGCGTCTCTGTCCTGCAGCTCCGCTCGGTGCTCAACCTCCGCAATACCATCGGCACGAATCGAGTGCATGTCTGTTCAGGTGTAGCAAGAAGAAGAGGCTTGAGGGTTGAATTGAAGCTGGCCAAAAGCGTCGGCGACTGCCCCCTGTTGCCCACGCACGGGTTAGCGGCAGGGCGGGGAATATGCCATCCCCTGCACGTACTCCGTCCACTCGGCCCGGGTTATCGGGCTTGTCGGGAGCGAACATATCCGGGAGGCGACAGAAGAAGCACGGTAGTCCCAAAAGGTGAGGGTCTGGTCCGAGCCGCTCGCTCGGTTCGCTGAGGTCCCACAGCCGGACGGTGTCGTCGGCGCTCCCGGCGATCAGCGTGCGCCCGTTGGGAGTGAACGCGACGCTGAAATACGTCGCCGGTCCGGTGGCGACGTATTTCAGCGCCCTCCGCCAACAAGCGCGCCCAGAAATGACGACTTCCGAGTCGCCCTTCCTGGGTCGGCCCGGACAGGTTGTGACGTACTCCGACGCCTACGCGGCCCTCGTCAAAGCCGACTTGCTGCCCACCCTGAAGGAAAACGACATTGGCTTGTCCGGACTGCTTCACACTCCAGGGCTTTCGACCAGCGAGCACAACGAAGCCACGAAGTGGCTCCGCTACGGCAAGGCACTACAGACTCAGATCGCGGGCCTCACAGGTCTGACGATCTCTCGGAGCACCTTCGTCGCGTCGCTCGACGCAACCTTCCGCGAGGCGGGCATGACTGGCAGTATGGCCACCTACTCGACTAGCGCCGGGCTCGGGGCGGGACAGACCATTGACACCAAGGACCATCTAGTCCTGCAAATCCATGCGACACCAACGCTCACCACGAGTTCTGTCACCGACACGACCCGGCATTTCCGGTACACGCAACGTGCGCCCGGCATGGCCGTCGTCACGGTAAACGTAGGGATCGCGCCCATCCTCGATCCTTTTGCCGGAGGATTCTCCCAGGTGCCGCCGTTCTCTAGCTTCTCGGTGTCATCGGTCACCGTCGACGGGCACCCTTTGACGTCGTGGCCGGTCTTGTGGCAGCGGGCTCTCGCCTATGGTGGCAAGACGGGGGCTGAGACTGGACCTCTTCAGCACGGCGGGTTCTCGTGCTCGTTCGTCGGGTCGCACTGACCGTTGGAGGTACGCAAGAAGCCGTGGTTCCGCAGGTGGTCATCCGTGTTGCCGGTCAGCGCCGAGAACGCCATGCGCCGGTAAAGCTCTGCAAGGTCCTTCCTAGCTTGGGGCGAATGTCTCTCGACCACCTCGGCTATTTCCAGGTAACTGCGCGGTCCCGGGTCAAAGGCTTGGAGCATGATGAGGGCGTGTGGCAGGTCGCCGGGGCGGAGATGGCCAGGCACCCGCCGATGGCAAGCCCCCGGTATGTCGCTGACCGGGGATGCTCCGGAGGCGTGGTCCCTCATCGAGATGGAGGGTTGGTAATGGGAGTGTTTTGCCCTGCGGCTAGCCACCATCTGCCGTTGCGTTCTACCAGCACGTAGAGGGCCATTTCCGAGAAGCCCTCTCCGGCCTCACCGAGTGCTTGCCGTTGGACATGCGCTACCGCGACGCCGGGCGCGGCTGCTCTTAGCTGCACGATCCTGAACCGCGAGGCTGGGGCGGCGCCCGTCGCCATCAAGGAACGATGGACCGTGAGGAGGGCGTCGATACCGTTGAGCGTCGCCCCGTAGGGGCTTCCCCAGATCACGTCGGCGGCGAAAGAGGCGTCGAAGAGGTCGGCGTCAGCGTTGTCCAGCCCCGCTTGGAGGCCGGCAATGAGTTGGTTCATCGCAGCCGCGGCGCGCGGGCGAAGCTCGGGGCACTCCAGGGTGGGACGCGTTTCGTCACCGACGCGTTCAGGTGTGCTCCTCAAGGATCGCAGGGCACCGCCCCATCTGGCCAGCGCCGCGACCATCCGACCTCGGGCAGCCACCTGGTCCTCCCTCGGGGAGCAGCGGCCATCCCGGAAGTCGAGGCCGAGGCTGAGGGAGACCTGTGGACCGACGCCGGCCATCGACAACTCGGAGCAGATGGCGCGCAGATGCTCGACGCCTCGCGTTCCTCCGTCGATGCCGTAGCCGACAAAGGCGGCTGCCTTGTCGGACCACTCGGAGTAGAGGTGGTCGAGAGCGTTCTTCAAGACGGCCGAGGTGGAGTGGTTGTACTCGGGGGTGACGAGGACGAAGGCGTCGAAGCTAGCTACGACAGCGGACCATGCCCGGGTGCTCTCGTGGGAGTAGTTGCCCCATGCTGGGGGCTGGGGCTCATCGAGAAGCGGCAGGTTCATCTCCGCGAGGTCAACGATCACTAGATCGAGGTCGGGGTTTGGATCGGTGGCCACCCACTCTGCAACGCCTCGACCGAGGCGTGTGGGGCGGGTGCTGCCGATCACCACGGCGGTACGAAGCGGCCCGATGTTGGTCATGGAGGCGACTGTAAGGGGTCAACCAAGGTTGAAGTCAAGGGCCCATGTCTGCCAGGATGGTTGCGTGGACAACTGGCACGAGTCGGGGCTCAGCGTCGGCCAAGTCGCCGAGCGCATGGGCGTTGCCCGCTCGGCGGTGCGCTGGTACGACGATCACGGGCTCTTGCCCAGCGAACGTACTCCTGCCGGGCATCGACGCTTCTTCGCCGACGTTTGCTGCCGGGTGGCCATGATCCGTGCGGCGCAACGGGTCGGACTTTCCATCTCAGAAATCTCCGAGGCTCTCACGGCCCTGCCGCCGCGCCAAGCGCCCAGCGCCGAGGACTGGGACGGCCTCGCCACCCATCTGCGTACCGTCGTGACCAAGCGCATCGACGAGCTGTTCGTGATCCTTGCCGACCTCACCCCGACCAATACGAACCGACCTGAGCAGGACAGTAGGCCGATCGCCTCCCGAGCGACCGCCCCGCCTGGGGAGCGCTCCAGATCTTCTCTTCGTCAGCCCTACACGACCTCTGGGCCAGAAGCCCCTTACCCGAAGCAGAAGCGGACGAAGTCGAGCGCATAATCCCATCCGTCGAGAAGGTGGCCTACCGGGTCTGACCCTTGGGCACGTTCCGAGAATCGGCGATCTGCGCTTGTCAGAGGCCATGTCGGGCCGCCCACACCAGGAGCGCGTAACGCCGCCTGATGTTTCGAGCAATTACGCGCCTCGGGCTTTTCCAACCCTGTGGGCCATTTTGCGAGCCCGTCGAACTGCCCGAGCCACGATGGCGAAGCGTCGCCCGCAGCCAGGGAAGACGGAGGCGACGGCCAGCGGCCTGACGGGCGGGCAAGCGCCGCCGGCCACCCCTGGACGGCTCCCTCCGCCAGGGGGAGCTGATAGCCCCGCCCCATTGCTGGGGCGCCGGAGAGCGGTTGAGATCAGAGACGCGGCTTGGGATGTCGGGGTGCTCTGCCACGAAGGCCCGCGCGCGGCCTGGGCCTGCTCCAGGCGCGCGACCTCGGGGGCAATCTGGCGGCGCTGGGCCTTCCAAGAACTGGCCCTGCGGCTAGCCGCGGGTCCCCAGGCCGGATACGACGTGGAGCATTCGACCGTCGAATAGTTGAGCCAGGTCCGACCAGGAGGTGTCGATGGCTGCGAGTTGGAGGTCCCATGCAGCTTTCGGCACCGTCTCTCGAGCTATGAAGCTTGTTAGCGCCGCTGTCCGGTCACCCGTCGAACCACCACGCGGATGGGCCACTGGCCATGAGCCGTCGAACAGCACTGATATCGTTGACCGGGAATCCCCAATCGATAACGACATCATCTCGCGCCTTCACCAGGCGGAACGCGTCGTCCAAGAACCCAGCCCCGGGCTCGTCGCCATCCGGGAGGCGCTGGTAACTGTGCTGGTCGGCGAGCCACCGAGAGAAGGTCGACTTCGTTACGCGGAACTCGTCCATCGTGAATGCCAGACTACGTGGGGCCCAGTAAGAGTTATCCGGTGCTGACGGAGCAACAGATAAGGGGCCCAACCAGGCCGCCTGCTGGCGATGGCCGCCCCGCCGCTTGTTCTCTGGGCGCTTTTGCGTCGCTAAGCGCGACGTCCCAGTACCTCAGGCCCGTCTCGTCGGCCCAGGTAGGTCATAACCCCGTAAACACCGCACGTCCCTATGCCGAGGAAGAGGAGGGACAGGGCGAGGGCATTGGCGTTCGTGGCGCCAATGACAACCCCAACGCCTGCGGGTAGCGCCGCACTGCCGATCGTGGAGGCAGCGACCTGCAACGCCACTGTACGCGTCGTCTTAGCCGCTTCAGCAGTACCGGAGCGCTCGGCGGTGGTCAGGGTGAGCAGCGGGAAGATGGGTGCCGCAGCCAGCCCGAGCGCCATCATCCCCGTGACAGCCAGCAGGGCCGGGCCGGGCATGGCCATCACCGCGGCGCTTGCGGCCACGCCGACAACGGATATGCCGAGCACCCTTCGGGTGCCGAAGCGCTCTGCTACTGGCCCGAGCACGGCACGCCCCACGAACATCATGGCCCAGTAGGCAGAGACCGCAACGCCGGCGAGGCTGTGGGGCATTCCTCTGCCCGAGGTGAGGAACAGGTACCCCCATATTCCCGCGGCGGACTCGATCCCCGTCTCCACGGCACTGAAGACAAGGGCGCTCGAGGTGGCTCCCGCCGAGCCCCGTCGTGACCTGCGCGACGCAGGCCCCGCCGCGGCCCGCGGGCCTGGCTCGTGGGCGGGGGAGGCAGGGCCACGCCAGCTGGCACGCCCAAGCACAAGCACCAGAGTGAGCCCAGCTTCAAGGAAGCACATAACGCCCATCGCCCAACGCCAGGTGAGCCCGTCGGTGAGCATCGCCGTCACGACCAAGGGCCCGACGGTGGCCCCCAGGCCATAGCTGGCGTGCATCCAGTTGGTGTGGCGTGGCCCGAAGTGAGCCGCAGCGTAGGCGTTCAGCGCGGAGTCGAGCGCCCCGAAGCCGAGACTGAACAGCGCCGAGCACGACGCGAAGACCAAGAACGACGAGGTGGTCGCTTCGGTGCCGAGCGCCAAGGACACAAGCGCGGCACCCGAGGCGACCAAGGCTCCCACGGTCAGTTTGGACAAGAGAGGCCCGGTGGCCGCGCTCGCCATGACGGACGCGGCCACGCCGACAGCGAGGAAGATGCCGAGAGCGCTTACTGGCTCGTGGAGGCTGACCCGGACGGACGGCCAGAGAAGCCCGAGGGTGGAACCAGGTAAAGCGACGCCGAGGTAGGTAATGCAGGAAAAACGAAACGCGCGCACAGTGATGACTCCTTCGAGGAGAGGGACGCGCCGAACTCACGGGCTCGGGCGCGCCATATTTGGGACCCAAAAGGGCAGGTTCGCTGTGCTGCGATAAGGGGCAGCACGCGATGACAGGCCAATAAGCCGCTATGGCGTCAACGCGTGCTTGGTTGCCCGGGCACCTCAGCTCCCTCGAAGTGTTCGCTTCCTGCCACCGAGGTTAGCCTGACACAGGACCTCGTTCAAGAACCCAGGTACTCGTCCCACGACGAGCCTTGGCATGTCCCTCGGAGCAGCCCGGTCATTAATCGCACGAGGTGACGCCCAGCGCCTTGTCGCGGCCGACGGTCACCTCCACGTACCACTTTCCGTGGCGGTCCTGGTATACGCCCTCAGGCTTGGTCGGCATCCTCGAGAACCTCCGCGGGACGGTTGGTTCTCAGAAGGTTCTCGGCGGTCACCGTTTGGCTGCCACGGTCGCATGCTCCTGGCGTCTTCAGGGACCAAGGCGGGGGCTGGAGCATCTGATCCTTGAAGGATCAGATGCGGTCTGGCGGCGGTCGGGCTGGTGGCCCCGTGGCTATCGGTCGCCTCCTGGGCCTTGGCAGCCGGCAGGACGAGCAACGCACCGAGCAGACACAGGAGCCTTTGTGCCGTTAGGGAAGTATTGCGACCCGACTGATAGTGCGAGATAGCACAAGGGGAACGCTCGGAGGGCCCAGGCAACCAAGTTTTATGGCGTCGCGGACCACTTAGTAGCGGCAGGCCTGTGCAAGTGTCAATTGCCAGCTCGATTAGATCACCCTCGTTGCCACAAACTTTTGGACCACCTTGGGGCCACTCGCTTCGGCTGGAGCCGCCGATAATCCTCGTTCTAAGGTAAGACGGGCTGTCAACTCGGCGCGCCGGGGTGCCACCGGGTGACATTCTGCCCGGCGAAGGACCCACTTGGTCCCCGACCGGCATTGACAACAAGTGCCAGGGGCTCTAGGTCAACTGGTGGATGGTCTTCAGGAGGGGAACCAGCGTTAGGCCAACGCGACTTTCGTTGATCGCAGAACGCGAGATTCGTTGATAAATTCATTCGGTACAAGGCTGCGGAATACCACTGAGGCGGCACCAATGGCGGCGGCTTCCTCACCCATCTCGGTCACGTTCAGTTGCACCGCTGCGACGTGGCGACGGAAGGCACGCCCTTCGACCCATGTCTTGATCACGGGCAAGAAGACATCCTGGACTGCTCGGAAATGCTCGCCGCGCATCACTACCTGATCGACGTCGACCAGGTTGAGTGCCCCCATGAGCGCAGCGCCGAGTCTCTCGGCTGCCCGATTGAGTAAGCTCGTCAATCCGCCTGAGCTAGCTGCTGCTGCCGTAATAGGCAGTCAGATCGGCTTTGTACCAGAATATGCGCCCCATATGACGCCTAATGTTCATGACTAGCCAGCACAGATCGGCACTTACGCGCTCGGCTTTGCCGCGGTCCGCTTTGCTTGTCGCGGACCGCTCCGAACGACTATGGCAACCAGAACACCCAGTCGCTCTCGACGTTGGGTGGATCTGTCAGCAGCGCAGAAAGCGCGCGGACGAGGTTTTTCGGATAGGAGCTGCTCCCACGGTGGTACCGGCGCGGCGAGGTGAAGACCACTCCGGCATGATGCTCCCCAGCCATCGCCCAGGCCCTGACGGTGCGGTCGAAGTCGCGGGCGTTCTCGGTCACGACTGCCCGGCCGGACCGAGCGGCGCGTCGCAGCAGCTCGTCGTCCGGCAGGGCCGCCAGCACCGGGTCGTCCGAAGCGGCCACGACGTCGTGACCGTCGGCGCGCAAGTGCTCCGCGGCGACGCGGGAATGGTGCACATCGAGCAGGAGCTTCACCCTGCCAGCAGTTCCTGCTGGCGGTGCCAGAGGGCCTCCGCTTCCTCTGCGGCCTGCCGGTTCGCCTCGACCTGCGCGTCGATCTCGCTGGTGAACTCGGCGTAGTACGCCAACGCGGCTTCGACCTGCTCGCGGCGAAGCCCGAACAGCTCGACTGCTCGCTCGATCCGTCGGTCGGGGGCGACATCGCCGCCGACGAGCCCGCCGACGAGCTCCCAGACGTCGGGACCACAAACAAGAGCGACGCGCCGTCCGGTGGGCCCGTCACGGAAACGCAGAAGGGGGTGACGACGAATTCGCAGGCCCTCGTCGAGCAGCTCCTCTGCCATCGCAGACTGGGACGTACCGTGGGCCGAGGCTTCTGCGCGCAGGCGCTCGGCGACACGAGGATCTTGAAACCGGACCGAGATCGGATGCGACATGACTACAGTGTAGTCAACCCCGGCGCGAACAGCGTCCGGAACGCGCGTGCAGGACGCCTCTACGACCCGTCGTTGGCACCCAGATCGGCACTTCACCGCTCGCTTATCGTGATTCACCACGCTCCCCACGAACCTCTTGATGCCTCTACGCAACGGGGCGTCGCTGTCGACTGGATGGCGTGGCGATGGGCCCAGCTAGCGCAGTGGCGAGGTCGCCGGGCCGGGAAAAGGTTACGGCATGGAAGCTCACCACACCTTGGTCTTGCAATCTGACATGGAAGGACTCCTCACCGCGCTCGGGGTGGCCGAGCAGGGTCCCGTATGTGAACCCGAACGGCCTCGCCTCGTCGGTGCAGCGGACGACCCTGCACGACAGGACCAAGCGGGCCGGGCTGATGTCGGGGGTGGCCAGGACGACAGCGCCGTGGCGACTGGCGCGCCGGGCGGGTAAGATGCCCCAGGCCCACACGGCGGTCAAACCTGCAAGGTGGCCAGGGCCTTCTTGGCCCAGGCCCATGACGGCGCTCCAGTGCCCACGTCGGCGGAGAGCCGCTGGTGGTGGTTGCCCGACGGTAGTGCCTTTTGGCCGATTTGGCCCCTCGCCTCGGTGACCTCCCCTTCGCCCACGCGCTTCAGCAGCCAGTCCGGGCGGGCTCGTGCCCTGCCAAGGGCAGGACCCCCCGACGGTACCCGCGCCGGCTGTGATGTCGGCCAACTTAGGGTTTCCGCGCGGGGAGCACGAGACTGGAAGATCACCGGCGGCCTCTTCTCGCGGCAGCCGGCGCGAAAGGTGTCCAGGTGACGTTGCGGTGATCGGTCGCCCATACCTCCGTGTCCGCGAAGGCCAATTTTGGCCACGCTTTTACTGGTCGCGCGGGCTGGCGCCGGCATCAAGATCCCATGCCTGTCGCCCTGATTGGATTCTTCTTTGGGATCTTGGGATCTTGGGATCTTGTCCGACGGGGCGCCTCGCATGGCGCTCACCGGCGGCGAGCCCCTGTTGGCGCTCAGACTGCGTCTGTCCATAGCGGCCAGTAGGGTCGCTCTATGAACGCCCCGGAGGAAGCGGTGCGCCTCCTGACCGGTGTCGGTTCGCGCCTTGCCCACTCCGAGGCCCTAGCTCGTCAGGCTGCTAGGTCATCGTCGGCGTCCGCCCCGACGGCCCCGCTCGACAGGCCACGCGGGTAAAGCACGGGCAGGACCTCGGTCACCTTGGGGGACTTGCGCATGTAAGCAGGCAAGGTGACCGAGCGGTAGTGCTCGCCCTCGCGCCGGTCGTCGACCCGCGGGGCTTTGACCTCGACCACGCCGGTCCCCGTCGTCACCTGGCGCTCGCGGGCATAACCGTTGGCTACAACCAGGCGTTTGCCCGTCTCATCAAGCGCGCCGGCATGGGCCTCCAGGCAGGCCCGGCGCTCGGCGAGCAACGCGACCTTGAGCATCTCTTGAGCGGCCACACGGCACAGCTCGTCCAGGCCGACGGTGGCCGGCTCATCGTCCACGCATGCGGCCGTGTCTTGTACTAGCTTCAACATTGGCGTACTCCTCCCCGCCGGCTCCAACCGGCAGGCTCGTTGTTGGTTCAACTTGGAGGGTACGTCGTGGCCTTGCTCAGGTCCAGCATCTACAACTTGTGGTTATATCTCCAGCTGATCGTCGGACCACTTTGTAGCGGATCCAGTTCGAGCCCATGAGAGGCATATGCGCCGCGGTCAAAGAGCACCGCGCCGGTCCAACCTTCGGTGCGCAGCCTCCTCACAGACGCCGGACCGCCACTGCCAGCCACAACGACAGCGTCCGCCTGCTCAGCGCAGGCCCAGATCCGCTCAGGATGCTTACCTGAGACGTAGAACGAGAAGGTCTGTCGAAGAGTCAAAGAGGGGGCAGAGATGTGAGCGCAACAGTCATAGCTGATCCTCAGTTCTCCACTGTGATGTAGGGACGCACTCGAGGGATAGACCGACGAAGCAACCCCCAATCTTCACGAGCTCGCTGGATGCGACCGATCACGAAACTGGCATGGACCCGATGACGTCCGGCTATCTGGAGGATCGTGCTCATGGAGGGCCGACCGGTGGGGAGCGGCGTCTCTTCAGGGAGAACCCATTCGGCGGCCTGCCGGTTCGCCTCCGCCTCCAGGCCTTCGAGTCCCGTAGCGGTAACGATGTCCTCGTCCGCTCGGACGGCCACCGTCTCGAGGTGTCCCAGACAGAGGTGGGCAAGTTCGTGGAGCAACGTGAACACGTAGCCGTCCATCCGGTCACCCCGGCTCGTGAGCCCGACTACCGGGGTGCCGTCGTCGAGCAGCATCACCGCTCCATCCAGCTTGCTGGACTTGAGCGGGAGCAAGGTAACAAGGATTACCCCCACCTCAGCCAGCCAGCTCTCAAGCTCGCCGAGATCGGTTGGATCATGGATGCGGTGCGCCAGATCTCCCGCCAGCGCACAGACCGAGTTGGCATCGAAGGCCGGAACCGTCCGAGCTTGAGCGATGCGGCTGAGCCGAGCCAGCCACGCCGTCTGCTGAGGCGAAAACGACACGCTAGCGTTCGAGCGACGCGCTGCCACCGCAAACTGCGGCTCCGCGTCTAGATCCGAAATACCCAAAAGCTCCTTGACCGCACCCTCCAGTGCGTCGAGGTCGTTGGTATCGGGAAGCCACCCGCGCTGTCGCAACTCGGCCACCGGCACCCGCGACCGCAACCGAGCGCGGCGCGTCACCTCAGTCACCGGCGGTCGGTTGGACTTCGCCTCGTGCAGATTGAACGCCGCCTGCAGGTTCACCCAGAGCTCGGCGCTCGTGCCAAGCGCCTCCGCAAACGCGAGGGCCGTCTCAGGAACGATCTGCTTACGCCCGTTCAAGATCTCCGACACGGCCTGTGCCGGCCGGCCGACGATCTCTGCGAACTCCCTCTCGCTCCACCCCCGCTCCTCGAGCTCATCCCGCAGGTACTCGCCGGGAGGGAAGGCTTCGGCAGGTGTCAAGGTACTGGTCATCACGCCCTCCTTTCGCTCAGTGGTAGTCGGTGACTTCGATAACGACCACCTGTTTGCTTTCCTGAGTGGTTTCCAGTCTGACGACCAGTCGCCACTGCTTGTTCAGGCGCAGAGAATGCTGCCCGAGCCGGTTGCCTTCGAGCTTCTCGAAATGCAACGACCGCATCGCACGCAGGTCTCGCTCGTCGGACGCGGCAGCGACGAGCCCGACGACCTTCCGATAGGCGCGAGTGAGGTCGTGCCCAATGCTGGACAGCCGGAAGTCCGGCTCCTCGTAGAGTCGCCGCAGATCGCGGTCCTCGAACTCGACACGCATGGATTTTCAAATTCACCCTTGATCTGAAGCACCAGTAGCACATATTTGATTCCAGCCTTCACCCTATGGGTGAGCATGCTATCGCATAGTTGGGGTTGCGCGGCAGAAAGCTCCCGACCGAACCCCCTGACCGGCACTTCGAGATATGGAACCTGATCGACCACTACCGTGGGCTTCCACTGCCCCGTGCGACCTGGGACGCGAGGGCCTCAGCCGCTCGCGAGGCATCCCGCTTCGTGCCACAGACCTGGCAGAGCGTGTAACGGTACCGCCCGGTCTCAGGGTCGCGTTGGAATGGTCCCTTTCTTACACACCGACCCGCTGTGGCCCGGGCATTGCGTCACGGTGTGGCCACTATGGCCAACCCACCTTCTCAGCGCCCCGCGGGGACGCCAGAAGCTGCCTCTGAGCTGCGGAGGGAGAGGGATTTGAACCCGCGGGGAGTCTGCTCCCAAGGCTTTTCAAGAGCGACCTTTGCTGTCTCTGCCTTCGGCCGTTATGGGCATGAGCTGCGACAACACGAGGACAGAACGGCCCAGATCGGCTGCTGTTGGCTCGCTCTGGCTTGAGTCTATGGCCAACTTTATGGCCAGGACGCCCATGGCCGAAACCCGCGTGTTGGACGGGGGACTCCGTTCTTGGCACCAGCGTCGCTGTCGGGGCTCCTTGGCTCGCCACCGCGTGAGCCGATAAACCGGACCCATCCCACCGGGCAACCGCTCTATGGAGTCAGGCAGTTCAGCACCAATCGGTCGTTGTCGTCCGCCACGATCGACGGTGCCGTGATCGTCCCTCCTGCAGCCAACAGAACTGGTCTCCATCTCACCCGAGTAGTCGGCTAGCGATCAGACGCATGCCTGCGTGCCTCCCAACCGGCTCCGTGGTCACCACCGCAGCCCTTCAATCCGGCCGGGATCGGCCTCTTTCCCGTCGCTCAGCAGAACGCCCGAGCGCTCTTTCCTGACATCCGTGGGTGATCACCGATCTTCGCGATTTGTGGCTCGGTACCGCCGTCCCGGTGGCCTGCTTCATCGTCGAGCTGTTTTGGCCTACGGTCAGCCGGCCAGTAATGAGCCGCCGTCGATCGTGAGTACCGTCCCGGTGACATAGCGGTTCTGCATCAGGTAGAGGTGGGCCAGGGCGATCTCCTCCGGCTCCGCGATCGTGCCGAGCAGGGTGCGCTGGGCCAGGCGGGCGAAGACGGCCTCACGCTGAGGTTCGGGGACCGCGTCCCAAAGCGGCGTACGGACGGCGCCCGCGCGCACCGCGTTGACGCGCAGCGGGGCGAGCTCGGCCGCCAGCCCGCGCACCAGGCCCTCGGCGGCGCCGGCCCCGGCGGCCGCTAGCGCAGCTCCGGGTACGGGCCGTTGTCCGACCGTTCCTGTCGTTAGGGCGATCGAGCCTCCCGTGCGGATGCGCGGAGCCGCGGACCTGACGACCTCCACTGCGCCCCAGAAGCGCACGTCGAGGACGGCGCGTGCCTCGGCGGGACTCATCTCGGTGAGCCGACGCGGTGTGAAGGCGTCGCCGGCGGTGAACACGAGATGGTCCAGCTCGCCCACGCGCTCGAACAGAGCGGCGATGGCGTGTTCGTCACGCACGTCGAGGACTGCGCCGTCACAGCCGTCCGGCAGCTCGGCCAGGGCGGCGTCGACTCGCTCAGGTCTGCTCGACACCACGGTCACCGCTGCGCCGTCTCGGGCCGCCGCTTGAGCCGTAGCCAGGCCCATGCC
>JAJYMM010000022.1 GCA_021787035.1 Actinomycetes bacterium
AGGTACAAGGAGCGCGGTGCTGGTAGGGGGGGTCGTCGGGACCGTCGTCGGAGGTGGCGCTGCCGTCGTAGGTGGGACTGTCGAAGATGGGAGGGTTGTAGCTGGGACGGTCGTCGTCGGCGCAGCGGTCGTGGGGGGGGCGGTCGTCGTGGGCGCGGTCGTCGTGGGCGCGGTCGTCGTGGGCGCGGTCGTCGTGGGCGCGGTCGTCGTGGGCGCGGTCGTCGTGGGCGCGGCTGTCGTCGGTGGGAGCGTCGTAGGTGGGAGCGTCGTGGGTGGCAGGGTCGTCCCGGTGCCTCCAGGGTTGGCCCAGGCATCGGGCGCGCCTACCAGTACACAAGCCGCGACAAGCCCGGCCGTCGCCGCCGCCCGGCCTAGAGTCCTACTGCGCCTAACACAACGTGCCGACGTGGGCACCTCCCGCTCACGGTCCGGGGCCCTCCCAGGCCACCCGTTCCCTCTACATCGGGTGTTCTGGAGCGCTCCTTGAGGAACGGAAGGGAAAAAGTAAGCCGCCAGACTGCCTCCTGCTCAACGGCCTGAGTTACCGGCAGCCAGCCGGAAAGACGAGAAAAACACGTAGAGAAGCGTCACCAACACGAGGAGCCCTCAGCCTACGCCCAGGCCGCGCCGTAACGGCGCGCCAAAAGGGCGGGCACCCGAAGTTGTCCGCCTAACGACGCCCCACCCTTTCGAGCTCCGCTACTCGCCCGCCTTCACCGAGAGGCGTGTCACGTTGACGGCCTGGAGACCCTTGGTGCTCTCCTGCACTTCGAACTCGACCGGCTCGTTCTCCTCCAGGGTCCGAAACCCCTGGCCTTGGATGGCCTTGTAGTGCACGAAGACGTCCGGGCCACCCTCCTGGGATATGAAGCCATAGCCCTTCTCGGAGCTAAACCACTTGACTGTACCCATTGCCATTGTCAGTTCCCTCCTTTCCTGGCCGTAACTGGCCACCGGCTCAGCGACCGGGAGGGACTGCTCGAACCTCGATGCCGGACCCTCGGAGCGCTAACGTACCACGGGGACTAGCCCCCGCCAAGCGGCAGCGGCACTAGTCGTCGCGTGTCCGCGTTGTGACAGCAAAGAGCTGGAAGGAGCTGCTGTGGAATACCGCCGACTGGGGAGCTCGGGGCTGAAGGTGAGCGCATTGTCGTTCGGGTCCTGGGTGACCTTTGGGGAACAGATGGGGGTCGAGCCAGCGATCGACTGCCTGGGAGCTGCGCGCGAGGCGGGCGTCAACTTCTTCGACAACGCCGAGTCTTACGCCAGCGGCAAGTCTGAAGAGATCATGGGCAAAGCGCTGCGCGAGCTCGGGTGGCCGCGCTACAGCTACGTGGTGTCCACAAAGCTCTTCTGGGGCATCCACGACGAGGTCAACATGCGTAACACCCTCAACCGCAAGTACCTCCTCCAGGCGATCGAAGGTTCACTCGAGCGGTTTGGCCTCGACTTCGTTGACATCGTCTTCTGCCACCGTGCTGACCCCGAGACGCCGATCGAGGAGACCGTCTGGACGATGAGCGACATCGTCGCCTCGGGCAAGGCGCTCTATTGGGGCACATCGGAGTGGCCGGCGGCCGACATCCGTGCCGCGTGGGAGGTAGCCGAGCGCCACCACCTCCGAAAGCCAGTGGCCGAGCAGTCCCAGTACAACCTGATAGCGCGCCAGCGGGTGGAGAAGGAGTACGCACGGCTCTTCGCGGACCTCGGCTACGGGCTCACGTCGTTCAGCCCCCTCGCCGGCGGTCTCTTGACCGGCAAGTACCTAGAGGGGACACCAGCTGGGAGCCGTGCCTCACTGCCGGGCTACGACTGGGTGCTGCGTTCGGTGCAAGACCCAGAACGAAGCGAGAAGGCGCGACGGCTCCAAGCCATCGCCAAGGAGACCGGGCACGACATGGGCCAGCTGGCGGTCGCGTGGTGCCTCCACAACCCCAACGTCTCGAGCGTCATCCTCGGTGCCTCAAACGTCGCCCAGCTGCGCCACAACTTGGGTGCGATGGACCTCGTGCCCCTCATCTCGGGCGAGCTCGCGGACCGCCTAGACGAGATCAGCCCGACCTGAGCTCGCCCGGGAGGCGGTGACGGGCCGCCAAGTCAACGCCGTTCAGCGCCAGGGGCGACGACCGGTTTCCCTTCGTCGCCCTTCCGGCGGTGCCTGCGAGATGGGAAGCCCCGGCCGCCGCGTCACATCCTCTCGGGCGCGGCGATGCCCAAGAGCGAGAGCCCTGTCTCGAGGATGGCGCCGGCAAGGGCCGAGAGGGCCAGCCTGGACGACCTCGTCTCTTCGCTCGGCGCGCGGAGCACGGGGCAGCGCTCGTAGAAGTTCGTGAAAGTGGTCGCCAAGTCGAAGAGGTAGGCGCACAGCTTGTGCGGGCTGTAGGTCTCGATGCTCGCTGCCACCGCGTCGGGAAAGCCAAGCAGGCGCTTGGCCAGCTCGCGCTCCTCCGCTTCGGAGGGGGCCAGTAGCAGCTGAGGACGCAGGAAGCGCTCACGCAGCTCGGCGGCGCTCGGCCCACCAGGCTCTTCGCCCGCCGCCTCTTCGCCCGCCGCCTCTTCGCCCGCCGCCTCTTCGCCCGCCGCCTCTTCGCCCGCCGCCTCTTCGCCCGCCGCCTCTTCGCCCGCCGCCTCTTCGCCCGCCGGCTCTTCGCCGCCGGCACTGGCGGCCCTCCGCAGGATGCTGCAAACACGTGCGTTGGCGTACTGGATATAGGGCGCAGTGTTGCCGTCGAAGGAAAGCATCCTGTCCCAGTCGAAGCGGTAGTCACGCGCCCGGTCGTTGGACAGGTCGGCGTACTTCACGGCACCGATACCGACCGCCCCTGCGATGGCCTCGACCTCGACCTGCGCGCTGGCCCCGCCGGCCCCCCCAGCGCCGGCCCCCCCAGCGCCGGCCCCGGCCGTGCCCGCCTCGGCCGTGCCCGCCTCGGCCCCCGTGCCCGCCTCGGCCGTGCCCGCCTCGGCCCCCGAGCCCCCTCCTGCCCGAGCCAGGAGCAGCGAGCGTGCGCGCTCGACGGCTTCGTCGAGCAGTTCGGCGAGCTTCACGGTGCCCCCCTGGCGCGTGCGGAACATCTTGCCGTCAGGGCCGAGGATGCTCCCGAAGCCCACGTGTACCGCAAGAGCGTCTGGAGGGAGCCAGCCGGCCAGGCGAGCAGTCGCGAAAACCATCTGGAAATGCTGCGCCTGGGGCAAACCCACTACGTATACGAGCAAATTCGCCCTCAACCGGTCGACGCGGTCCCGGATCGCGGCAAGGTCCGTCGTCGCATAGGTGTAACCGCCGGCGGAGTTTTGGACAATCAGAGGCAGCGGGTTGCCATCTCGGTTTGTAAACCCGGGAGGAAAGGCGCACATAGCGCCTTCACTTTCTTCGAGGAGCCCCGCCTTGGCCAGGTCGGCGACGACGCCAGGCAGCAGCGGGTTGTAAAAGCTCTCGCCGACGACGTCGTCCCTCGTGAGCTTGATACCGAGGCGGCGGAACGCCTCGTCGAAGTGGCTCACGCTGCGCTGGACCAGGGCCTCCCACAACTTGAGCGTCTCGGGGTCGCCTGCTTGCAAGAGGACGACCCGGGCCCGGGCGCGCTCGCCAAACGCGGGGTCACCGTCGTACTGCGCCCGAGCGGCCTGGTAGAAGCTTTCCAGGTCACCGACGGCTAGCTCGTGGGCGGCTTCAAGCTCTCCCAGGTCGAGCAGGTGCTCGATCAGCATCCCGAAAGGGGCCCCCCAGTCCCCCACGTGGTTCTCCCTCACGACCTCGTGGCCGACAGCCTCGAGCAGCCTGACGATGGCGTCGCCGATGATCGCGGAGCGAAGGTGGCCGACATGCATCTGCTTGGCGGCGTTCGGCGACGCGTAGTCAACGACCACCCGGAGAGGGGTCTCTGCTTTTTCGATGCCGAGGCGAGCGCCCACGGCCAGCGACTGGAGGCCGCTCCTCAAGAAGGCCGGGGAAAGGGTGAGGTTGATAAAACCCGGCCCTGCCACCTCGACCTCCTCGCACAGCTGCATGAGGCCCCGGGCCTTGGCCGCTTCCAAGATCTCAGAGGCCAGCTCGCGAGGCGCCCTCCCGAGCGACTTCGCCAAGGCGAGAGCGCCGTTCACCTGGAAGTCCGCTCGCTGAGAGGGCCGGAGCTCGCTCGGAGCGCCGTGCTGCAGCGTGTCGAACACAGGTGCGAATACGGCGTCCAGCGCCTTGAGGAGACCAGCCATACAACATGGTGGCATCGGTGCAGCAAGAGAGGCCAGCCACCAGCGCCAAAGCGCCGGCTCACACCAGGTACTGGCGGCCGCTAGCCTTTGCCGGTCGTGACGCAACCTCCCGCCAGCGAGACCGAGGTCACACCTCCTGCTCTCTGGCTCCGCGAGGTAGACGTAGACCGCTCGAGCACGCCGGTCCTCCGGGGGCTCAGCTGGCAAGTGCGTGCAGGTGAGCGCTGGGCGTTGCTCGGGCCGAACGGTTCGGGCAAGACCACTATCGTCCAGCTCGCCTCCGGTTACCTGCACCCGACCAGGGGCGTGGTCGAGATCCTCGGCCAGAAGCTCGGGCGCGTCGACGTCCGGGCGCTCCGCCGGCGTGTCGCCGTGGTCTCTGCCAGCGTCGCTCGGATGGTCCACCCGTGGCTGTCAGCGCTCGAAGTGGTCGTGCCGGCCGAGGACGGGGCGCTCGAACCTTGGTGGCGCGACTACGGCCCCTCGGACTGGCAACAGGGGCGGGAGCTGCTTGGCGCTGCAGGCTTTGCCCACATTGCGGACCGGGCGTTCGGCCGGCTGTCAGAGGGAGAACGCCAGCAGGTCCTGCTCGCGCGAGCCCTCATGTGCTCGCCGGGCCTGGTCCTCCTAGACGAACCGTGCGCGGGCCTCGACATGGGGGGCCGTGAACGCCTGCTCTCGCGCCTGAGCTCCGTCGCCGAACTGGGGTCTTCGCCCCCGGTGGTGATGGTCACCCACCACGTGGAAGAGATCCCCGCCGGCTTCACCCACGTGCTGCTGCTGCGCAAAGGCCAGGTAATGGCGGCCGGCCCGCTGGCCGAGACGCTCTCACCAAGGACCCTCTCGGAGTGCTTCGGCCTGCCGCTCACGCTCCAACACCAAGACGGTCGCTGGTCGAGCAGGATGGCTCGCACCTAGGGCCGTAACTGCCGGCCATGGCCCAGGCGATGTCTCCCCAGCTCGGGCCTAATGAGCTGGGAGCAGGCCGTCCAGACGGTCGTTGATGTCAGAGACCGAGTAGAGGTTGCGGCCGAGCGTCTCGGTCAGCCACCGTTCGACCTCGACCCGCGTCGGCCCCTCGTCGAGCACGCCCCAGAGGTCGAGCAGGTGGTCCTGCACGTCAGAAGCGGGCACCGACACCTGGTCCGCGAGCTCGGCAAGCCATGTCTCTGCTACGTCAACGGGGCTCAGGCTGGTCTCCTCGGCTGCCTCGGGCGCCAGGCCAGAGCCCGGCTCGCCGAGCTGCCTCAGGCCGTCACCCTCGGCGACCTCGCCACCCACGGGGGCGCCTATGCCCACCTGATGCCTGCGATCACCACTCGCGCCTCCGGTAGTACTGCCACTACCCATCACGTCCCAGGGATACCCGCTCGCCTCAGTCACGTCTCCATCGTAGGCGCCTGGCGCCGCTATAAGCAGGCATCACCCCTCGCGGTGGACCTCCCACCCCTACATTTGGGCATTCCGGCACCGATATTGCGGTACCAATGGCACCATTTTGGGCAAAACGCCCAACTCGGGCGTCCACCACCACCCTACGTGATGTGGAGCGGCCCCAGCCGCCACGCTTCGTAGTTTTCCTGAGTACCTTGCGGAGAGGACAATGCCCCACCCAGGTACGCCCGCAAGCCCTCAACCCCTTCCCACCCAGACTTTTACCGGTATTACGCGATTGCATTGATGATATTGACGCTGGTCAGATATCAATTTCTTACGAGAACTTGACTCATGCGCCGCTCCGCCGTAATGTAAACAGCCGACAAAAGAAACACCTCTTTCGCTAGCAACCCGCAAAGCACCTGTAATAGAGCTTTTCCCCTGACCAGATGGGGTACAGGTGTGCGGTCGGCTGGCCCAGTTAGAGGCATTGTCCCGCGTCCTGGAGAAGGGGGCTCGGGGCCACGCGCGAACAGCTGCTCCTCGTAGTCGCTGGCCAAATAGTGGCCGGCCGGAGGCTGACCGCGCGCGACCAGAGGAGGAGGACTCAGTGCCAACAAGACAAGACGGCGCTTTGCGCTGCCCGTCTTCGCGGGGCGCAGCAGAGCGCGAGCTCGCCTGCGCGACCAGCCCGAGCAGGCAACCGCGCTATCGCGAGCTACGCTCCGCGCGCCTTCTCTTCTTGGCGGTACCCCTTGCCGTCGCATCCGCTGCTCCGGCCGCTGCCGCAACAATCCCCCTTCCGGTGGCCCCGCAACACTTGGGTAACCACGTGGCCAACCATAAAACGGGCAAGCAGGCAACACGCGGGCCCCAGCCACGCAAGCCCGAGGCGGGCACGCACCCAACCGGTGAGCAGACAGGGTCGCCGAGGGGGCCCGCGGCGACCCAGGCCACGTCGCAACTGATCAAAACCCAGTTTGCGGCGGCTGAACTCGAAGCCGCCCGCCTTGCAGCAGCCGAAACCGCGGCGGCGCGCAACGCGCTTAGGCCCGCCCCGGCCGCCACAAGTACCAAGAAGGGCCTGCAAGCTCCGCCCGCCGGCGCGAACATGCCTGCAATCCTCGCAAAAGAGCCGGCCCCAGCCGGATCTGTGGCAGCCTTCGGCGACGCTGCACCAGCGGGCATGCACCGCCCGGGCAGCACCAACCTAGTTGGCGTCGCCGCCGCCCACTGCGGCACCGGTTACTGGGCACTCAACGCGAAGGGGCACGTTTTCGCTTACGGCTGCGCACAACTTTACGGATCCCTGGCCCACCGGCCACCCGGCGGTGCCGCGGCGATCGCCTCAGCGCCAGGGGGCACAGGCTACTGGGTGGTTTCCCACGACGGCGACGTGTACAGCTTCGGGGGCGCCCATTATTACGGTTCTCTCGGCAAGACCTCGTTACCGGGCAAGGTCGTGGGGATCGCCCCTACGCCGTCGGGCCACGGTTACTGGCTCGTGACCGCGAGGGGCGCGGTTTATTCCTTTGGTAACGCTAGGTTTTTTGGGTCGCTCGGGCGCTCGTCCGCCGCTTCTCCAGTTGTCGGCATCGCGCCTTCCCCCCACGCGGCCGGCTACTGGTTGGCTACCGCCGGTGGCGGCGTGTTCAGCTTTGGCGAGGCCAGGTTTTTTGGGAACGGCACCAACCTTCACATAGGCGCGGTCGTCACCGCCGTCGCTTCTCCGCCATCGTCTGAGGGGTACTGGTTGCTCAGCGCCAAGGGGCGCGTCTACCCCTTCGGCCACGCCCCGAGGTTCGGTTGGGTAAAGACGAGGTCGGGCGCCCAAGCTAGCTCCATTGCGGCGACGCCGAGCGGGAGAGGCCTCCTAGTCACCACCGACGCGGCGACGCTCCAGAGCTCTCTCGCCACGAGAACAATGGCGGTTTCCCGCCAAAGCCCCGAACAAAGCCCCGCAGGAGGCCCACTTCGTTACTTGGGCACTTTCATGGTCACCTGCTACGACCTGACAGGCCCGACGGCCACGGGGGTGCTGGCGGGCCCCCAGAGCGTGGCCGTGGACCCGAGCGTGATCGCCCTCGGCACGCGCATTTACGTCCAGGGCTTGGGGGTGCGCACCGCAGACGACACGGGCGGCGCGATCATCGGCAACCACATCGACATCTGGGAGCCCGCTTACTCGACCTGCGCCAACTGGGGGGTGCAAGAAAGGCCCGTTTATGCCGTGGTCGGTTATTAGCCGCTAAAAGCACGGGCCGCGCCCCTGCGCTACATATTGGCGCGCTAAAGGCCGCGTAGCGCTAAGAGCCGTGTGCCGTCGGCGGTATAAAGCGTGCCGGCGACCGCCACGGCCCAAGGGAAGTGGGCGACTGGCGAAGAAAGCGAAAGTCGCTCGAGGACCTTCCCATTGGCCGGGTCGAGCGAGACGAGCTCACCGCCTTGGGTCTCTTCAAAGAGCCTGCCCCCGGCGATAACAGGAGACCCCGGTCCCCCTGCGCTTGAGCTCCAGAGCACGTGCAAGGAACGGCCCCTGACGCTAACCGCCGTCAGGCCCCCCGTGCAAGGGACGTAGACCGTGGCGCCCGAAACGGCGTCTGCGCCATAAGCCCCGCCACCGCGACAAACCTGAGCGGATGCCAGCTGGCCACCTATGCCCCCGAGGTGGGCGGAGCTGACAAGGAAGCCGGTGCCCGCCTTGCCGACCTCCAAAGCGAGGCCCTCAGGCAGGAGCGCCGGGCCCGTCGAGCCCAGGTCTAGGTCAGAAACGTTCCACTCAGCCCAGCTGGTCGGTGCGAAATAGGACATGGCGCGCAGCGCCGGCGAGAGCTCGATGACGGCGTCGCCCCCGTCGAAGGGCTGGCCCGGCGAGGCCGCGCTGTTGCCGGTCGCAAATAGCAAGTCCCCGCTGGCCAGAACGTCGGGCCCTCCCACTTCCCATATCGCCCCCTCCCTCGCCGTCGGGGTGTGCCAGTAACCGAACGCGCGCCCCGCCGCCTCGGGGACCGAGACCACGGCACCTTTGTAGTTACCGCAGTCGCCGTACAGGCCGCCGAGGGGCACGTAGACGTTGCCACGCCCCAACGCGAGCGCCCCCCTCTGCTGCTCGGCTGAAGGGTCGGTACCGGGCAGGGCGAGTGCCTGGCGCCGGACGACCTCCCCGTCCGCCGTGTCCAACGCTACGACCTCGTGGCCGGGCTTACCGGAGACGTAGGTGAGGACAACGGCCCAGAGCTCATCGCGCTTCGTATCCAGGACGGGCGTCCCGGTGATACCAGAAGGGCTGATGTCGCCACAGGGGAGCCCGCTCGTCACGGGGGCCGCCAGGTGCGTGTGCCAGACCAAGGCGCCAGTGGCCTCGGAGAAAGCGTAGATGCTGTCGTCCTCGGTCCCCACGAAGACGCACCCGCCCGCCACGAGCGCTTCCCCGTAAAGAGCGCCGTCCATCGGTGGCGTCTCCCACTTTCGGGAGAGCCCGCCGGCCGGCCTCGTGACGCCTACGCCCTCTTGGGAACGAGAGGCGTCGCCCCCGAACTCCGGCCACGGCGCCTCGCCCTTGCCTCCCATCGGCCCGCACCTGTGCTGGTCCACGCGAGCAAAGAGAGCCCGGCCGGAGGCCGGCGCGGGCGGGGCCGGCGGGGGCGGGGCCGGCGCGGGCGGGGCCGGCGGGGGCGAGGCCGGCGCGGGCACTGCGGTGGCGCCCGCCCGGACCAGGGGGCCACCTCCGACGCACGCTGCTACCAGCGCGACGGCGAGAGCCGCGCTGGCGGCAGGAGCAACGCCAAGCGCGACAGGGTCGTGAGGGGAGCTTCCGGGCCCATGACAAGGCGTTGGGCGGCCGCCAACGGGCTGAGGTCCCCCGGGCGCGGCGCTAGCGTCGCCGTGCATGGAGCCATTGTGCCCGAAGCGCTTCCACTCAGGCGACCAACCTTGCGCCCGCTGCCGGCCGCTATGAGCACCTACGACGCGTTCTTGCTGGTCTCTTTCGGCGGCCCGGAGAAGGCTGACGACGTCATGGCGTTCCTAGAGCGGGTGACAGCCGGTCGCGGGGTACCAGACGAACGCATCCGTGCCGTTGCCGAGCACTACTACTCGGCTGGAGGAGCGAGCCCGGTGAACGCCCGCTGCCGGGAGCTCCTGTCAGCGCTCGGCCAAGGCCCTTCCCCCCTTTCCCTGCCTGCGTACTGGGGCAACCGCAACTGGCACCCTCTCCTCGAGGACACGGTCGCCGAGATGCGCGAGGCCGGCGCCGGTCGCGCGCTCGCCTTCGTCACTTCTGCCTACGGCGGCTACAGCAGCTGCCGCCAGTACCTAGACGACATCGCCGCCGCCCGGGCCAAGGTCGGCCCGGGCGCGCCCGAGGTCGACAAGATCCGCCTCTTTTACAACCACCCGGGGTGGGTCAAGGCCTGGGCGAAGAGCCTGTCGGAAGCGCTGGCGAGCCTCGGCGACGAGGGCGCGGAGGTGCTCTTTTCGGCCCACAGCATCCCGGTCGCGGCGGCGCGCACGAGCCCCTACGAGCGCCACGTGAACGAGACCGCGCGCCTCGTGGCACGCTCCGCCGGCATCCAGCGCTGGCGCCTCGTGTGGCAGAGCCGCTCCGGCAGCCCCGCTCAACCCTGGCTAGGGCCCGACATAATAGAGGTGATCGAAGGCGAGCGCCCGCGGGCGGTAGTCGTGGTGCCGGTCGGCTTCGTCATCGAGAACATGGAAGTAGTCCACGACCTCGACGTAGAAGTCGCTGAAACTGCTCTGAAAGTAGGGACGAAGTTCGTCCGGGCGAGGTCGGTGAGCGACGACCCCGCTTTTGTCGGGATGGTGAAGGACCTCGTCCACGAGCGCCTTGGTGGCCCCGGGTCCCCGAGGCTCGCCCTCGGCGAGGACGGGCCGTGGCCCGACACCTGCCCCGAGGGGCACTGCCCGGCGCCATCACGGCCGAGGCTAAGCTGACCCGCGGGCTGACCCGCAGGGGAAGGGCCAGGTGGCCCCGGCCTCGTTCGTGACCTACCCGACCGGTCTTTGCCAGCGCGCCGACCGGCAAAACGAAGGAGACCTTCTTTGACAAGTACCGAGCCCCTCCCCTACCGCGTCGCCGACATGGCCCTGGCCGACTTCGGCCGGCGCGAGATCGACCTCGCCGAAGTCGAGATGCCGGGCCTGATGGCGCTCAGGGCGGAGTACGCCGGCGCGAAGCCCCTGGCGGGGGCGCGCGTGAGCGGTTCGCTCCACATGACGGTGCAGACGGCGGTCCTGATCGAGACGCTGGTCGACCTCGGGGCTGAGGTCAGGTGGGCGAGCTGCAACATCTTCTCGACCCAGGACCACGCCGCAGCGGCGATCGCCAGCGCCGGCATCCCGGTCTTCGCCTGGAAGGGCGAGACCCTCGAGCAGTACTGGTGGGCCACCGAGCAGGCACTCTCCTGGCCTGGCGACAACGGGCCGGACCTGATCGTCGACGACGGCGGCGACGCCACCTTGCTCATCCACTTGGGCGTGGAAGCGGAGCGCACTGGCGAGGTGCCCGACCTCGGCCCCGGCGAGGAAGCGGGCGTCATCACGGCGACGCTGCAGAAGATGCTCCGGGAACGGCCGGGCATGTGGGCAAAAATGGCCGCCGGGCTCAAAGGCGTGAGCGAGGAGACGACGACCGGTGTCAACCGGCTCCGCCTGCGCGAGGCCGCCGGCACGCTCCTCTTCCCGGCGATAAACGTCAATGACTCAGTGACAAAGAGCAAGTTCGACAACCTCTACGGCGTGCGCCATTCCCTAGTCGACGGGATTTTCCGGGCGACAGACGTGATGGTCGGCGGGAAACTGGCCCTCGTATGCGGCTACGGGGACGTCGGGAAGGGCTGTGCTCAGTCGCTCCGGGGCCAGGGGGCACGCGTCGTCGTGACCGAGGTAGACCCGATCTGCGCCCTCCAAGCCTCGATGGAAGGCCTCCAAGTCGTACGGCTCGAAGACGTCATCGCTGAGGCGGACATTTTCGTGACGGCCACGGGCAACCGCGACATCATTTTGGCGGAGCACATGTCGCGCATGAAGCACAACGCGATCGTGTGCAACATCGGCCATTTCAACAACGAGATCGATATGGACGGCCTTGCCCGCTGGCCGGGCATCTCCCGCCACCCGGTGAAACCCCAAGTCGACGCCTGGGACTTCCCCGATGGCCACGCCGTCATCGTGCTCGCAGAAGGGCGCCTCGTGAACCTCGGCTGCGCGACGGGCCACCCGAGCTTCGTGATGTCGACCAGCTTTACCAACCAGGTCCTCGCCCAGCTCGAGCTCTGGTCAAACAATGCCGCCTACCCAGTTGGGGTCCACGTACTGCCGCGCCACCTAGACGAGAAAGTCGCCAGGCTGCACCTAGGAAAGCTCGGCGCTCGGCTGACCGAGCTCACCGAGGAACAGGCCTCCTACATAGGCGTCCCCGTCGAGGGCCCCTACAAGCCCGCCGGGTACCGGTACTGACCAACCTGCGTAGTGCCTCGCAACTAGGCGCTGATCCGCTCGAGGGCCACCCGGCCGCGCCGGACCTTTGCCAGGAAGTCCTCGGCGGTCGCCGTCCACACGAGCGTCTTGGGACCATTGTGGTCGGCAGCGAGGAAAGCCGCTATGGAAGCGCCGGCGTGGGCAGCGCCGGCGTGGGCAGAGCCGGCGCGGGCAGCGCCGGCGTGGGCAGCGCCGGCCTGGGCAGCGCCGGCCTGGGCAGCGCCGGCCTGGGCAGCGCCGGCGCGGGCGGCCACCCCA
>JAJYMM010000110.1 GCA_021787035.1 Actinomycetes bacterium
GTTGCGCTCGTGGTCACCTTCGGGGCAACCGCCCTCGTGGGCCTCCCACTCGCCCGGCGGAGCTCGGACCACTTCGTCGTGCTCGGGCCCTGGCTCGCGCTCGGGGCGGTCGTCGCGGCAGGGCTGCATGGCTGAGGAGCTCGCGCACCGAGGGCGCTCCCCCGTCGGACCTGCTGAGCGGGACCACTTCGCCCGCCTGATCGCCGAGCGCCTCGGGCCACCGGGACGCCTCGGGCGCGCCTGGGCGCGTGCGCACGCCCGAGCGGCACTCGCGAGCGGCCGGGGACTCACCGACGGGCGCGCCGTCGCGTGCCTCGACCCGCCGCGGGCACGGACGGCCACTGCGTGGCGCGCCTGGCTCGTCGCGCTCGGACTGCCCCTGCTCCTCCTGCTCGGAGCCGCCGCCACTCTTCCCGACCCCGGCGTCGTGCTCGGCCTCGTCGGCGCCATCGTCCTCATCGGCCTCGGGCTGGCCGGCTTCGCGCCGGGGGTTCGGTGGCGACGCCGTGGCCGCCGACGCGGCGATGCCTGGCTCTACGCGGTCGCGAAGCCCGCAGACGATCCCCCTCGCTCCGCGACTGCGTTCCTCGAAGGCCTCGTGGCGCACCTGGACGAGGCCCGATGGAGCTGTTCTCTGGCCACCGACGTGCCCGCGCTCGCTGCCCGCTACGGAGAGATCGGCTTCGTACTGGGCCGTCGGCTGGGTATATCCAGCGGGCTCCAAAGACGGGGGGGTCAGTCTGATCACCCTGGTTGCAACGACCGGTTGACCCCGCCCAGGGACCGCGTGGACGTCGGTCTCGAACGGCCGTGAGCCTGCTATCCCGGCACGCGGGGTAGTACACCCACCCAACCCTCTCCCGTCCAACCCGGAGCCCACATGGGTGTCTGCCCAACCGCCACGAGTCGGTCCGGATGAGCGGCGCGCGGAAGCTCCTCCGTTTGCGCAGCCAGCCGCCGAACGCCGGAACGCCGCACCTCCTGCTCGTCCAGGCCCAGCCCGAGCAGCTGCACCGCGCACGCTCTCCTCACCTCGCACCCACGGGTGCTATCTGCGGTGCACGAACCTAATGGCTCACCTGCCCAGCGGGCGGCAACGCGCCCCCCCTGTCGCATGCCTCCACATAGTCCTTCAGCACGTCCCGGACATGGTCCACTACTAACGCCGTGGCATCCCATGCCAATACACCCTTCCTCACCCGCTCCGCCTGGAGCGGTAAATATTGCCTGAGCAGCGACAGCGGTAGCCTGACATGAGAGAGATTCTCGAAGAGCCGCTCGACTGCCCTCTGGACCTCGCCATCAGCCCAATAGTAGCGAACTCTGTCGCTATAGCTGTACCGCCTGGAAACGCGTTGCATCGTTTCTGTCCCCGACGCATATCCCTCCCACCACCGCCGATCCGCTAGCATGCGTCGTTCGAGGACGCTTTTCAATTCTGACTGATCGCCCACGGCCACGATCTCTTCCTCGATATCCACCAACCCAAACACTGCTTCCCTCAGCGCAAATGTCAGCGCTGGACCTACCTTCAAGATCGCCCAGTGATCCCGCACCAGCGAAGCCAACGACTCCCGCCGCTGATAGTCCGTCGAGTGAGCTTCGAAAACCACTCCTGGTTCTTCGTCCAGTACCCGACTGAGCTCCCGCGTGTCTTCGGGCCGATAGTCCTCGACTGTGAACTCCCCAAACTCCACACCTGGCTGGACCACCAGTGCCCGAACTCGCCTCCACACTGCTCCCAGTCCCTCCTCCACGAACGCCCGCCGATACTCCCCCAGTGTGGCAGCCGCTTCCTCGGAGGTCGTTGGTTTTGACCCTCCCAGAGTGCCCCGCACGCCTCCGGGGGCGGGCACTTCGGTGCCGATCACGTACCGCGGCCGCTTCCCCTCGTCCTCAGCACCAACCAGCGCTTCCGCTCGCCGCACCAGTCGAAGCGTCCGCTCGACCGCCAGCGACGGCGGAAGCGGCCGCGGGTCGTCGCTACACGCATAAGAACAGTCCAGGTGAAGCTTCTGATAACCACCTACCACGTACTCCCCAACAAGGATGTCCGCCTTCGCCATTGCCTCGTTCCCGGGCAACGCTCGCCACCGATTCGGACCCAAATGATCACCACCCAAGACAACTGCCGAAGGCGGAACTCCGCACTCCCTCGCCAGCTCCTCTACCTTCAGACGGAACTCCAGAGGCCGCATGCCGGTGTATCCACCATCCTGGTCGACCTGGTTCGACGTCGCCTCAACAATGACTGGCGCCCCGTTCTTCAGCTCCTCTAGCGCGGCCTTCAGGACCAGCGGATGCGCCGAGCAGACGGCGATCACTCCGGCTGGCTCACCTGACTTCTGCCGCTCAACGACTGCGTCCAGCAGTGTAGACACACTACCTCCATGTTCCAGGTGTCGTGGCCGCCCTCTCCTCGCGTGGGCAGTCGGACGTTGCCCTTGCGAGCAACGCAGCACTAACCCATCGTAGCCAGCGTATCCGTATTATCTGTCGCTCAACGAATCCAGTGTGTCTGGCGAGACCATCAGCCTTTATGTACGGTACATAAACAAAAGCTCGTGTCCGCGCCCACCGAGACGACCGCAGCCCACTTGTCACGCTCTCGAGGACGCTTGGACCGGCACCTGATGGACTGGGAGTGACTTTCCACACCGGCTAGACTTGTACGACCGCAACCCCCGCGGTTCGCAGGGCCTGGAGTCTCTCTTCCTCTGCTACATCAGTGGTTATGACCTCCGCTACAGAGTCAATCCCGCAGATCTGCGCGAACGCTCTCCGACCGATCTTCGAGCCGTCAGCGACGACCACGACACGATCTGCTCGCAAGACCATCGCACGGTTGATCTGAGCCTCACCGTCATCGTGGGTCGTACATCCGTTCACGGGATCGATTCCATCCACGCCAAGGAATAGCAGGTCCAGGTGGTACCGTGACACAGTGTGCTCAGCGATTGGCCCCGTCAGTTCGAAGGACACCGGTCGGGCGATGCCACCCGTGTCCACGAGTCGAACGTTCGGACGTAGCGCAAGGTCGGCGGCTATATTCAGGGCATTGGTCACAACCGTGAGGGTGCCACGGGCTGGCAGCCGCCTGGCCACCTCCGTCGTTGTTGTGCCACCGGTTAGCCCGATGACGGCCCCTTCCGTGACCCGGCTCGCGGCCACGGCCGCTATCCGCCGCTTCTCCCCTTCTCGCTCGCCACGCCGATACCGCAGAGGCACTTCATATGTTCGACCGCTGAACGCAGCACCACCGTGCGTCCTCGTCAACAGGCCTTGCGCTCCGAACTCACGTAGATCGCGGCGAATCGTCGCCTTGGAGACCGCGAGCTTCGCTGACAACACGTCGACGGATACGTAACCGTCCTCACGCAACAGGTCCGCGATCACCCGGTAGCGTTCTCGCTTATTCATGATCTGCACCGTCTCAGGAACGTGGTGTCGAAGCACCGCGTGCGACCACTTCGGGAGCTGACAGGACGACATCACAGCTGGCGCCCGCCTGACACGACCACCTGCAGCCTGTGTCACCGATCCTCTCTGCGTTCCCACACAATGGAAAGTCGCGTGCTCCGGCACGCCTTGACCAGTTCGGGGGAAGGGGGACGAACTTGCCACACGCGGGATGTGACCGCCAACAGCCGGAGCCGGCCAACGCGGCAAGCAACATTCCCTGCGAGCCCGACACACATACAGTATACCCTGGACTCAGTGGTTCGAGCGAATTCGCCGGGGTAACGGCTGTCAAGTCGATTCGTGGCCGGTCGCGCGCGCCCGGCTTGGGGCCCCGTCTGCGGAGCCGTGATCGGCGGCCATCACGCTGCGAGGGAGGGGCGTCCAAGAACCGGGGGTCCACGTCCCTGCCCCGGTTCCTGTCGTGCGCGGCATTGCTCGGCACGGCACTCTCGGAATTTCGGCCGGAGGTTTCGCCACCATTCACGGAATAGCTAGCGCTCCGCGCACCGCTCAGCTGCTCGAGACTCGCGCGCTCGGCGCCCCCCGCAGCCTGGTACACCGCGTGACCACCTCCTTCCTCAACGCTCCTCGCACACCCGGGTGGCGGCCCCGCCACGTGGTCAGCCCGAGCCCGCCTCGGTCGCGTCGCTCGACCGGGCGCCCAGCCCCACCCTGCCAAACGAGGGAGCTGCAACGACGAACCTCCTGTCGGGGTATCCCATCTGACGGCACCCGTCCCGCACGTGTGCCCGACACCCTCCGTGCCAGGACGCTGCTGGACTTGGAAGACCGCTCGTCCCCAACGGACGGCCATGCTCCCGCCACTCTCCAATCGAACTCCCACCCTTGGTCGGCTATCTCCTCATGCGACCTCCTGCGGTGACCAGTCACCGATGAAGTCCCGATTGGCCTCTATCAGGTCGCCGACAACTGCGGTCGCCATCTCGAAACCCCGGATGAGCGGGTTCGCGACCGCTGCTCGCACCAACGTCGCAGTCGAGCGGCCCGCCACTCCCTCGCAGAGGAGCTCCTGCTGTCGGGCGTACGCCACCACGATGGCGTCGAGTGGAGCCGGAACTGCCGAGCAGCTCAAGGCCGTCACCTGATCGCGTTCCACATAAGCGGGCACCTCGACGACGGTGTCCTCCCCGAGGCCAGGCACAGCCCCCCCATTCCGCACATTCACATATTGGAGGGACCGTCCATTCCCTCTCAGTGCCCCGATCAATCCAACGACTGCGAGCGAGTAACGGTACCCACCTCGCTCTATTAACATGTCCGGCACTCCAACAATATTTTCACGACCATACTCCGCGAGCAGCTCGCCCTCCAACTCCAGGACTCTCTCTCCGCGTGTCTTCTCCTGTTGCTGCAGCCTCTCCCTGATTACCTCGCTATGTAGGACGTACTGGAAGTACGGGTTCAGAAGGTAGGGAAAGGTCTCGGTCACCTCCCGATCAAAGGGAAGCTGCGTGGAGGCGCTCCGTGACGCCAGAAGCTGTGTCAGCACGTCATCGCGACCCAAGAACACATGATCTGCCACGGTCAGGTGGTTCAAGCCACGGCTCGCGATGAACACGTCGTCTACATCGACCTGGTACTCCTGGGCGACCCAGCCGAGCGTGATCACCGGGATATTGCAGAGACCGATCGCTCGTGTGACGCCAAGCGTCTGCAGGTATTGGGTTAGGATCCCGGCGGGATTAGCGAAGCTGAATACCCACGCGTCGGGGGCAAGCTCACGTAGCTCCACTGCCAACTGCTCATATACCGGTGCCGTCCGTAGCATCGCGCCGAACGCACAGGTTGAGATGGTCTCAGCGAACGGAAGTCGGTACTTGAGCCCCAGATGCTCGTCTACGATTCGCATCCTCTGTCCGCCAGCACGGAGCTGGAGCAGAACATAGCTCGCGCCGTCGAGCGCGCGACGCCGCTCTGTCGTCTCCGTTACGCGAATCTCCGCCCCTACGCGGTCAATGATCCGTCGCGCCAGACCCGCGACTACCCCGAGGCGCGCCTGGTCGACATCGCACAGCACCACCTCACGTGTCGGAATCTCGCCAGAGACCGCTCGTCGAGCGAGTAAGTCAACCAGTTCTGGCGTGAAGACGCTACCTCCACCTATCACCGCCAACTTGACACCATCCGCCGTCTCAGCCATTGTGATCCTCCTCAGCTACTAGCCGCCGCTGCGCGGAGCGCGTCCCCACGCTCGCCAACAACCTCCTGGTACCTCGCCAGCACCGTGCCACACCCGGGCCGCGGCTCGACCACGGTGGTCGCGCTCAGCAGGGCTCGCCGGAGCTCATCGAGCCACTCCCTCGCTGCCACCCCACCCGCGGCCAGCGCCGCGGCACCTAACGCAGTACTGTCAGCTGTCCGTGGCACCATCAACCTTCTTTGACCCACGTCCGCCTTGAGTTGCAACCAGTAGGCGTCTCGAGTGCCCCCGCCGGCAACGACGGTGGCCTCCCGGTGCCCTCCCACCACCGTCTCGAGATGGCGCAACGCTAACTCTCCGTGGCAGGCAAGGCCCGCGAGGACAGCTCGATACATGTGAGCTGCAGAGTGGTGACTCCTCAGGCCGACGAAAGACGCCCTTCGGCCTGGCCGCCATCGTGGGACAGGCTCGCCGTACATGAAGGGGAGGTACACCAGATCATCGAGGTCATCCGAAGAGAGTCGCCCCATCTCTCTTCGAACCTCCGCAAGCCGCTCATCCCCAGACAGCCCTAGCGTCTGTTCAATCCATGCCAGCTGCGGTCCGACGAGCAGCTCAACCATCAGGGTCCTTCGACCGCACCCGGTCGCGGCGTCGACCACCTCCCCGCCAACGGGCTCCCGTGGCCAGGGGTCAATCAGGGGCACGCTCGTCACCTCGAACGTGCCGAGCATGTCGAGCATCGCTGAGTTCTCCCTTATCCCTAACGCAAGCTCAGCACACAAGTAGTCGTGCCCTCCGACCATGACCGCGGCACCCCGGAAGGCCCCGGTGGCTACCTCTCCAAGTGCGCGGCCCCCATCGAGGACTGGTTCCCGGCTTGCGCTCTCGAGTCCTGCTCCCTCCCAGAATCCGTCGTGCCACTTCTCGGCGTCGTGATTCCAGCCCCCGGTCGCGCTCGCGACGCTCCGCTCCCAGGCCATCTCCCCGCAGAGCCGATAAGCGATATATCCCTCGACCGACACCACCGCTGCTGCTCGCGCGAACCGCTCCTGCTCCAGCCTTGCCAGCGCCCGTAGCCCCGGTAGCGCACTCTGTTCGGGCCGGTAGCCCGTCTCCCGGTACCACGAGCCATCCATCGCCTGACCGGGCCCGTCGTCATCTGGCGAAAGGCCCCGCATCATGCCCCCAATGACCGGGAGGAGGGCCTTCCCGTCTGCTCCCAGCACAACAACCGGCCCGCCCATTCCTGCGACGGCTACAGACGACTGTCGAGGCTCCACACCCTGGGCGGCGAGATCAGCAAGGCATGCCTCCACCAGTCGCCAGAGCCGCTCTGCAGAGAGCGCTCTGCGTATTTCCATACCGCCACCGGTCCGCCAGCTGACCCGCGCCCCTGAGGTGGCTCTCGCGGACGCCCCGACTACCCTCCCACCTCTCCCCACCGCGAGAACCTTGACTCGCGTGTTCCCGAGGTCGATCCCAACCCACGTCCCCTCACTCACCGAGCGCTCCGCCGCCGCGTGACGCCCCCGGTTCTTCCCCCCTGCTGGGGCCGTGTCCCCTGGAACCTCTGCACCCAGCGCAGTCGGTCGCTCACTTCCCAGCACCGGCCAACAAGCCGTTCAGGATGTGCTTGTTCATCCACAGTACGAGGGAGACTGGAAGTACTAGCGACAGGATTCCCGCGGCGGCTTGTAGTCCGTAATTCTCCGAGTAGCGGGTCGTGAACTGTGGAATCAACACTGTCAAGGGCGCCGCGTGGCTGGTCGTGGCAAACGTGAGCGGAATCAGGTATGCGCCCCAACTCATCAGAAAGACCAACACCGCCGCCGTCGCTACACCGGGCGCGATCAGTGGCGCCACGATCTTCCACACGACCGTTCTCGCGTTCGCGCCATCGACGACCGCCGCACTCTCGATATCTCTTGGCAGTCCGGCTATGTGACTCCTGAGCAGCCAGGTCGCAAAGGGCAGCGATGCAGATGCATTGATCACGATGACCGCTTGGTACGAGTCGACTTGGTGCGCCTGGGTCATCAGGGAGAACAGTGGGATCAAGACTGCATACACTGGCAACGCCAGCGTTCCAACTACGACAAGGAAGATAACGCTCGAGCCGCGAAATCGCCAACGCGCAAATGCGTAGGCCGCCAACAGAGCAATGACTACCGTCACTATCGTCGTACCCGTCGCCTCGATCACCGAGTTGCGAAGCGCCGTCAGGAACTCTAGGGACGGCCCTGGTTGCCCACTGAGTAGCTCACGGTAGTAGCTCAACGTGAACGGTCTGGGCACCAGGCTTGGTGGAGTGCTTATCAGGCCCACAGGCTGTATCAGGCTCACGACTGCCGTCCAGTACAAGGGAATCAATACCCAGCACCCTATACCGAGCCCGACCAACCAACGTCCCCACCGGCGAACCGACCCACGCCGCCTCGTGGCACCGGCTCTCATCAGTACTCGACCTCCCTATAGACAGCCTTCAGATACAAGAAGCTGATGAGCAACGTCCCAGTAGTGAGAAACAGTGAGGCCGAAATGCCCTCCCCAAAGTTGAGGTCAGTGAATGCGTACTGATAGATCTTCATCACTACACTCAACGTCGCAGGCGCGTAGGCGGATAGTACCACGACTTGGTCGAAGGCGCCGAGCCCCAGGATGGCCGTCTCGACGAGGCAAATCGCCACCGCAGGGCGGAGGAGCGGGACACTGATGTGCCGGAATCTCTTCAGACCAAATGCGCCATCGAGCGAAGCTTGCTCGAAGATCTCCCCGGGAATGGACTCCAGGGCAGCGAGCAGCAGAATCGCCACTATCGGTGCTACCTGCCAGATGAGGGCTATAGAGATGAAGAAGATTCCCTTCGTGCCTTCTATCCACACGATCGGCTGCCGGAGAATGCCTGCACCAACGAGGAGTCCATTCAGGAGTCCGCTCGTCGGATTGTAGATGAACGACCACAGAGCCCCCGTCACGGTCCCGGGAACCGCCCACGGCACCATCACGAGCACGAGGGCGGCAGCGCGCGCCCGCGTTGTTAGGCCGTGCAGCCAGAATGCCATGGCTCCCCCCACGGCCATGGCGCCAACCGTTGCGAACGCAAAGTAGCCCAGCGTGTGGATCGATGCCGAGACGAACTGGGGGTCGGTCAGGACGGCAACGTAGTTCGCCACCCCAACGAACCGGCTCGAGCTCACCAGGAGATTGTCGAGGCGTGCGCTGTCGATCAGGCTCAGGAGCAGCGGGTACAAGACCAAGACGCCGAGCAGCAGGGATAGTGGCGTGATGAACACGTAGGGGCGCAGTCTTCCCCGACGTCGCCCAACTCGCTCGGGTACGCGAGGTGGTGAGGCCGTCTCCCCGCCCCTCACCTCGCCCGATCTCGCAGAGCCCGGCGTTCTCAGTCGCTCCGCTCCATGCCCGCCTGTCACGCGATCTGGAGCCGCGTCAACGTCGGCTGTCCCGCCCCCGGCCACGGTCGTTCCCCGCTCACCGCCGGTCGCCACCGGCTCAGGCAGCATTCGCCGCCTTCGCCAGCGCGCGTGTCTTTGCTGCCAGCGTACTCATCGCGGCCTCCGGACTAACGGTTCCCTCGACCGCCGCCTGGATCTCGCTCGCTAGATCCGTGCTGAACTGCGGGTACCACTCCGGCGCGCCCGTGCTGAAGAGCGAGCCGACCTTCGGCAGCATTGCTAACACATCGGGCGAGTCAACCAGCATGCCCTTCTGTGCCAGGTACGACAACCCAGCGCTCTCCGGTGGCAGGGATCCCATATTCGGGTTCTCATACTGGACAATTTCCTGGGGAAGCTGGTCCCACCAGTAGATGAACAGTGCACACGCCGGCTTGTCCGTTGCCTGCTTCGTAATGGCCAACACTCCGGGCAGGCCGAAAGTCTTCGACGTGATCCCCGCCTCCGCCGTCGGATCGGGTACGAAGCGAATCTGATCCTTCGCAACCTTCGACACGGAGGGGTTCTTGATCCCCGCGAGTCCGCCTGGGCCCTCCGAGAGGAGGAACGCGACTGTGCCTGCTTCGAAGAGGTCCGTCGTCTGCACATCGGTGAGGTCTACCTCTCCCGGTGGGATCAGGCCCTTCTTGTAGAGACTGACCTCGAACGCGAGCGCCTTCTCACCTGCGTTCGAGGTCGAGCCGCTGAAGGCTGGTTGGTCGCTCGCGGTCAGGACACTGCCACCCGAATTCAGCGTCAAGAGGTACCACGGTGTCGAGGTCCCCTCGGTTACCGACAGCGGAACGCCGACTGGGTACGAGACAATCCCCTTCGCCTTCAACAGCTCAGCATCGCTCTCGAGCTGTGCCCACGTCGCTGGCGGGTTCGCGATCCCTGCCTTGTGGAGATCCGTCATATTCACGAGCATGCCCCGGAAGTCGATGTAGTAGGGGATGCCAAGTTGCTTCCCGTCGACGTTGAAGATCGACGAGACAGGTGAGCCTGCGATTAGGGACTTCGGTTCCCAATTGTTCAGTGGGATGTACCAGTCGGTCTTGGCGAACTGGCCGACCCAGGACCAGTCGATGTTGGTAATGTCGGCCGGCGCGACGCCTGCGGCTTCGGAACTCACGATCTTCGGATGGATGCTGTCCCACGCGATGGTGGTCAGGTCGACTTTGATCCCCGTGGCTGCGGTGAACTTCGCGAGCTGCGACTTCGGCATCGCCATCCATGGGGGGCCGAGAACTGTAATGGTCTCGCCCGCATACTTCCTAGTGAGGACCCCGGGTTTGAACCCTGCTGGCGGACTGGAGGCTGAAGCGGTGGGCGCCGTCGTCCCGCACGCAGCTGCCAGTAGTCCTGTTGCAGCCAGGCAGGTTACCGCACAGCCCGCTCGCGCGAGGCGACGGGCACGGCCAACCTCCCCGCGTGGGGTGCGACGGAATCTGACGTCCGGGTTACTCATTTCTCTCCCCCTTGTAGGTCGGAATCGGGTGTTGAGTCAGGAACTGACGCGGCGACCGGCAGGCGTTGCTCGCTGAGGGAACGGAGTGTTGCCCTGCCCACGCGGGCCCCTTCCCGCGACGCAGGTGCTGGGCGACCTCGGCGCGATGACACCTCCCTCGAGACGTGGGCTGGTGGTAGCACGACCGACCTCGTCAGGTGCCGTGGGGTGTCCGGCATCAAGCCACGCGCCTTGGCAAGGTGGTCAGCCGCAAGGTGTACCCGGACGAGCTCGGCGATCGGATCGCCGCCGCCGGACACGAGAGTCGCGCCGGTGGCACGGATGGCCTCCGCGAGTAGTGGATCAATCGGATCGAGAGACCAGACGAGCGTCCAGGGGCCAGTCCCAGAGATGGGGCCGTGGCGAAACTCCATCGCCGGATAGGCCTCGCTCCACACACCAGCGCTCTCCCGTAGCTTCAGGGCAGCCTCGTTTGCCAGGCCGGCGGCCAGCCCCCGGCCCAGGAAGACAAACTGCTCGGCGGTTTCAATGCCCCGGGGAGCACCGACCCGAAGGGCGTGTTCCGCCTGCTTGGCAGACGCTTCAATGTCCCAATCACAGAACACCGCCAGGGCCAAGAGTAGGGCGCTTGTCGCAAACCGCGTCTGGACAATTGCGGTCTCGTCAGCGAAGTCAAGCACTATCGGGTGCGCCACTAGATCGGTGAGGGGTGAACTCCTCACCGCCGTGATGGCATACACCGGCACGCCCCGCTGGCGAATGGCCGCGACGGCCTCCAGGACTTCGGTGGTGGTGCCCGACCGAGAGATCGCAAGAGCAGCATCGTAGGTGCGATCCAGCGGCAGCTCAGACGCGGGAAACGCATCGGTCCAAGCGCTAGTCGCTTGCTCACGACAGCTGGCGATTGCTTGGCCGATGAAGAGAGACGTTCCGCAGCCAATCATGCAGAGAGCATTGCCTTGGGCGGGGAAGGAGTCGCGAACTTTGTCGGTCAGGGCTGCTACCTGCCGCCAGATAGCCGGCTGGCTGCTCACCTCCCGCGCGAAGTTGCTCATACGCGCAAGTTTGTAGGATGGGGTGAGCGTTGTCAAGCATGGCCTGGCACCTCACGGAGTGCGGCCGGCTCAGGTAACCGATCTCGTGGCACTGGGGGGCTGGGTAGCTTCGCCACGGCAACGAGGGCCGTCCGAACGGGGCCCCCAGGGAGGACTGCGCTCGGCGCGCTACCCACAACCCCCAAGAGCTCTGGGGCAGCAGGCTCTTGTGAAGCTCGGGTGGTCTCGCCGCTATCAGGTCTGCCAGCAGGCGACGCGCACCGCCACCACCGGACGCAGCGCGCCCCCCGCCCCCCCGCTGCCCAGCACCCCCGCCCCCGGACACGGGCAAGACTCGTCGACCTCAACGCGAGTTGGCTGCGACCACGACGCCCTTCGGCTCGGGATGTCTACGTTCTTGACCGACCTCGGCATCTCAACCACCGGGCGCGCCGCACAGACAACGCTCGGTCAGTGCCCGGGTGCAAGCCGTCAGCTGCGCCGCCGAGGCCGAGGCGGAGCGGGGTAGTCACGCCATCCTCGCCGCTGCGCGACGGACCGCCCGAACGATGCCGTCGTAGCCGGTGCAGCGGCAGAGGTTGCCCGAGAGCGCGATCCGGATCTCCGCCTCCGACGGGTCGGGCTGCCTGGCGAGGAGTGCCGACGCCGAGACCAGCATGCCCGGGGTGCAGA
>JAJYMM010000241.1 GCA_021787035.1 Actinomycetes bacterium
TGACCACGACATGGCCGCCGTGCCCGTCGCGCAACCTAGCAGCCGCCCTCCGAACCCGTTTGCAGTGGCCGACCCACGAACACTTTCTACCATCGTCATGTGAGATCCCCCATCTGTCAACCCCACCCACGGGTCCCACTAGACCGACGGGAACCCGCCCCAGGCGACGGCCGGGAGCGGGTTCCAGGGAAACCTATATGTGCCCGAACCCCCCGAGCACCTTAACTTTAGGCACCCGCGGCTTGAAGGTCGTGGTTAGCGAGCGCATACGAGCGAGAAAGGATGCTCTTGATGCTGGAGAGGCTCTCGCCTCCCAGCCAGATCGGGCCCATCGTAGTACCCATGTCAGTCAAGGCTTGGTTCATCCCAGGCGTGTTGGGCCAGTTCACCAGCTTGGCCCCGCCCTCTGCCTCCTTCAAAAAGGGCTCAACGTTTATGCCGTGAGCCCTCCAGTAATCCACGAACAGCGGGTCCAGGCTCTTTATGGCGGGCCAAATATACCCTCCAGACCCCAAAATCTTCTGCGAGGCCGGCGAGCCAAGCCACTGCTCGAGCTCCAAGGCCTGCGCAAGGTGGGGTGAATGCGGGTTCACCCCATCGATCAGCCCGTTGAACACGCTCCAGCGCCCCGCAGGGCCAACCGGGAGCTCCACTACCCCGATCTTGAACTTCTTGCCAACCAGCTCATAGATCGGGTTGGTGTACCAGTCCCCCGCCATCAACATGGCGATCTTGCCACTCGCGAAAAGCTCCTGGTCCTGGTTGCTGTTGATCGTCGCGTTGGGGCCCAGCTCATTACCAGGAACAGCGACGTGGTACTTGTACATGAGCTGGTTGATGAACTGCGTCGCCTGAGCGCACGCCGGGGTGTTGAAGCTGACGCTGCTCGCCCATGCGGCCGGGATCACATGGCAGCCGTTCATCTGCCAAAAGTTCTCGAACCCCACCTGGGCAGTGTTCCCGACGTCTACGCCATAGGTCGCGACCGAGTTCGGGTTGAACTTCGGCGAGGACGCATTTACGCCGTTACTATCCGTGGTCGCCTTCTTGAGGAACTGCAAGAAGCTACCGCCATTGGTCGGGTTCCACGTCCAGTTGGCAGGGACGGCCAGGTGGTGCTTGGCCATGTACGTCTCGTTCACGTAAAACGCGATCGTGTCCCAGTCCTTAGGCAAGCCATAGATATTGCCCTTATAGGAGTGCAGTGACACGAGCGAGGGGTAGTACATCGACATGTTAATACCCCACCGCTTTATGTACTTGTTGAGGGCGAGGAGGTAACCGTCCTTGATCCACGTCGACAGCCATGGCGTGTTGACCCAGAACAAGTCCGGTCCCGAACCCGACGCGAACTCCTCCTGGAGCTTCGTCTGGTACGCGGGGTAGGCGATCTGGTTGACAGTGACCTGGATGTTGGGGTGGGACTTTTCAAACACGGCGATCGACTGCTTGTAGCCGACTTCCTCGTGAGGGTCCCAGAGGGTATAGGTCAGGTGCACAACCGACGACGCGCTCGCAGTTGGCACTGCGATCCCCGCTGTGCCCAAGGACCCAGCGAGCGCAACAAACGAGGCCGCTAGCGGCCTCCACCTCTTGTTTTTGATCATACCTGCCTCCTTGTATCCATATGGCTATTTGCCAAATTGCTTCCTGCGCCTTCCATGGCACCGCCGCCCAGCACAAAGCGCGGACTTGCCTCCTCTATTGTTGGTGATTGACTAGGGCCCCAACCCCGCACTATTTACCTGATGTGAGCTGGATGGACCTAACGATGTACCGGTTGAACACTATAAACAGTACAAGCATTGGTACAAGTGTTATCACGGCTCCGACGAGCAGTAAGTTGAGGTACTCGCCTGACCCAGGACCGGTCGAGAAGTTGGCCAGGCCATTGGTCAGCAGATAATGAGACTGCGAGTTGAGCACGACCAGCGGCCAGAGAAAATTGTTCCACCCGAACACAAAGGCGATCAGACCTGCCGTTATGATCACAGGGCGCGACAGGGGGATAACGACGCGTCGCAGCACACTCACATCACCGCACCCGTCGATCTTTGCCGCGTCTATAACGTCTTGCGGGATATTGCGGAAAAATTGTCGCATCAAAAAGATGGTGTACGGCGTGCCCAGTGCGTAGGGCAAGAAGACAGCCCAGTAGGTATTGACGAGGTGCAGGTAATGCATCTCGGTATAAAGAGGCACGATCGTGACGATATTTGGCACCATTAGTGTGCAAAGGTACAACCAAAAGATACCGTCTCTCCCAGGGAATGTCAACCGAGCAAAGGCATACGCGGCAAGCATGCTAAACAGCACCTGCCCTACCGTAAGTGCGACCGTCACGATGGCCGTGTTGAGCATATAACGGCCGAACTGTGTCTGGACCTGTGAGAAGTTTAAGAAGGCGTTCGGGTAATTAGACCAGGCAGGGTTGCTCGGTGGTACCCACGCGGGAGTGGTGAAGATACTGCTTTCTGGCTTGAGCGAACCGAACACCGCAAATATGTACGGCACCATAAACACCACGCCGACGCCCAATAGGACGAGGTAAAAGACCGTCAGCTTGCTAAACTGCAGGACTTTGTTAGCTCGACCGCCCCTTGCTGCCGGCTGAGCACCGAGGCGAGGACTGGCAGCAATAGTGCTCATTACGAGAACTCATAAGTCGTACGGTTCTTGAAAAACAAGAACTGGCCAACACTGAAAAGGAGGATGACGCCGAACAGGAGGACCGACAACGCCGCGGCCTCCCCGTAACGAGTCCCCTGGAAGCCGACATTGTAGATTTGTAGGCTCAACACCTGAGTCGAGTCGCCAGGCCCGCCCGTGCCGCCGGTCAAGACATAGAGGGTGTCGAAGACCTGGAAAGAACCAATGACATCTGTGATCAACACAAACAGCATTGTTGAGTTGAGCAGTGGCAAGCTTATCCGCCAAAACTGGCGCCACTTGCTAGCACCATCGAGCTGCGCGGCCTCGTAGAGGCTGGACGGGATTGCCTGGAGGCCCGCATAAAAAAACAGCATATTGAAGCCTAGGAACTGCCAGATGTTGACCCCGGCAACAACGGGCATAGCCCAAAGGCTCGAGCTTAACCAAGCAGGTCCGTGTATACCGAACAGGGCTAGAAAGCGGTCAGCCGCCCCCTGTCGCGGGTCGAACACCCACGACCAGATCAGGCCCATAGCGACCGGCGTAGACAGGTACGGGGCGAGGTACAGCACGCGGAAAAAGGCCATGCCGCGCCGCTTCCGGTTCAACATGACGGCCAGTCCTAGTGCCAGCACCGTCTGCAGGGGTATGTTCAGCAGGACGTAGTAGGCCGTCACCCCGAGCGAGTGGGCAGCGTTGTCAAACAGAAAGATGTTTGTCCAGTTTTGTAGGCCCGCCCATTTGAACGGGCCCGCCCCGCTCCATGTCATGAAGGACAGCACAAGGACAAAGACGACGGGTATAACAAGGAAGAGCAAGACGCCGACCAAACTCGGGGTCAAGAAAGGAAGCGCCCTCAGGAGCTCGCGCGCCCCCTTGCTGCGTGGGACCTTCGGCCTCCGACCGGTGCCGATAGACCGCGCGACGCCAGCCGTCGCTGCTTTTTCGGTGGCGGTGAGCGCCATTACTTATCCCCTGTCAAACCAATCACCGCTTTTCCCGTCAAATGAAGCTTCTCCCTTTCGGACGGAGCCCAACTCCCTATCGAAACCCCCCGGCTGTAGTACGGCTCGTGCGGAGCACGTGATCATGTTCTATCACGATGCACCATCCGCCGCAACGCGGCTTCCCACGCCGGCGACAGGTACTACCACGACCTCGTCAATGTAGCTGTTCAGGTGGCGGCGGGCCTCTGGTGCAAGACCGTCGTCAGTGACAACCACGTCCACCTCCGACAGCTCGCCCATACTGCACAAAGCGGTGGTGCACCACTTCGTGTGGTCTGCAAGGACTACCACACGCCGGGAACGGGAGATGAGAGTGCGATTGGTCTCGGCCTCGGCAACGTTGGGCGTCGTAAGGCCAGCTACGGGGTCCAGCCCGTGGACCCCAAGGAAAAGGACGTCAAAGTAGAGAGACCGGATTGCCTTGTCGGCAGTTGGGCCGACAAGCGCGCCTGAAGGAGTTAGGCGCTCCCCTCCGGTCAAGATGACGGGCATGCCGGTAGGCGAACGCTGTAGCTCATTCCAGACGTCGAGGGAATTGGTTACTACCGTAAGACCTTCGCTCTGGGCGAGCTCGCGTGCTAGGGCCCAGGTGGTTGTGCCGGCTGAGAGGGCCACCGCCATCCCCGCCTTTGCCATGTGCGCGGCCCGCCGGGCAATGGCTTCCTTCTCGGCCTGTTCGCGATGAAGCTTGTTCTCGAAGCCCGGCTCATCACCGCCAAGCTGGGCGACCACAGCCCCACCATGCACACGCTCGACCAGGCCGTCTTGCTGCAACACGTCCAGGTCACGCCTCACGGTCATCTCCGAGACCGACAAGACGGCAGACAGTTCAGTGAGCCGGACGGCTCCCTTGGCCCTCAGCTCGTCCAGGATCCGCTGGCGCCTCACAGGAGCTAACACTGATGTCCCACGACGGCTAACATAACCTCCCCCATCCTCGCTCTGACGGTCGTCTAGCTTATAAGCGGCCGTGTAAGATGTGTGCTCTTGACAAGGACAGATACCATGGCGGGCCAGGGCGGCAACGACGCTAGGGCCGCTTACATCCGAGAGGACCCCCTGACCGGTACCCCGGTCGTGCTCGTAAGGAAGCGACAGGGCCGGCCCAACTTACGCGTCGACCTACCCGCCTCGGAATGCCCCTTTTGCCCGGGAGGGCTGGAAGCGCCCGAGCCATACCTAGTCAGCTGGTTCAAAAACCGCTGGCCGCCGCTCCCCGACGGTCGAGCTGAGATCGTGCTGTTTTCTCCCGAGCACGACCAAAGCTTGGGCTCGCTCCCCCACGAGCAAATGCTGGCCGTGGTCGAGCTGTGGGCCGAGCGCACCGTCGAGCTCGGGTCGCGCGACGACATCGCGTACGTCTTGCTCTTCGAAAATCGTGGCGCGGAGGTCGGGGCGACCATCCCCCACCCCCACGGGCAGGTGTTCGCGTTCGACTTCGTCCCGCCGGTCCCCCGCAACGAGCTGGCAAGCGAGCATTGCGCCATCTGCGAGGAGCTCTCGGGCAAGGGCGAGGTCGGGGAAAGCCACCGAGCACGTGTCGTCGCCTCGGCCGGCGGCTGGCAATGCTGGGCTGTGTGGGCACCGACATTTCCCTTCGAGCTGTTGGTCGCCCCCGAAGACCACGCCGGTGACATCGCCGGTGCGAGCGGCCACGACGGGCTGGCCGACGTCCTGCGGGCAGGGCTAGGCGCCTTGGACGGGCTCTTCGGCGAGCCGATGCCCTACATGATGTGGTGCCACCAAAGGCCGACCGACGGCAGGCCGTGGCCGGCCGCGCACGTGCACTTCCACATCGCCCCGACCCACCGCGCAAAGGGCGTAACGCGCTACGTAGCCTCGGGCGAGCTCGGTAGCGGCGTCATGTTCAACCCCGTAGACCCCGACGAGGCGGCCGTCAAACTGAGGGCCGCCCTCGACCTGCACTAGGGGCGCCGCTCGATATGGGACACCGCACTGTTGCCTCGGCGGCCCTGGGTTTCGAGAGGACCTACGGGAGGGCTCCTGACGGCGTGTGGTCAGCGCCGGGCCGGGTCAACCTGATCGGGGAGCACACCGATTACAACGAAGGTTTCGTGCTCCCCTTCGCCATCCAGCACAGGACAGCCGTAGCCGCAGGGCTCAGCACCGGCCATGCGGTGAGGGCCAGGTCCACGTTTTCAGAGGAGCCCGCAAGCGCTGAGATCAGAGCGATCGCGCGCGGCACCGTGACTGGATGGGGAGCTTACGTGCTCGGAGTAGCCTGGGCGCTCACGGGGCAACGGGGGGCATACCTCACGCCGGCGGGCACATCCGTACCCGGGCCGTCTGACCCCGCGCCCGAACCAGGGCGCCCTCGGCTACCAGAGGGAGTAGACCTCTTCATCGATTCTGACGTACCGGTCGGGGCTGGTCTCTCCTCGTCCGCGGCACTCGAATGCGCCGTGGCTTGCGCCCTCGACGAGCTGTGGTGCCTCGGCCACGAGCGCACCGCGCTCGCCCTCGCTGGCCAGCGAGCAGAAAACGAGGTCGTCGGTGCACCCACAGGGATAATGGACCAGTTCGCCTCGATGCTCGGACGAGAGGGGGCCGCTGTCTTCCTTGACTGCCGGAGCCAGAGCGCTGAACTGGTGCCCTTTGGGCTTGGGGAGGCCGGGCTCGAGCTCGTCGTCATCGACACCCGAGAGCACCACGCGCACGCAACGAGCGGGTACGCAGCGAGGAGGGCCTCCTGTGAGCTCGCTGCTCGCCTTGCGGGTGTGCGCGCCCTCCGAGACCTCGGTACCGATGACCTCCCGGTGCTGGCCCACCTGGCCGACGAGGAGACCTACCGTCGCGCGAGGCACATCGTCACAGAAAACGCTCGCGTCCTCGAGTCCGTAGAGGCTCTTCGCGTGGCAGGGCCAGCAGCAGTTGGGCCGCTGCTAACGGAGTCACACCGTTCGATGCGCGACGACTTCGAGATAACCACGCCAGCACTGGACCTGGCCGTCCAGGCTTCGCTCGGCGCTGGTGCCCTCGGGGCGCGCATGACCGGTGGCGGCTTCGGCGGCGCCGCAATCGCCCTGGTCCCCCTGGACGCGGTCGCCCGGCTCCAAGACCAGGTGCTGGGCGCCTTCGCCAGCAGCGGTTTCAACACGCCCAGGATTTCGACCGTAACCCCGACCGATGGCGCGCGCCGCGACCGCTGAGCTAAGACCGGCGTACCGGCCTACCCCCCCATGTCGACGGCGTTCACCCTGACCGGGCGGATCCTCACCACGACCCTCTTGTCCTCCGGGGCGTCGTAAGCGCGCAGGTCCGCACCGTACTTGGCCCCGACGCGCTCGGCGAAAGCGAAATCGTCGTCGGGCTCGATCTCGGCGTCGCCGCGCAGTTCGAGGTACTTAAACGGGTTGGCAACGTCGAGGATGAGAAGTGAGCACTCCGGACGCCGGAGCAGGTTTTTCGTCTTCTGGCGTGCGGTGGACAATGAGATGCCCACGCCTGCCTCCAGAACAAGGAACCACACCTCAGAAAGCTGGGGACGGCCGTCGGGCCCAACCGTCGCGAGGGTGGCGAACTGGGCGTCTAGCAAATAGCGGTGAGACTCGGGGACCGTTTCCATGCTCCAGTTGTACTCCCACCGGCCCCGTTTCGCCAGTGCCGGCGCTAGAGGCGCCCGCCCTTGCCCCGGGCTACATCATTGTGTCGAAGCGATCGTCGCGCGAGCTAGCGCCGAGCGGACCTCGGCCGAAAGGGTGGCGATGTCGTACACCCCATAGTGGCGCCGACCATTGACGAAAAACGTCGGTGTCCCCGAGACTCCCGAGAGATCCGCGGAATCGACGTCTTCGGCGACCCGCTGGGCAAACTTCTGCTTGCGCAGCGCGGCGGCGAAGCGCTTGACGTCGAGCCCGAGCCCCTCTGCGTAGGTGAGCAAGTCGCCTACCTGGAGAGCCCCTTGGTGGCTGAACAGCAGGTCGTACATTTCCCAAAACCTTCCCTGCGCGCCCGATGCTTCGGCCGCCTCGGCCGCCAGCTGCGCGTGCGGGTGGACATCGCGAAGCGGGAGGTGCCTCCAGACGTAGCGTAGCTCGCCAAAATCCGCCAGGAGCTCCCGCACGACCGCCTCCGCCTGCCCGCAGTAGGGGCACTCAAAGTCCCCGTACTCGACGAGCGTGACGAGGGCGTCGCCAGGGCCGCGGACGTGGTCCCGGCTCTCGTCCACGGGGACCGCGAGGTCGACCAACCCGCGCGCGTTCCCGAAAATCGCGCTAAGACGTACCCGCTCCGGGAGGGCGCTGACAGCTCGGAGCGCCGCCCATGACACGAGCGAGGCACAAAGGGCCGCCGAGAGCACGCCCACCTTCGCCTCTTCGAGCTGGGCCCCTTTGAAGGCGAGCGTGGCGATAAGGAGGGATACGGTAAAGCCGATGCCCGCAATCGCCCCGCCCCCGGCTACCGAAACCCACCCCACGGGAGGGCGCACCCGGCCACGCGAGAGGCGGGCGACCAGCCAGGTGGCACCGAAGATGCCGACTGGTTTCCCAACTACGTAGCCAAAGAGGATCCCGAGCGTCACTGCCGAGCCAAAAGCGACGGACAGGAAATGGAAATCGAGCGTTACACCGGCATTGGCCAGCGCGAAGAGCGGGACGACGACATAGCTTGCGAAGGGCAGGTACAGGTGCTGGAGCCGTTCATTGGGGGATATCGCGCTCCGTAGCCCCCGCCCGGCGGTGCGGGCGTACTCGAAGGTCGGCTGTTCTCTAAAGACACGGAACAGGTCGCTCGCCCTTTCGAGCTCCGCCCGCCCCGCCGGGTAGGCAACCGCAAGCAGCCCGACCACGACCCCGACGACAACGGGGTCCACACCGGACTTCAAGAAAGCCACCCATGCGGCGGCTGCGAGCACCGCGTACGCGATACCGCTGCGCGACCGGATCGACCGGAGGTACACCATGACGAGGAGCGCGCCCGCACCGGCCAGCACAGCGGCGAGCTTGACGGCGCCGGTGTAGGCCGTCGCGATGACGATGAACGCCACCAAGTCGTCGGTTACGGAGACCGTGAGCATGAACACCCTGAGAGCGGAAGGAAACCTCCGCCCCACCAGGGCAAGCATGCCGAGAGCGAAGGCCGTGTCGGTGGACATGGCTGCACCCCAACCGTGCACTGTGGGCTGACCACTGTTGACCAGGAGGTAAATACAAACAGGCACAGCCATGCCCCCGAGTGCGGCCGCAACCGGGAACGCAAGGCGCCGCCGGTCTCGAAGCTCCCCGAGGTCGAGCTCGCTACGCGCCTCGAGGCCCATCACCAAGAAGAAGAAGACCATTAGGCCGTTGTTGACCCAGAGGCCGAGGTCCTGGCCGATGCCATAGCTGCCGACCGAAACGCTGAGCCTTGTGCCCCATACGGCCACATAGGAGGAATGCCCCAAGTTGGCCCAAAGAAGGGCCGCCACCGCGGCACTCACAAGGACAGCGGCTCCCCCCGTCTCAGCGCGCAAAAACTCTCGGAGCGGCGCCTCCAGGCTGCGCAGCCATTCGGTCCTCCCCCCGAGGGGAGCGACCGGGCCGGCAGCCGACCAACCGTCACATTGGTCCTCTTCGGCTAGTGGCTCGGGGCCTCCATCTGCTGATGCCTCGGCAGGCTGGGGCGTGCCTCCCGGCTGCCAGGATTGCACCGGTGGTGGCGCCTCCACCGGTACCGAGCACTCCCCCACGAGGCCCTCTCCTCGAGCGCGCTCCGCCGGGGCCACGAGACCCCCTGCAAGCTCAGGCCTGTCGCCTTGCCCAGCCATGTTGAGTCGACGCGAGGCGCCGGGTCAGGGGTGCGAAGGAGCTGGCGGGGCCCCGTCCAGCTCGAAACCGAGCTCGTCGAGGTAGCACCAGTACCAGCCCTCGCCGGGCTCGTACGAACGCATCACCGGGTGGCCGACCGCCTGGAAATGGCCGGTCGCGTGTTTCCGCGGCGAACTGTCGCAGCAGCCAACGTGGCCGCACTCCTGGCAGACGCGCAGGTGCACCCAGTCCTGGCGTCCCTCGGCCAGGCAGTCCTCACAGCCCCACGACGAGGGCTCGACATCACCGATACGGTCGAGGTGCGAGCAAGCGGCGCTCATCTTCATACCCTCCCGGCGACGGGGCGCTCGTTGTCGGCGCAGCGCGGCATTCGAGCAACCTACCGCCGCTACACAGCTAACCACGCACCTGCGCTAGTGGGGCTACGGGCGAGCCGGGCGCTACCTGAGCCCCAGGACGAGCCGGCCCAACGATCGTGGGGCCGCGCAGCGCCCGAGCGCGCGGCTAGGGCACTTCAACTGCCACGTCGACACCGATGCCGTCGCGCACGGCCTCGGTAACCACGCAGCGACAGCCTTCCTCCAGTTCGAGGACCACCATCTGAGCGTTCTCCACGACATCAGCATAAACGCCCGCCTATTGTGCCAACCTAATGTCCCTGTCCGGCCCCAGGATTTTAGGGCCTCCTTACTAAATAGAAATTGACAGCGCTCGTCGGACGCCGCAGACTCGCGGCCGTGCGAATCTGTCTCGTAGAACCGCGTCCAGCAGGACACAACGTCTACGACCTCGCCTTGCTACCCCGCCTGGGCCTCCCGCTGATCGGTGCCATGTTGGCTCAGGCCGGTCACGAGGTGCGCATCTACTGCGAAGTGCTGGCCCCCGTCGACCTCGAGGAATGCCTGCGTGCTGACCTGGTCGGGATCTCGACGACGACCGCGACCTCTCCTGCCGCCTACCGGCTAGCCGACGTGCTGGCCGACGCCGGCGTCCCCGTGGTGCTCGGCGGCACCCACGTGAGCTTCATGCCCGACGAGGCTCTCCGCCACGCTCCTTTTGTCGTGCGCGGCGAGGGCGAGCAGACCATGCTGGACCTCGTAAACAGCCTTCGGGACGGGCGCGCGCTGGAAGGGCTGCGCGGTCTCTCGTTCCGTGCACCCAGCGGTGAAATACGCCACAACGCTCCTCGCTCTCGCTGCAACCAAGGTGGTTTCGAAGAGCTCCCTGCACCAGATCTGAGCCTGATCGAAGGCAATGAGAGGATGACGACCAAGCCTCTCATGACACAGTGGGGCTGCCCGTTCGACTGCGAGTTCTGCTCGGTCACGGCCATGTTCTCGCGCTCGGTCAGGCACCGGCGCGCCGACCAGGTGCTCTCCGAGCTTGAAAGCCTTGGTGCAAAGCGGGTCTTTTTCCACGACGACAACTTCGTCGTCAACAAGGCCCGCACGGCACAGCTTCTCGAGGGCATGCTCGCGGCCGGCCTCACGCCGGACTGGTTCGCTCAAGTGCGCGCCGACGCCGCTCTTCGCTCGCTCTCCCAGCCGGAGGTCGACCACGACTTCCTCTCCCTCATGGCGACGAGCGGCTGCCGCATAGTGATGATCGGGGTCGAAGCGGTAACGGACCAAGGCCTCGCCGAGATCGGAAAGCGCCAGAGCGTTGTGAAGGTGGAGCGGGCCATCGCCGGTTTCCACGAGCACGGTATTGCCGTGCACGGGATGTTCGTAGCCGGCCTCGACACCGACACTGCGGCGAGCGCCGACCAGACCGTTGCGTTCGCCCGCCGGGTCGGCATCGACACGTTCCAGCTAATGGTCGAGACGCCCTTACCTGGCACCCGGCTCTGGGACCGAGTAGCGCAGGACCGCCTCATCTCAGACGACTGGTCGCTCTTCGACGGGCACCACGTCGTCATGCGCCCAGCCCAAATGACTCCGCTCGAGCTCCAGCTGAGCGTCTTGAAGGCGATGCGGCGCTTCTATTCATGGCCCTCGATCATCCGCTCTGGCCTCGTGAGCACCATGCGCCACCTGCCCGACCTCACTTCGGCGGCGCGGCCTGCCCTCCTCGCCCGCCTGCCGGCCCTTGCCCGTGCGGCTTGGGCACGGCGCTGGGACGAGGTGACACCGCTCCTTGAGTCGTCGCTCCCTCGCCGGCCACGGGTGCGCCTGACCTCGGCTTTCTGGGTGCCGGCCCTGCGCTTCTACGCCCGCCGCCAGCTCGCTGCCTGGTGGGAACAAGCCCAGTCGCAGGACCACATGGCCCTGCTGCGTTCTCTCCCCTGACCACGCCGAGGTGCCATAGCCTGAGGGACCGTGACTGGCACTGGGACCTACACAGGAGATGTCTTCGTCGGCGGGCCTCCTGACACGAGGGAGCTGCCTGGCCTTAGCCTCGTCAAACTCGCGGTCGGGCCTATGGACAACAACGCTTACCTGCTCCGCTGCACCGAGACTGGCGACATGGTGCTGATCGATGCCGCAAACGACGCGGCACGGCTGCTCGACCTGGTCGGCGGCGGCCCGCTCCGAGCGATAGTCACGACCCACCGC
>JAJYMM010000115.1 GCA_021787035.1 Actinomycetes bacterium
AACGACAGTGCAGGCTGGGCCTTGCCGGGCTTGGTCCCGGCGCTCGACACTTGGACATACCGGCGGGCCTCGTCACTAGTAGGAGCAATCTAAGGAGGAGACATGGGCAGAACGACCTCTATTCGACGACAAGCGGGAGTTGCCAGCGGCTACAACAGGTCAGCGGCACCAAACATGAACGTGGGCAGCTACAAGCCACGGGCGGTCATCTACCTACGGGTATCGACGCTCGGCCAGGTCAACACGAACCGGGATGCCGAAGGCTTTTCGATCCCGGCACAGCGCGAGGCCTGCCTACGGAAGATCGAGGACTTGGGTGCTCAATTCGTAGATGAGTACATTGACGCCGGCGAGTCTGCAAGGTCAGCGGACCGCCCACAATTGCAGGCACTGCTCGACCGCTTGGCAACCGAGCGGGATATCGACTTCGTCGTAGTTCACAAGGTGGACCGGCTTGCCCGCAACCGAGTCGATGACGTTGAAATTAATTTGGCGATCAAGCGGGCTGGTGCCCGTCTTGTATCGGTAACCGAGAGCATCGACGAAACACCTTCCGGAATGCTGCTCCACGGCATCATGTCGACTATCGCCGAGTTCTATAGCCGCAACCTTGCCACCGAGATCATCAAGGGAATGGAGCAGAAGGTCAAAAAAGGTGGTATGCACGGGCGTGCCCCGATCGGCTACATCAATGTACAGACTTTTGACGGTCAGAGCAGCAAGCCTGTCCGTACTATCCAACTCGATCCGGACCGTGCTCCGCTCGTGAGCTGGGCGTTTGAAGCGTATGCAACCGGAGATTACACCTTGCGTCAGCTGACCGAGGCACTGGCCGAAAAGGGGCTTAGGACTCGGCCGACGCGCACGAAGCCAGCAGCACCACTATATAATCAGAACGTCCACGCGATGCTGCAGAACCGAGTCTACGTTGGGCTAGTCCAGTGGAAAGGGGCCGAATACCGTGGCCAGCACGAACCGTTGGTATCAATCGAAACCTTCGCCACGGTGCAAGCGATCCTACGTAGCCGATCCCAGACTCGCGAGAAGCCCAGCAAGCATGTTCACTACCTCCGTGGTTCGCTCTTTTGCAAGCGCTGCGGCACCAAGATGGGCTTCGTCAAAGCCCATGGACGTAATGGTATCTATGACTACTTCTTCTGCTGGAGCCGGCACAAGCACCTGTGCTGTGACCTGCCTTACGTCCCCGCTGACATCGTTGAAGCCCAGGTTGAGTCCAGTTACGAATCAATACAGCTCAGCGGCGAGACGCTCCTCAAGTTCCGGGACAGCATCTTTCGCCAGATGAAGGAGCACCTGGAGGGAGCCGAGAAGGCTGCCGACCGGGCGCGTAAGCGCATCCTCAAGCTGGAAGCGCAGCGGCGGAACCTCCTACAGGCCTACATGGCCGAGGCCGTACCCCTTGACCTGCTCAAGGAAGAGCAGAACCGGATCACTCGCGAGCTGGCCCAGGCCGGCGGTGAGTTAGCCAACACCGAGGTTGACTGGGAGACGGTCCAGAAGCGGTTGAGCGCTGCAATCAAGCTGGTCAGCCAGCTACACGACATCTATGTCAGAGCTAGTGACGCAACGCGCAAGCGGATCAACCAGGCAGTTTGGGAGGGCTTCGATGTTGACGACGAGGGTGTCGTCGGTGCCAGGCTCACTGACCCGATGGCTGCTCTAGTAGCAGATGACCTGGTCAGGGCCTTGGGGGCGGAAAGCACGGGCCACGACCACCTTGATGGTGCCCATGGTTCGCGCTTGACAAGTCTGGTGGAGACGATCGGATTCGAACCGACGACCTCCTGCGTGCAAAGCAGGCGCTCTAGCCAACTGAGCTACGTCCCCATGGCAACCGGCCTAGAGGCCACCGTACCAGCTACCGCGTGCCCGAGGCGCCGTGCCCCGCTCGTGCGGCCAGCTCGTGCGGCCAGGCACCGCACCGCCTGCCTAGGGAGGGGTCCCAGACCACGCGCGGTTTCGCAGATTGCGCCTCGTACACCCAATGCCACGGTCAACTCACGTAACGTGATAGAACAGCACATAGAGCGGGGTGGCGAGCGTCACGCCAGCGACCCATCCCGCCTGTCTCAGCTACCCGGCACGGGGTTGGCAGGTAGCCCTTACCTGGGTTCAACAGGGCCGCCAGCCGAGCCGCAGGACCTCAGTTGTGCCCCCAGCGCCTTCGGGAGTTAGCGTTAGCGGTATGACCAGCGGCAACCTGACCCTCGGCTCGCCATGACCGCGGCGACGACCACCCCGACACCCCCCCGCACGGGACCACGGGCAGCCATCGCCGCCAAGACCCTGCGCAAGGACCGCTGGCGGCTCGAGCCCACCGCCTACGCGATCCTGTTCCTTTTGTTCGTCGGCTATGTGGCCTGGGCGGCGTGGGAGAACGCTGACTACTACGCCCGCCCCTACCTCTCCCCCCTCTATTCACCCTGCCTCGCTTCCATCTGCGCCAACGTCCGAGCCGGCTCGCACATCGTGCACCCACCAAGGGTCGGCTTCATAGGGACCTGGTGGGCGGTCTCGCCGGCGCTGCTCGCCCTCATCATCCCGGGCGGGCTCCGCACGACCTGCTACTACTACCGCAAGGCCTACTACAGAGCGATCTGGCGGGCGCCACAGGCCTGCGGCGTCGCCGAGCCCCACCGCCGCTACACCGGCGAGACGCGCTTCCCGCTGATCCTGCAAAACCTCCACCGGCTCTTCTTCATCCTCGCCTTGCTCGTAAACGGCGTGCTCACCTGGGACGCTTTCGAGTCGTTCCGCTGGCCGGGCGGCTGGAACATGGGCGTTGGCTCGATCATCCTCACGTTGAACGCGGCTCTCTTGTGGATGTACTCGCTGTCCTGCCACTCTTGCCGACACATAATCGGGGGCCGGCTGAAGCATTTCTCGCGTCACCCCGTGCGCTTCTGGCTCTGGGGTGTCGTCTCCAAACTCAACCAGAGCCACATGCAGATCGCCCTAGTAAGCATGGTCTGGGTCGCACTCACTGACCTCTACATCCGGATGGTCGCGGTCGGATGGATCCCCAACCCGAGGTTTTTCTAAAATGCCAGAAGAAACCTACGAGCACCATCCATATGACGTCGTCGTCATAGGTGCCGGCGGCGCCGGCCTCCGGGCGGCCGTCGAAGCCAGCGACGCCGGGGCCAAGACCGCGATCATCTGCCGCAGCCTGCTCGGGAAAGCGCACACTGTCATGGCCGAGGGGGGTATCGCCGCCGCCCTCGGCAACCTGTGGCCCGAGGACAACTGGAAGGTCCACTTCCGTGACACGATGCGCGGCGGGAAGCTCCTGAACAACTGGCGCATGGCGGAGCTGCACGCCAAGGAGTCGCCCGATCGCGTGCTCGAGCTCGAGCAATGGGGTGCGCTGTTCGACCGCACCCCGGCTGGGAAGATAAGCCAGCGGGACTTTGGCGGCCACCGTTACGCGAGGCTCGCGCACGTCGGCGACCGCACCGGCCTCGAGATGATCCGCACCCTACAGCAGCGGGCTGTAGCCCTCGGTATCGACGTCTTCATGGAGCTCACGGTCACGGACCTCCTGAAAGACGGGGAGCGCATAGCAGGCGTCCTCGCCTACTGGCGAGAGTCGGGCAAGTTTGTCGTGTTCGAGTCCCCAGCCGTCGTGCTCGCCACCGGGGGCATCGGCAAGAGCTGGAAGGTCACCTCGAACTCCTGGGAGTGCACGGGGGACGGCCACGCCCTGGCGCTCCGAGCGGGGGCGGCGCTCCTCAACATGGAGTTCGTCCAGTTCCACCCGACCGGCATGGTATGGCCGCTCTCGGTGCGGGGGCTGCTCGTCACCGAGTCGGTGCGCGGCGACGGAGGCGTGCTGCGCAACTCCGAGGGCAAGCGCTTCATGTTCGACTACATCCCGGAGTTCTTCAAGGCCGAGACGGCCGACAGCGTCGAGGAAGCCGACCGCTGGTACGACGACAAGAGCAACAACCGCCGGCCCCCGGAACTTCTCCCCCGCGACGAAGTCGCCAGGTCGATCAACTCTGAGATCAAGGCAGGCCGGGGGTCCCCGCACGGGGGCGTCTTCTTGGACATAGCGAGCCGGCGGAGCCCCGAGTTCATAAAGAGGCGCCTGCCGTCGATGTACCACCAGTTTAAGGAACTGGCCGACGTCGACATCACCAAGGAGCCCATGGAGATCGGTCCCACCTGCCACTATGTGATGGGCGGCGTAGAAGTGGACGCCGACACCCAAGTATCACGTGTCCCCGGCCTCTACGCTGCGGGGGAGGTGGCCGGCGGGATGCACGGGGCGAACCGCCTCGGTGGCAACTCCCTTTCCGACTTGCTCGTCTTCGGTAGGCGCGCCGGGGAGTTCGCAGCCTCATATGTGAAATCGCTGGGCGCCGGACGGCCGAAGATCTCTGAGGCCGACCTGAAAAGGGCTGTCGGCGAGGCGCTCGCCCCACTCCAAAGCGGGAAGGCCGAGGAGAATCCTTACGCCCTCCACCAAGAACTACAGGAGACGATGCAGGACCTGGTCGGCATCATCCGCGTGGAGGCGGAGATCCAGGAAGCCATTGGCCGCATCGCCGCACTGCAGGCACGGGCCACTCGCGTATCGGTCGACGGCGGCAGGCGCTACAACCCGGGCTGGCACCTCTCCCTAGACCTGCGCAACATGTTGCTCGTCTCTCAGGCCGTCGCCATAGCCGCCCTGGAGCGCCAAGAGAGCCGGGGTGCCCACACTCGTGACGACTTCCCGATGACAGACCCGTACTGGGGCACACAAAACATCGTGCTCGAACTAAAGGCCGCCCCTGACGGCGGCGCGCCCACCCTCACGAAACGGCGCCAAGAGCTCCCGAAGGCGCCTCCCGAGCTAGCCGAACTGCTGGAAGGAGAGCATTGAGCTACGACCTGACGCTGAACATATGGCGGGGGGACGCCAACGGCGGGGACTTCGCCGAGTACGTGGTCCCCGCCGAGGAGGGCCAGGTGGTCCTCGACGCCGTCCACCGCGCCCAGGCCACGATGGCAAACGACCTTGCGGTGCGCTGGAACTGTAAGGCCGGCAAATGCGGCTCCTGTTCTGCAGAAATAAACGGCCGGCCCCGCCTCATGTGCATGACGAGGCTCTCGAGCCTCCCCCAAGGTGAGCCCGTCACGATCACCCCCCTCAGGACCTTCCCGATCATCAGGGACCTCGTCACCGATGTTTCGTTTAATTACGAGAGAGCCAAGCAGGTCCCGGCATTCACACCAACAGCTGAGCAACCGCAAGCTCCTTTTACCATGCACCAGGTCGACGTGCAGCGCTCGCAGGAATTCCGCAAGTGCATTGAGTGCTGGCTCTGCCAGAACGTCTGCCATGTAATTCGCGACCACGAAGAAAACAAGGAGCACTACGCAGGCCCGCGCTTTTTCATACGCTACGCGGAGCTCGACATGCACCCAAACGACGCCCTTGACCGCAAAGAGTTCGTTCAAGATGTGCAGGGCCTCGGCTACTGCAACATCACCAAGTGCTGCACCGAGGTGTGCCCCGAGAGCATAAAGATCACCGACAACGCCATCATCGCATTGAAGGAACGGGTCGTAGACGCCAAGTATGACCCGGTAGTGCGGTTTTTCAGGCGCCGGCGTCCCCGCTCGGCCAGCAGCGAGTGACGGCCCCCCAGCTGGGCTACGCTCAGGCCGTCATGACTTCAGAGGACAGCGTCGTCGAACGTGCCATCGCCCTCGCGTCCAGCGCTGAGGGCGATGTTGGCGAACCCGGTAGCCCAAAGCGTGGCGACCCAGCCGAGGAGTTGGCCCGCGCTGGCCGCACCGCCCTCGAGGACGCCAGGACCAGGCTCGTGCAGAGGATTTACCTGCGCTCTGACGACTACGAGGCAACGGCCGCGCTGACCCTGGTCAACAAGGCACTCGCCGCCCTCGGGTGGGAGGACGCCTACAACTGGAAACACCGCCGCAAGCCCTAGGGCGCAGCTTTCACCCAGTGGGGGCCGGTTTCACTCGGTGGGGGCCGGCCCCACACCCTCAAAGATTTCGGCCTTCACCCCCCGCCGGGAGAGCTCGGCCAGAGCCTCCCGGGGGGTCGCCACCAACGAAGCGAGCCCGCCGGCACCAGGCTTCAAGAGCCGGCTGGCGGCCATCTCGGCAGCGAGCGCCGCGACTGTCCCAGCCACGAGCGCTGGACGACCGCTCGCCCCGAGCACCACCGTGCCCGCCTTGTCCCCCCGCCGCCCGCGCACCTCGACGCGCAGCGCACCAACGGTACCCTCGGGATGAGGCGGGCGGAGCATAGGCAACCACGAGGTAAGGCGGTCGCGCCTCGACGCCGCCGCCCGGGTGGTCGCGCGGCGGAGGCCGGGGAAGGCTTCCACCATGAGCAGCGGGTCGGCTCGTTCCACCCTGTAGCAATCGGCGCCCCCAAGATCTGGGAACCAGACCAGCTCTCGCCCCGAGCTCGCCACCTTGCGCTCCCACGCACCCTCGCGCCACTCCTCGACCATCTCACGCAGAGCCGCATGGTGGCGACGGGCGCACGCCGGGCCACCGGTCCCGAGGGTGGCGACATGCACCTCATTGACTTCGTCCATGCCCTCTGCTGCGGCGGCCGCCAGCAGGCACGACAACCCGGGGGCCATGCCCGCCCCGGCCACAACGGCGGCGCCTCGGTCGCGCGCCTCCGTGCCAAGCCCGAGGAGCAGGCGCACCTCGTCGGTAGCGTCTGCGACAGAGACCGCCGGGACTCCCTGGTCGACCGCCTCCCGAGCAAACGTCGCGGTGCCGGGGGCAGCCAGCACGACCACCCCAGCACCCCTGAGAGAGCGTCCGAAGTCGCCCGGCGAGAGCTCCACCAGCTCGACCGAGCCAGGAGAACCGATCGATGCCAGCACACCAGCTGCCGGTGCGCGGTGGCGGACGACGACCACGAGCTCATCGATCAGTACTGAAGAAAGGAGCTGGCGAGCGCAACGGGCACCGACCGCGCCCAGGCCGACCAGGACGGCGCGCACTACTACTCCTCCACGGGCTCCACGAAATCCTCGGCAGACAGCTCCCGCCAGCCGCCCCGGTGCCTTGGGGTGCCACCTGTCCCGCGCAACCGCACCACGACGGCGGCCAGCGCCGCGAGCACCACGGCGAACAGGGCGCGCGAGAGAAGCCTCAAGCTGGCGCCCCGGGGCCGTGCGGTGTTAGTGGGACCACTGCCAGCCACAGGCGTCACGCTAGCCGCAGCTACGATCGTGTGGCATGGCGACCCAACCGGTGAACGCCGACTTGGGTCTTCCCGGCCTGCGCCAGCCCGAGTTTGGGCTCGCCGACCTAAACGAGCGCACGTGCGGCGTGCTCCCAAGCCAGATGCTAGAAGAGGCCCTCCGCGAAGGCTGGGTCGGTGCCGGCGACGTCCCCGTACCACCGAGCAACGTGCAGCCAGCGAGCCTCGACCTGCGCCTAGGCAAACGGGCATACCGGATCCGCTGCAGCTTTCTGCCCGGAGACAAGACAGTCGAAGGCAAGCTTCAAGAGCTGGTGGTCGACGAGCTTGACCTGAGCGGCGCGGGCGCTGTGCTCGAGACGGGCCGGCCCTACCTCGTCCCGTTGGCGGAATCGCTCTCGCTCCCGCATTTCGTGCGCGGGAAGGCCAACCCCAAGAGCTCGACGGGCCGTCTCGACGTGTTCACGCGCCTCGTAACAGACCATGGCTACCGCTTCGATGAGGTCTCGGCGGGCTACCAAGGGCCGCTCTGGCTAGAGGTGGTGCCCCTTTCCTTCGCCGTACGAGCCCACGAGGGCCTCTCGCTCAACCAGCTGCGCCTCATGATCGGCCGCTCCCGCGTGGACGACCAAGAGCTCCGCCGGTGGCACGAGGAGGCCCATCCTCTCCTCTACCTGGACGAGCGCCCTGCGAGGCCGGGAGAGCTGGCAACAAGCGATGGGCTCTTCCTCTCTGTTGACCTGAGGGCCGGGCCAGGCGAGAGCGTCGGCTACACGGCACGGGAGCACACGTTTGCCCTGGATATGGCCAAGCTCGGTGGGCACACCGTGGAGAGCTACTGGGAGAGGGCGGTGCCAGAGGGTGAGGGGCGCATCGTGCTCGCCCCCGAGCGCTTCTACCTCTTACTTTCTCGCGAAGCGGTGTCCGTGCCGCCCGGCCTCGCCTGCGAGATGACGGCATACGACCCGACGAGCGGTGAGCTTCGGGCACACTACGCCGGCTTCTTCGACCCCGGCTTTGGTTACGACGCTTCGGGCGAGCTCCGCGGTTCACGGGCTGCCCTCGAGGTCCGCGCCCACGACGTCCCATTTATGATCGAGCACGGGCAACGGGTGTGCCGCCTCACGTTCGAGCGCATGGTGAGCCCCCCTACCAGGCTCTACGGAGCCGGGATAGGGTCCAACTACCAGGGCCAGGCCGGCACTCTCGGCAAGCACTTCCGGCCCCCCGCCCCGTAGGGGCCAGGCAGTCAGCTGGTCAAGGTTGACAGCCACGGTATTGCGTGCTGCTGCGTGACGCGCTCCGCTGCACTCAGCATCTCGCCGTAAGCGGCCGCCGGGTCAGCCCCCGCGAGCACCCCGAAGATGGTCATGTTCAGATGACGGGCTCTCTTGGCGTAAGAGAGCAGGTTCGCCCATTCGCCAGCCTGAGACGAGTAGTAGACCTGCGGCATGGGCACATCAGGGCGAAAACCGTAAGCCACCTGCAGCAGCTCCTCCTCGGTCCAGGACCGCTCGGCGGAGCCGTAGTCGACCATCGCCGGCTCCGATCCCCCCACGGTCGCTGCGTAGCCCGCCAGTAACTCGTAGGTGTTGCGGTAACCGGGGTCGTAGGCCGGCTCGGCATCGTCGGCCGCGACAACACGTACCGTGTCGGTGTAACCACCTGCAGCCTTCAGATCCAACGCCCAGGACCGCAGCTCTTCTACCGCGAGCGCCCAGGCACCGCCATAGGCGTAAAAGCTCACTGGCTCGTTGTTGCACCCGCAGATCCTGGTACCGCAGGGCTGCCCGGTACCACAGCTGTCATTGGTCCCAACGGCTACGTCCAGGGTCATACCGGCCGGCGCGTAGTGGAAGTAGGCCCTTATAAAGCCCTCTACACCGGTCACAATCGCCGGCAAGGAAATGAAAGAACCGCCAAAGCCCATGGTCCCGTATGTAGCACCTATGGCAGCGGGCCGACCAAAGTCCAATATGACGATGCCCTGTGCCCCCCCTTTCCCAGCCGCTTCTCCTTGCCTGTACATCACAGATGAACTGCCGGATTGTTCGTAATACGAAGTGGTCAGAGCGGGTAATGCACCCGGGTACGAGATGACGGAGGCCGTGGCTGGTGCAGCACTACAGAGCGCGGCCAATGGAACGATTAGGCACGCGACCCACCTGTGCGGAGAGACCAGCGCCCGCCGGCGAAGGCCTTGGTAACACATGGAAGCGTATTGTCGCACAAATCGCCAAAGATTTCACCACACATGTTCCGTGCGTGGTGCAATATGGTGCCACCACAAGGCTCGACCATATGGCACACGCCGCTGCATTAGGATTTTGCTACTGCCATCGTCGGCAAGGAGCCGGCGCCGGAGGCGGGGAACGGAGCCACTGGTGGACAAGGTCGCGCTTGTGACGGGGGCGTCTGCCGGTATCGGATGGGCTACGGCCGCCCGGCTGGCCGCCAACGGATGGGTGGTGGTGGGTGCGAGTAGGCGGGGAACGGCACCGGACGGCTGTGAAGGGCTGGTCATGGACGTTGACGACGACGCCTCGGTGAGCGACGGGGTGGCCAAGGTCCTAGAAGAGCGCGGGCACCTGGACGCGCTCGTAACCTGCGCTGGCTGGGGCGTTGCCGGGGCTTTCGAGCTGACTCCCGTCGAGGACGCCAAGGCACAGCTAGAGACCAACCTCTGGGGGACCGTCCGCGCCGTCCAGGCCGTCCTGCCGGCGATGCGGGCGGCAGGCGGCGGGCGGGTCGTACTGCTCTCATCGATAGCCGGGATGATCGGCATCCCTTTCCAGGCCTTCTATACAGCCGGGAAGTTCGCCCTCGAGGGCCTCGGCGAGGCGTTCGCCTATGAGGTGGAGCCCTTCGGGATAAAGGTGACGCTGGTCCAACCCGGCAACGTCCGCACCGAGTTCACCGAGCGCCGCCGTGTCGTCGGTGCGGGAGCTCTGGACGGGAGCTACTCGTCGGCGCAGGCCAAGGCCATCTCCGTGATGGAACGCGATGAGCGAAAGGGCGTCGCCCCCGACAAGGTGGCAGGCGTCGTCTCCAAGGTGCTCACCTCGGGCCACCCGCCTCGGCGCGTGTCAGTTGGGAGAGCCTCGGAGCGCGTCGGCATCCTAGCCAAGCGGGCAATGCCGTTTTGGGCCTTCCAAGCCGGGGCACGCAGCAGCCTCGGCGTCTGAGTAGTCCTGGGCCGTTCAATGCGGGGGAGCCCCGCACCCCGGCATCTATCATCGCTTGCCGTGGCAACCCCTCGGAGCCGTTGGCTGCCTGTCGCCAGCTTCGCGATCGCCTCGTCAGCCAACCAGATGGCTTGGCTCGTCTTCGCGCCACTCACCACCGGCGTCGAGGCCCACTTCCGGGTTAGCGAGTCCCAGGTGGGCATGCTCTCAGAAGTCTTCCCCCTCATGTACGTCCTGCTCGCGATACCGGCCGCAAGAGCGGTGGACCGCTCGCTCCGGACCTGGCTCGGTGCCGGGGCCGTGCTCAACGCCCTCGGGGCCGCCATCCGCCTAGGTGGTCTCAGCCGGAACGGCTTCGCTTGGGTCCTCCTCGGACAAGTAGTGGTGGCTGCTGCCCAGCCGTTCCTATTGAACGCTGTCACCGCTGTGGCCAGGCGCTACCTGCGCCCACCCGACAGGCCCTTGGGGATTGCAATAGGTTCGGCCGGGACTTTCTTGGGCTTCGTGATGGCCTTCGTCGCAGCGGCCAGCTTCGGTGCAGCCCAGGCAGGGCTCCTCCTCTCCATCGGGGCCGCCTATTCCGCCCTAGGTGCGGTAGTGCTCGTGGTCTCGCTCTTGCGTTGCCCTTCGCCGTTTTCGTCAGAGGAGGTCGTCGCCAATGCCGGGTGGTCGGAGATGCGCCGCCTCTGGTCCGACCCCGTCATGCGAGGCCTCGTCGCATTCGTCTTCGTCGGCTTCGGCGTGTTCGTCTCGCTCACGACCTGGGCACAGCCCTTGCTCCAGCCGGCCGGCATCGACGCCAGGCAGTCCGACACCCTGCTCACAGTCATGGTCCTTGGCGGCGTTGCGAGCTCTGCTCTAATGCCACCATGGGTGGCGCGGAGGGGCTGGCAGCTACCAGCACTTGTCGTGGGTGGGGTGGCAACAATCGCCGCCTGCTCCGTCCTTGCCTGGGTGCCTGGTCTTATGAGCGCCACCGTCAGCCTGTGCCTAGTCGGGGTACTCCTCCTGCCCTGCCTACCCGTCATGCTCGAGGTTGCGGAGCGCCGCGGCGGCGACGGGGCGGCTGCAGCTGCGGGGCTCCTCTGGCTTGCCGGCCAGGCAGGCGGGATCGTGGTCGCGGTCCTCTCCGGCTTCGCTGAAGGTACGCCGTGGCTCGCTTTCGCCACCCTGGCCGGCGTTCTCGCTCTTGCTGCGCCCATGGCCCGGCGCCTTCGCGGCCAGCTATCGGCGACCGGACCAGGAAGTGGTGAGGGCCCCATGCCCTCCCTCGAGACCGAGTAGGGATGATGGAAGTGGCAGCCCACCATCACCGACCGCGTCGCCCGCCGGGGGCTGGTGCCTCGGCGCGTCAGAGCTTCTCGGGGTAGAGCATGGCGTAGAACAAGAAGACCAGCATGGCGATGCTGGTGACGAACGCGGCGATTTCAATGGTGCTCATTATGGGTTCCTTATCTATCTGGTGCTTTCTGATGGGTTAGAGGCGGTCACATGCCTTAGCGTAGAGCCAGAACAAGCCGAACAAGACCACGACCGCAGCGATCCCTCCAACGGTCTCCCAGGCGTAGGCCATTTTGCCTCCTTCCTTCGATCGAGGCTCAGTGTTTGTCGAGCCTGAGCAGCGCCAGGTTCAACTCGAGGACGTTGACGTGGGGGGCTCCGTAGATCCCGAGGAACCTACCGGTCACATGCTGGGCGACGAGGTTCCGCACCGTGGCCACGGGCAGGTGGTTGGCCTTGGCGACCCTCGGGACCTGCAGGTACGCGGCCGCCGGGGAGATATCGGGGTCCAATCCGCTGGCCGAGCTCTCAACGAGGTCAGGGGGCACCTGGCTCGCCTTCACGCCCGGGTTCTCCTTTAGCACCTGGGCCAGGTTGGTGCGGATCTCCTTTAGGAGCGCCGGGTTGGTCGGCCCGTAGTTGCTCGCCGCCGAGGAGGCGGCGTTGTAGGGGGGTGTCGTAGCGCTCGGCCTGCCCTCGAAGAAGCGAGCAGAGGTGAACTGCTGGCCGATCAGGCGTGACCCCACCACCCGGCCGTCGTAGTTGACCATGCTGCCGTTGGCGTGCGAAGGGAAGGCGGCTTCGCCGATGCCGACCATAAGGAGGTTGTAGCCGAGGCCGAGGACGACCACGAAGAGCAACACCATTCGGACGGCGCTCCAGATCACCCTGAGGCGCATGGCTCCTCCTTTCCAAGACGGGCGGGCATGGTGGCGGTGACGGGCATGGTGGCGGTGACGGGCATGGTCAGCGGGTGGTCGAGGGCAGTAACGACCATGTCGATCAGCTTGATGCCGGCAAAGGGCACCACCAGCCCCCCGAGGCCGTAGATGAGCAGGTTTTTGCGCAGGATGGCGATGGCGGTGGTGGCCCGGTAGCGCACACCGCGCAAGGCGAGCGGGATGAGGGCGGGGATGATAAGGGCGTTGAAGATGATCGCCGAGAGGATCGCCGTCTGGGGCGACGTGAGGTGCATGATGTTGAGCGCCTCGAGTCCGGGGTAGGCGACGACGAACATCGCGGGAATGATGGCGAAATACTTGGCCACGTCGTTCACCACCGAGAAGGTGGTGAGTGCGCCGCGGGTGATGAGGATCTGCTTGCCGACTTCGACGATCTCGATGAGCTTGGTGGGGTTGGAGTCGAGGTCGATCATGTTGCCGGCCTCTCGGGCCGCCATCGTGCCGGTGTTCATGGCGACGGCCACGTCGGCGTTGGCGAGAGCCGGGGCGTCGTTCGTGCCGTCGCCGACCATGCCCACCATGTAGCCCTCGGCGCGGATCGCCTTCACGTAGTCCATCTTGCGCTCGGGGGTCGCCTCGGCCAAGAAGTCGTCGACGCCCACCTCCTTTGCGATGGCGTTGGCCGTGATCGGGTTGTCGCCGGTGATCATCACCGTCTTGATGCCCGCCGCCCGAAGGGACGCGAGGCGCTCTTTGATCCCGGGCTTGACCACGTCCTTCAGCTCGACGGCGCCGAGGATCCGGCGGTTCTCGGCCACGAGGAGCGGCGTGCTCCCGGCACGGGAGATCTCCTCCACGGCCGCCTTGGTCTCGGGGTCAATCTCGACCTCGGCCCAGCGAGCGATCGACTCGGCGGCGCCCTTTCGGATCTGGCGGCCGTCGAGGTCCACGCCGCTCATGCGCGTCTGGGCACTGAAGGGCACGAAGGAGACCGTGGGTCTGTCGAGGTCCGGCGCCCGCAAGTCGAAGCGCTCCTTGGCCAGCACCACGATCGAGCGTCCCTCGGGCGTCTCGTCGGCGAGCGACGAGAGCTGGGCAGCCTCGGCCAGCTCGCGCCCGTCCACACCCGGAGCGGGCACGAACGCGCTCGCCTGGCGGCTCCCCATGGTGAGCGTGCCGGTCTTGTCGAGCATTATGACGTTCACATCCCCGGCCGCCTCGACCGCCCTGCCCGACAGCGCGAGGACGTTGCGCTCGAGGAGCCTGTTCATCCCAGAGATCCCGATCGCCGACAGCAGCCCACCGATCGTGGTCGGGATGAGCGCGACGAGGAGGGCAATGAGGACGGTGACCGACACCGGGGCGTGGGAGTAGACCGAGAACGGAGCGACGGTGACCACGACCACGAGGAAGATCAGCGTGAGGCCGGCGAGCAAGAGGGCGAGGGCGATCTCGTTGGGGGTCTTCTGGCGAACGCCGGCTTCGATGAGGGTGATCATGCGGTCGAGGAAGGACTCGCCGCGGCCGGCGGTGATCTTCACCTGGATCTCATCGGAGAGCACGGTGGTGCCTCCGGTCACGGCGCTGCGGTCCCCGCCCGACTCTCGTATCACCGGCGCCGACTCGCCGGTGATGGCCGACTCGTCAACCGAGGCGATGCCTTCTATCACCTCGCCGTCGCCGGGGATCACCTCCCCAGCCGCCACGACCACGACGTCGCCGACCTGTAGGGCGGTGGCAGGCACGACCTGGATGCCCTTAGGGGTGAGCTTTTTGGCCTCAGTCTCGGTGCGCGTCCGGCGCAGCTCGTCGGCGTGGGCCTGGCCGCGGCCCTCGGCCATCGCCTCGGCGAAATTGGCGAACAGCACGGTCAGCCACAGCCAGACGGCGATCTGCCCGGTGAAGGAGAAGAGGCCCATCTTGCCCGAAGCGAGGTAGCGAAAGGCGTCGGCAGTGGTGAAGAGCGACCCGACCTCGACGACGAACATGACCGGGTTGTGGGTGAGGGCGCGCGGATCGAGCTTGCGCAGCGACTGGCCGAGGCTGTGGCGCACAAGGTCGCGGTCCCACATGCTCATCGTCCGGCGCCGCCCCGTCCCATGGCCGGGGACGGCGTGGTGGTCGCCCTCGGTGGAAAAAGCCACGACGCTCGTTTGCGTCGGGGACATCGGCTCCTGTTGGCTCATCGCTGCCACCTCCTTGGGCACCGGGTCTGGATGCTCGTCACGTGCTCACCCACCGAAAAGCTTCCCGGCGTGAGCGGCGAACTGCTCGGCGAAGGGCCCGAGGGCGAGGGCGGGGAAGAAGATGAGCGCCCCGACCACCACCACCGTGCCGGTCAATAGCACGGTGAACAGCGGCCCGTGTGTCGGGAATGTGCCGGCGCTCTCGGGGACGCGCTGCTTTCTCGCCAGGGCGCCGCCCATGGCGACGAGCGGGATGTACATGGGGAACCGGCCGAACAACATGGCAAGGCCAACGGTCGCCGAATACCAGGGCGTCGCCGAGCTGAGCCCGCCGAAAGCCGACCCGTTGTTGCCCACACCCGAGGAGAAGGCGTAGAGCACCTCGGAGAGCCCGTGCGGGCCGGGATTGAAGATTCCCGACCTCCCGGCGGGGAGCGCCACCGACAGGGCGGAGAGCACCAAGATGACGAGGCTCGGCACGATCATCGAGAGAACCGCCATCTTCACCTCGAAGGACTCGATCTTCTTTCCGAGGTACTCCGGGGTGCGCCCGACCATCAGCCCGGCGAGGAATAGCGCGAGCACGGCGTAGGCGATCATGCCGATCATCCCAGCCCCCCAGGAGCCAAAGATCACCTCGCCGGTCATCATGTTGAACAGTGGGACCAGACCACCGATTGGGGTGAGACTGTCGTTGGAGGCGATGACGCTGCCCCACGAGATCGTGGTGGTCGAGTTCTCAAACAGCGACGTGGTCCCAGTGCCGAAACGGACCTCCTTGCCCTCCAGGTTGTGTGATGCGGCCAGGTGAATATGGTGGGCGGCAAGCGCGGGGTTCCCTACCGCCTCGAAGTGGTAAAGAACGATGGCGCCGATCACGAAGAGGATCACCATCGACCAGTAGATAGGCCGGGCCTGACGGGTGTTCTTCACCATCTTCCCGAAAAGGAAGATGCAAGCGACGGGCACACTGAAGCCGAGGACCAGCTGGAAGAGGATCGAGGCCGCATTGGGGCCGGCGAAGGGCTGCGCGGCGTTCATGTTAAAAAAGCCACCACCATTGTCGCCGAGCTGCATGATCGAGGTCATCGAGGCCACGGGGCCTTGCGCGATCACCTGCTTGTGCCCTTGCAGAGTGTGCACCACGGTGTAGGCGTGGAGGTTCTCGGGACTGCCCAATACAATGAGCACGACGGCGCCGACGATGGCAATCGGGATGGCCACCCACAAAAGCGTGCGGATGAAGTCCCTCCAGAAGTTGCCGATGGTATTGGCATTGTGGCGGGAAAAGCCCCGAACTACCGCGAGCAGCAGGCAAATGCCAGTCACCGGGGAGAGGAACTGCTGGACGGTGAGCCACATCTGGGAGAGGTAGCTGAGCGTCGTCTCTCCGCCGTAGTTCTGCCAGTTGGTGTTGGTTATGAAGCTGATCGAGGTATTGAGGTTCACCCAGAACGGCACCTTCGCCATGTGCGCGGGGTTGAAGATGGGAAGCACTGGCTGGAGTGCCAACAGGACCATGAGGATCACGAAGCCCACGACGTTCACGGCAAGCAGGGCGAAGACGTAGCGGGTCCAACGCATCTCGACGGTGGGGTCGATCCCGCAGAGGCGGTAGACGCCGCGCTCACAGGGGACAAGGACGCGGTCCATGAAGGTCCGGCCACCTTCGAGGAAGTTGAACATGTAGGTGCCGAGAAGCTTGCCAATGACAGTCACCACGGCCAAGAGGACGAAGATCTGCAGGACGCCTTGCCAGGTCACGGGTCGCTCCTCGGGTCGCGCGCTGGTAGGATCGGGTCGGCACCGCAGTGCGGTGCAAGCAGCTCGTAGAGCGGGATAAGGGGGCCCCGGACCGCAACCGGTTGGCGCGAGACGAGGTCTTTCATGGTTGCCGGTGGGCCAAAGCGGCCATGGTGGTCATAGCGAAGCGATTCGTCATGAGTACAAGAACACGGCATAAAGCGTCAGATTTCTCGTGCCCCACCGCGCAACGGGTGCCCTTCGGCCATCGAGCCGGCGGCGCCAGCGGCGCACGTGCGGAGCCGAGCGACGGGAAATGACGGTCGGGAGAGGCCACGGACCCGGTTTTACCCCCCTGTACCAACACCGCGGCAGCGTTTTCACGCGCTGTTCACGCGTTTTGCCGCATTTTTCGCGACCTGTTCACGCCGGCTGCCAGGGGATTTGCTTGAGGGTGTCGTTACGATGGGGCGATGGCCCGAGGCTTGCTGCGGGTGTACCTCGGCTCGGCTCCCGGCGTCGGCAAGACCTACAGCATGCTGAACGAGGGCTGGCGCCGGCGAGAGCGAGGGACCGACGTCGTGGTCGGCTGGGTCGATACACACGGGCGCGAGGCGACGGTCGCACAGCTGCGAGACCTTGAGGTCCTCCCCCCGAAGCTGCTCGTGCACCGGGGCCAAACGCTCGCCGAGATGGACCTTGACATGCTCCTCCGTCGCCGTCCCGAGGTAGCCCTCGTGGACGAACTGGCCCACACCAACGCCCCGGGATCCGCCCACGAGAAGCGCTGGCAGGACGTAGATGCGCTCCTCGATGCCGGCATCACGGTGATCTCCACTGTCAATGTCCAGCACCTCGAGTCCCTAAACGACGTCGTCGCCGCCATCACCGGCGTGCCTCAACGCGAGACGGTGCCTGATGCGTTCGTGCGAAGGGCCGATCAAGTGGAGCTCGTCGACATGACGCCCGAGGCGTTGCGCCGTCGCATGGCGCACGGCCACGTCTATCCCCCCGAGCAGGTCGACGTGGCGCTCGCCAACTACTTTCGCCTGGGGAACCTGGTCGCCCTTCGCGAGCTCACCCTCCTATGGGAGGCCGACAACGTCGACGAGCAGCTCCAGACCTACCGCCGGCGCCACGGGATCGACGGGCCATGGGAGACCAAGGAGCGGGTGCTGGTGGCGCTCACCGGCGCCTCGAGCGGGGAGCATCTGATCCGCCGGGCGGCGCGCATGGCGCAACGCGCCAAGGGCGACCTCGTCGGCGTCCACGTCGTCGCCGACGACGGGCTCAGGTCCAGCTCCCCGTCTCATCTCGATGAGCAGCGGGTGCTTCTCACCCAGCTCGGTGGCAGCTACCGCGAGGTCGTCGGAGCCAACATCGCCGAGGCCCTGGTCCAGCTGGCAAAGGCCGAAAATGCCACCCAGATCGTCCTCGGCACGAGCCACCGCTCACACTGGACGCGTCTGAGCGCCGGGTCGGTGGTGAACGCCGTCATCGCCAAGTCGGGGGACGCGGTAGACGTCCACGTGATCTCGGGGCCGGCCCGGGTCGCCCCGGACGAGACGAGCCCTCCCCAAAGCGAGCGCGAGGACCAGCAGAGACGACATCCTCTCAGCCGCCTCGCCACCTTTGGTGCCGTCGGCGGCCGACGACGCCTCCTCGGCCTGGCCATCGCCGTCATTGCGCTGCCACTCCTCACCCTCGGCCTCGCTGCCACCCGTGGCGACCTCCCGCTCGGCACCGTGTCGCTGCTGTACCTCCTCCCGGTGGTCGCCGCCGCCGCCGTCGGCGGCGCTGCAGCGGGCGCGGTGGCCGGCCTCGGTGGGTTCCTCCTGCTCAACTGGTTCTTCAGCCCGCCGGTCCACACCTTGTCCATCGCCGACCCCCGCGACCTCTTCACCTTGGTCGTGTTCGTGGTGGTCGCGGCCGTCGTGAGCGCTCTCGTAGACGTGGCCGCCCGCCGCGCCCTCGAAGCACGGCGCACCCGCTCCCAGGCCGCCTCCTTGGCACGGGCCACCGGGGCGCTCCTCGACCGGCCCGACCCGCTCCCGGCGCTCGTGGACGAGATCGTCCGGACGTTCCCCGTGCGCGGCGTCGCCGTGCTTCGCCGGGTCGGCAGCGACGACTGGAGCGCCGAAGCGACCGCGGGGCAGGATCCGCCCTCCTCGCCCCACGACGCTACGCTTGCCCTGCCGGTCGACGGCGACCGGGTCCTTGCCCTCACCTCTGTGCGGATGCGAGCCGACGATCGGGAGGTGCTCAGTACATTCGCCGGCCAACTCGCCGTCGCCGTCGTAAAGCGCGAGCTGCAGGCGCAGGCTGCCGAGGCGACCGCCCTAGCCAAGGCGAACGAGGTGCGCACCGCGCTGCTCGCGGCGGTGAGCCACGACCTGCGCACGCCGCTCGCATCGATCAAGACGGCGGCCACGAGCTTCCTCCCAGACGATGTGGCCTGGGAGCCCGAAGCGGTGCGCACCCTGCTCGGGACCATCGACACCGAGGTCGATCGGCTTTCGGCCCTGGTCGCCAACCTCCTCGACATGAGCAGGTTGGCGACCGGTGCCGTCCTGGTCCACCTCCAGCACGTCGGGCTGGACGAGGTGGTGGCAGCTGCCTTGACGTCGCTGCCCTATGAAAGCGATCTTGTCGAGGTCGCCATCCCCGAGACGCTGTGCGCCGTCGAGGCCGACCCGCCGCTCCTTGAGCGCGCTCTCGCCAACCTGCTCGCCAACGCGATCCATGCCTCGGGCCATCACCCGGTGCGGGTGATGGCGGCGTCCCAACCTGGTGGCTGGGTAGAGCTTCGTATCGTGGACCGGGGCACGGGGATCGCGCCCGTCGACCGGGACCGGATTTTCCTGCCATTCCAGCGCCTCGGGGACCGCGGCGCTGGCAGCGGGGTCGGCCTCGGGTTGGCGGTTGCGAAGGGCTTCATCGAGGCCGTCGGTGGCGACCTGGTGGTCGAGGACACCCCCGGTGGCGGTGCCACGATGATCGTCCGCCTCCGCCAGGCCCCGCCAACAACATTCCATCCCGAACCCGGGGCAGCTGAGGCCACCGACGGGACAAGCAACACCAACGGTACGGCCGCTGCGGGGGGTACTCCTCCTAGCAACCCCGTGCTTCGCGGCAGAGGCCCGGAATGAGCCAGATCCTCGTCATCGATGACGAAGCCCCCTTCGCCCGTGCCCTCAGCATCGGCCTGCGCGCCCGCGGCTACGACGTCGAGTGGGCAGCCAACGGGCGCGACGGGCTCGAGGTGGCGGCCCGGGAGCATCCCGACGTTATCTTGCTGGACCTCGGCCTGCCCGACCTCGACGGGGTGGACGTCCTGCGGGGCCTACGCGCCTGGACAGCCAAACCGGTTATCGTGCTCTCCGCCCGGAGCCATGAGCAGGCGAAGGTCGAAGCGCTCGACTGCGGTGCGGATGACTACGTCACAAAACCCTTCGGCATGGACGAGCTTGTGGCCCGCGTCCGTACGGCGCTGCGCCGCGGGGCGCCGACCGAAGACCGGGCACGGATCGTGACCGAGCACTTCACGATCGACCTCCTCAATGAGCAAGTAACCGACCCGTCAGGCCAGCCCGTGCGTCTCACCCCGACCGAATGGCACATGGTCGCGACCTTGGCCCGCAGCCCTGGGAAGCTCATCTCGCAGCGCCAGCTGCTCCAGGAGGTCTGGGGACCGCAGTACGAGAGGGAATCGGACTATCTGCGAAGCTACATGGGCAGGATCCGACGCAAGCTCGAGCCGGATCCGTCTCGACCTCGCTACTTCCAAACTGAGCCCGGCATGGGCTGCCGGCTCGTCGTTCCTGGGGAGTAGCACGAGGCGGTTTCCCCGGCAACACCAGCCAGCCTCAAGGGTGACGACCTCACCAGCCACATCCAGACTGCAGTGGTGTTCCTCGATGTAGGTGAAGGCGTCACCCAGCTGTTCTCGGAGGATCCGGGGGTTCCAGCCGTCCTCGTGGGAGGGGACCGTACTCAGGTACCACCTATCTGGGTTAGATTGGCTCCAACCTCCCGGCCAGAAGGGGTCAGCCACGCCCTACCTTGTGACGCGGCTCATCCGCGAGCTCGACAAAGCCATTCGCGACGAACCGGCTGCGGGCCATTTCGAGGTAACTGGGTTGCAACTCGATGCCCGCGAACCGTCGGCCGAGTTGGCCAGCACATAGGCCAGTCGTTCCCGAGCCAATGAACGGGTCGAGCACGATGTCGCCGGGATGAGTCGTCAGCCGGACGCACGGCTCGACGAGACTCAGAGGAAAGGTCGCGAAATGACCGCTTGCTTCTCGATAGGCCTTCGTTTTGAGGTCCCAAACCGTTCGGAGCCGCCGGTCATTTGGACCTCGGACGGCACCGGGATCGTACCGATAGTGCTCGCTCTTGCTCAGTAGGAAGACGTACTCGTGTGCGCGCGTCGGTCGGTCGCCGACGCTTTCCGGTTGAGCATTCGGCTTGTTCCAGATCACGTCAGAGCGCAGGTACCATCCCCGTTTTTGCAGTGCGAAAGCGAGTCTCCACGGAACGCCAATTAGGTCCTTAGGCTTCAGCCCCTCGGGGGTCGGCGGTCGCACGGACATCGCCCGGGCAACGTTCTTCTTGTCCGCAGCCCGCCATGTGCGATTGCCCGAAGTGTACGAGTCACCTATGTTGAGCCACAGGACGCCATCATCTGCGAGCACGCGACTTACCTCGTCGAACAGCGCCGCGAGACGATCGACGAAGTCAAAGACGGACTCTTCGAGCCCGACTTGTCCCTCGGTCCCATAGTCCCGAAGCGACCAGTACGGCGGGGACGTGACGACCGCCTGTACGCAGCCGTTTGGCATTGAACGCAGGACCTCGTGGGCGTCGCCGAGGACAAGCATCGATGGTCCGGCGCCGAGGTCTACATAGCACGGTTCCTCGGAGTGTTTTCTCACGACGAACTCAGCCGGACCAGCCAACGAAGCAACATCTCTGGGCCGTGGTCTCACGCCGTCCGGTCGGTTGGGTCGCGCGACAGCCGCTGGCGGAACGTGGTCGGCCAACTCGCTCATACCATTGGGCCCAGGTCGCCCTCGCACCAAGGGAATGATAGGAAAATGGTGTGACCGTCTTTGGGATCGCCCCCGACCCCCTTGTGACGGGCCGCGCGCGACAAGGCCATGGGTAGGAACCATTCTCGACTTCCGTCGCGCTCCGGGCCATCGGCGAGACGTCGAGCCGCCGTCCCAACGGAACACAAAATAGCTGGTCAGTGGTGGTGGGGCTAGCTGGAATCGAACCACCGACCTCAGCATTATCAGGTCTGTGCAGGCAACCTCGCTTACCTGCCCGAACGCACGAAACCGCAGGTCAAGCGCCATGTGAACCTGACCAAAGGTAACCCTTGGTGACCCTTCCTGACCAACGCTCGTGGTGCATCCGTGGTGCAGAGCAGTCCCGAAGATCGGCCTGGATCCTCCCGGTTCGAGTCGCCCCTACCGATCAGGCGTCAGCTGCCAAGACGGTGGTCCGGCCTCTGGCGGGCGGCACTCGTAAGACGGCCGGCGCGTTGTACGCTTGGTGGTATCGAGTTGCCCAGCGCGGATGATCGACTGCTCCGGGAGGCAGCGGGCCTTCTGGCCGAGCTTGCACCCCGGCATGGGATCACCGCCGTCAAACTCGGCGCTGATCCCGCTGAGCTCGTAGTCACCTTGGAGAAAGGTCGAACGTACTTCGACCTCGCCGAGTTCGAGGCCGAGGCCGAAACCCTGCTCCGCCACCGTGTCAGCGTCACCTCCTCTGGTGCGCCCGGTGCCCATCCTCGCGAGTTGCTCGCTCCCGCGCCGACTGCGTGAGTCGCCCCGAGGAGGTCGCCGCGCAGCTCGACGCTGCCATACACGGCGTCGAGGAGGTACGCCGGGTCGTCTCCGAAGGCGGCCGAGCCGCCTTCGATGCCAGCGAGGACCGGAGCCGTGCCCTGGCGTTCTGCTGGGTGAGCACAGGCAGCGCCCTCAAGCACTACGCCAAGATGACCGGCGCCCCCCAGGGGGCACTCCCGTTGTCGGCGCCGATCCGGTTCCGTGATCGCCTCGCCCATCAACGTCTCGACAAGCTGGACCTCGACCTTCTCTGGGAGACCAGTGTTCGGGACGCTCCATTGCTCCTCCGGGTCCTGAGCAGCCTGCGCGACCAAGGCAGCCTCGGGTAGCCGCAGCAGGCAGACAGCTCACCCGCCGAGCTAGCCCATGTCGGTCATGAGAGGAAGGGCGTCCCGTGCAAGAAGAGTGGAGCCGAAAGGGTGCGACGCTCAGCGACAAGACAGCACACAAAGAACTCGGCCTCACCCAGGAAGAGATCGTCGCCGCGATCGACGCCGGACAGCTTCACGACCGAGTCGGCGCGATCGCCGGCAACCCCTGGCTGAGGCTCCTTCGCCGCGAGGTTGAGGAACTCATGGACAGCACCCACGACGATCGGGACCACCGGCAGCGTCGCACGAGCGCCGAGTTGACCGAGGTCGACCGTACCTTGAAGAAGCTCCGAGCCGAGGTCGCCACGCTGGAGGCGCATCGCGCCAAGCTGCATGCCGACCTGGAGGCATGATCGTCGGGAGGGTCCCGTGCGTCGGCTTTCGGCACACAGGCTCGTGGGACCACCTGTCCACTACACCGACTGCGGAACGAACATTCTGCTCGGCCCGAGCAGCGACCGGCCTTCCGAAGCGCCACGCCGAGCGCCGACTCGGCGCTGGTCTTTGGCGGCTGGCCGTGCGTGGCCGCAGGGTGCCGATCACCCAGTTCTGCTCGGCGGCCCCACGATTAAATCTTGGGCCGCCCCTTGGTCGGCCACTCGTAGTGAGGCGGCAAAGAGCCTGAAAGTCGGTGCTTCAGTGCTCGGAAGCGGGAGTGCGACGGCGGACGGCGGTTCCGCTTCGCTCCGGCTCATCTGATGGTTTCGTCGACGGTTCTATCCCATGGGATCCGGAAGCGTTGTTCAGGTCCGAGGGTGCGTTCCTGGTTGAGGAAGGTTTTCAACGCGATGGGCATGACGAGGCGCATCACCGCGATGCCGGCCGGGCCGACGGTCTTGGTGGAGGTGGTGCGTTCTCCCCGTTTGACCACCCGCGCGACTCGTGCCCGTCGAAGGTGTTCGTAACTCTTGAAGGCGGATTGCGGGTCGGGCCGGTCACGGAGGCACCTGGCCAGCTCGATGGCGCTCTCGATGGCCAACGAGGCGCCTTGGCCGGAACTGGGCGAGGGAGCGTAAACGGCGTCGCCGACGAGGGTCACCCGCCCTCGGGACCAGCGGGGGATGGGCGGCAGGCTCTCGAGCGCCCCGACGAACGCCATGGCAGTGGAATCGGTCGCGGCGAGGACCTGTTCGGCTGGTGTCTCCCCGGCGAAGACGTCTCGTAGCCAGTTGAGCCAGTTTCCGGTCGAGCGGGCCTTGGCGACGTGCCGGTCATGGGGCTCGTCTGCGGGGACGTTGGCGAACCAGGCTGTCCGACCGTTCGGTTCGGCCCAGTAGCCGAAGAATCCCCGTCGGCCGAACACGAAGTACAGCTGATCGGGCTTGTCGGCGACCACCGTGTCGGCGATGCCACCGAGGTTGAGCAGCGGCCACTGCCGGGGGGACGGGGCGTCCGGATCGACGATGGAACGCACCCGCGAGCGGATGCCATCCGCGCCGACGAGCACGTCGGCGCTCGCCGTGCGTCCGTCCTCGAAGACGGCGCTCACGCAGGCACCGTCCTCTTCGATGTCCACGAGCCGAGCCCCGTAGTGCATCGCCACGCCGGCGGCTTCGGCTTGTGCCCGCAGTGCCTGGCACAGCTCGGCACGCCGCAAGGCGAGCACTGGCGGCTGCCCGGCCACGGGCGGGAACACGCCGACGCGCCGCCCTCGACCGTCGGTCACTTGCTGACCTGACATCGGAAGACCGATGGCTCGAACAGCGTCGAGCGCTCCGACGATGCGGAGGGCCTCCTGGCCGTTGGGGGCGAGCGTCAGGGTCAGCCCGGTCTCTTCGCGTCCTGGCATGGTGGCGTCGTAGACGGCAGCGTCGACCCCGGTCAGGCGCAGCGCCAAGGCAGCGACCGGACCGGCGATGCCCGCCCCGATGATCAACGCGCTACGAGTCGCGGTCATAGCCATCCTCCTACTGCCTGCTGCCAGGCATCGACGTAGCCGGGGTCGCCGAGCCGCTCGATGAGCCCGGTGACAAAGCGGATCTCAACCTCGAAAAGGTCGGCGGCGAGCTCTTCTTCGACGAGGAACACCCAGGGGTGGCCAGACTCCCTGGCCTCCCGCAGTGCGGAGGCCGTTTCCTCAGCGGAGGACTGGAGCTGTCCCAGCCGTCGAGTGAGCAGCTCGACCGCTTCGCCCGGAGGCACGAGCGCAACGAACGACAGAGCCACCAGGAACTGGGGGAACTCGCTGCGGGGAGTGGCCAGCAGGTCGCTCAGCCAGCGGTGGAACTCCGTCCGGCCGGCGTCGGTGATCGCATAGATCGCCCGCTCGGGGCGCGAGCCGGGCCGCTCGACGGCCTGCACCTCGACGAACCCGGCGCGCGCCAGCTGCTCGATGACCAGATACAGCGTCCCGCGGTTGTACTTGATCCTGCGATCCTGGCCCGTCTGCTGCAAGCGAAGGCCGAGCGCGTAAGGGTGCATCGGCTCCTTCATCAGCCACGCCAGCACCGCAAGGCCGAGAGGGTTTGTAGGCTTCCGGTCGCTCATAGTTGTTACCGACTATACAAAGTTGACTATCACGGGTCAACTATCTTCCGTACTGGCGAAGCCGGGCCGAACAACGAGAATCGGCGTCGGAGCAGCTCGGTCGCAGCAACCAGGGCGTGTGGCGGGGTGCCCCAGGTCAGCGGTGGTGCCGGTCGCAGAGCGTCCCGTTAGACCCCCGACGGGTGAGGAGCCCGGTGACGGGGCACTATCGGCTACGGCCCTCGGGTCGGGTCGGGTCGGTCGAACCCCCATCAACCCTCACACTCCGAATGATCCTTCTAGCCCCCGCCGCCCCGAAAATCCCGAGCGGGTCGGCGACGCCCGATCTACGGGTAGGGCGTCGCCTCGACTGACCTACGGGAACGCCTAACGCTCGGCGAAGGAGACGGTGGCCGAGGCGCTTCTAACGACACTTGCCGACGGCTCGACGCGTCCGGGCGGACAAGGCCGGCCGGCGCTCTAGTTCTCCGAGTACTACAACATGGCCCCGGGAGCCGGCACCCGCTCCCTCGTCAAACCGCCGGTTGGAGCAAAATCAGCCGCCGGCCGCCCGCCGGACCAGGCGATCGAGCAGGAAGTCGCCGCCATGCTGAGGTCACGCCCGCTGGTCGACAACACGCTGACTGACACCGGCAGCAGGCGCCGACCGTGGTGCATTGTGGTGCAAGCGCGCCCGAACGGGCGACCGAAAACCACAAAAGTCCTACTCAGAAGGGTGGGGCTAGGTGGAATCGAACCACCGACCTCAGCATTATCAGTGCTGCGCTCTAACCGGCTGAGCTATAGCCCCTCGGCGGGCGCCTATCTGGCGGCGCCTGGAACGGGTGGGTACTCCCTGGCGCTCCAGCCCGGTGGATGGGACCGGCTTGTACGGCTATGAACTGGGTGCCGGCCCAGACTCTCCAAGGCCTCGATCACGGCCCGGGTGGTCGCCTCCTTCGCCGGGTCTGCGGCCCCAATCAGCTCCTCCAGCTTCTGGCGCGCCTCCTGCACCTGGAGGAGGAGTCGGCATGCCCGGACGGCTTGGGTGAAGACGTACGTCATATTGGATGACTGACCCAGGCGCTTGGCGCAAATTGAGGCGCCAGCGGCGGTTGTGAGGTCGCACGGTTCGAACGGGGTCTGCCCGGAGAGGTACACGAGCTTGGTGTCCAGGCACAGCACCAGGGGCCTGCACGGCGAGATGATCGACGCCGACCCCAAGACCAAGGCCGGCCCGGCGCAGCTCCCTGGCGTTGCCCGACTGGCTGATGGCCATGCTTGCCGAGATACTCGCCTCCCGGGGCATCACTGCCACCACCCCGGACGCCCTGGTGTTCGTTGTTGCCCGAACGGCTGCAGGGTTCACGGAGCTCAACTTCCGGGACCTGAAGCACACCACTGGTACCGCGTTGCTCGATGAAGGGGTCAACATCAAGATCGCCCAGGCCCGGCTCGGGCATGCCAACCCCCGGACGACGCTGGCTGTGTACGCCCAGGCGACTGCCGAAGCCGACAGGGAGGCAGCGAACCGTCTCGGTGAGCGCTTCCGTCCAAAGGCCGGAAGAACCTCGCGGTCCAGCACCAGGTAGCTTCCGCGCCAACAGCGGGCGACGGTTGCCTTCATGTTTCGGATATTTCGTTAAGGTGTTGCGTTTATTGCGTTGACGAGTATAGTGAAAGGCGAAATCGTCATGAAGGGAGTCCGAGATGCCTAGATCATCGCTGATCGAGCGACCTGTCGCGCCTGCTCCCGAAGAGACCAGTCTTTTGCGGGAGTTGGATCAGTACAAGCCGAAGGATGGCTCTGCCAAGAAACAGGCCATGGCAAGACTGATCGCACCAGACGGCCACGAGCTGCCGTTGCCGCCGTCCATGTACGAGATCCTGTGCCGAGCAGCGCATCAGCTTGCTGCCGGTCTCGCTGTGTCCATTGTCCCGATCGGAACGAAGCTGAGCACCCAGCAGGCTGCTGACTTGCTCGGTGTGTCCCGGCCCCACGTAGTGAAGCTCCTCGACTCTGGAGAGATCCCGCACACCAAGACCGGGAAGCATCGCAGAGTTCTGCTCACCGACGTACTCACGTACCGGGACCGCCTCACCGCCCGTCGGGCCGATGCGCTCGACGAACTTGCCGAGCTATCGAAAGACCTACCGCTCGTCTGATCCTTCAACCATCAGGCCTGCCTGAATAGCATCGTCGCGGTGGCATTTTCCGCGTTGCTAGACGCGTGCGTTCTATACCCAGTCGGAGTCCGCGACTTGTTGCTATCCGTGGCCGAGCGCGGGGTCTACATGCCGTACTGGACAGATCAGATCCTCGAAGAAATGGAACGTAACGTCATAGATGACGGGCGTGCCACGCCACAAGCAATGGCCAGGATGCGAGAACTGATGAACGCTGCCTTCCCTGCTGCAACCATCAAGGGATACGAGTCGCTGATCTCGTCGATGACGAATGACCAGAAGGACCGGCACGTACTGGCAGCTGCGGTGAGAGGGAATATCGGGCTGATCGTCACCAACAACACAAAGGACTTCTCTGCAGCTGCTTGCGAACCGTACGACGTAGAAGTCCAGACGGCAGACGAGTTCCTGTCCTACGCGCTCGATCACGACCCTCCAGCGGTGATAGGCGCAGTGTCGTCAATGTCGGTTAAGCGGACGCATCCGCGGCTCTCGCCTCAGGAACTACTGACGGCACTCTCGCCAGCTCTGCCCACCTTCTGCGCTGAGGCGATCCCACTACTCGACACGATCACACCGGACATCGACCCGTGAGCAACCTTGGGCCCGGGACGATCTTCGTTCCGGGGAAGCCGCTTACTGACATCTGGGCAGCGCCCGGATTGCAGTGGCAGAGCAAGCTCCGCGCAGTGATCGCCAGTCCGATCCGAAGGCCCCACCTGCGCTTCGTTCGGAACGACAGGAACCATTTCGACGTCGACAACCTCGCCTATCCGGTATTAGCCGTTTCCGGATGCGGAGCCTGTGAATCCGTATGGGTAACCGTAGAGCGCGGGGCAGCCGAGGGCGTCTGGATCGGGGAGCAGCCGCCACCTCCCCCGCCCGCCGAAGCGATATCCGTCAGAATCGAGAAGCCCAACACGTCATCCTTACCCGGTCGAGAACCGCCGCCAGAGATAACAGAGGCGAGTGTCGTTGCACCGGGAATGCTCCTGGGCCTATCCATCGAGTTCGACTCCGACGAGGTTCAGGTGGGCGAGCTCAGCTTTGCGGGACCGACGAAAAGCCGGATCGACGATCTCGGGCCTCTCCTTGGGTTCCGCCCGTACATGGGAAGAAGCGTCTCCGACGACGAGAGGGTGAAGGAGCTAAGGATCACCCGGGGCCACTCCCCGGGTCGTACAGGGGTCCGCATAGTCATCTGGCCACTCGACGCTGGCCTGCACCCAAGGCCCTGATAGAAGGCCTTGATAGACGGTCCGCGGGGTGGACGCGGGATGACTCGCCGGTCAACGCCCCGTCCCCGCCCGCATACCACTCGTGACTAGGACTTTTCCAGTGGGGCTAGCTGGAATCGAACCAGCGACCTCAGCATTATCAGTGCTGCGCTCTAACCGGCTGAGCTATAGCCCCTCGGCGGGCGCCTATCTGGCGGCGCCTGGTTCCCCAGGCTAGCGGCTCGAGCGTTCTCGTCGCTCACCACGAGGACACGGACACCACCGATCAGCTCCGATAGGACGTTGTACAGGAGTGCTACGACCACATTGACGAGCACTCCCAGGACGCACAATGTAGCTACGAAGGCGCCTCCCCACACAAGGGCGGTGAGAGGGTGCAGCTTGAAGCTGCTCAAGGCGAAGAGGGAACGGACCAGCTTGTCGAGCTTGACGATCAGGCCGGCCGACGCCGCCACGTTCCAAAGGACGGCACCGGCGACCAGCACGACCACCAAAACACACAGGTAAAAGGCTAGCGATATCTTGAACACCGAACCTACGCTGACGCGACGAACGATCAGCCTTCCTTGACCCTCGCGGGCAACCTTGGAGCGCGGCTTGCGGGGCCCGGCAGGGCGCGGTGCCTGCTGCCGTTCGAGTGGTTGGGTCCCCTGCCCTTGGGCGCCCCAAGGTGCCCCAGACCGAGGCGCCGAGGCAGTAGAGCGAATTGTCCCAGGGGATCCGGTCGTGCGCGGAGCTGCTGGCACCGGGACCCCTGATCGCCCCTGTCGCGTCGGCGGCGGTGCCTCCTCAAACTGCGTGCCACGGCGCGGGGGGTACGGGCCCGGCACGGGTGATGGCGAAACGCGGGTCCGCGTCGCGCTCGGAGGAGGGGTGCGGCGCTGGCCCTCGCCGGCCACCTAGCCCTCCTTCGCCTGCGGCCGAGGCTGCCGAGCCGCCACTAGTCCTCCTCCTCGCCAGCCAGCACAGGGGCGACCGAAGCCACCTCCTGGCCAGGATCGAGGCTCACGACCCGCACACCCGTCGCGTCCCTCCCCTGGCTCGAGATGTCACGCGCTGCCAAGCGCACAACCACACCCGCCGATGAAATGACCAGTATCTCGTCATCAAGGACGACGGTGAAGGCCGAGACAACCCGGCCGCGCTTAGAAGTCAGCCTGATGCCGCGCACCCCTTGGCCGCCCCTGCCCTGGCGGTGGAAGTGCTCGAGTTGGCTCCGCTTACCGAACCCAGCGCTCGTCACCATCAAGATGCTGCTCTCATCGCGCGCGATGTCCGCGGCGACAACCTCGTCCCCTCCACGCAGCGCCATCCCCCTGACCCCGGCCGCGTCGCGCCCCATCGCCCGCACTTCAGTCTCGGCAAACCGGATCGTCTGGCCACTGGCGCCCACCATGAAGATGTCGTCCTCGCCGCCCGTCACGATCACTGCCACCAACTCGTCACCCTCACGAAGGTTGAGCGCGATAAGGCCATCCCGGCGGCTACGGTCGTACTCCGAAAAGGCAGTCTTTTTTACCTGGCCTTGCTTAGTTGCAAAGAAGAGGTAGCGGTCGGAATAAAATTCCCTCGTATCGATGAGCGCCTGGATGCGCTCGTCGGGCGCGAGCGGGAGCAAGTTGACGATGGCCGTACCGCGCGAGGTGCGCTCTTGTAGGGGTACCTCATAGGCACGCAGACGGTACACCCTGCCGAGGTTGGAGAAAAACAGCAAGTAGGCGTGCGCGGTCGTGTGGATCACCTTGGAGACGATGTCCGCCTCACGCAGGTTTGTCCCGCGCATCCCCCGCGTCCCCCGACCCTGGGTCTTGTACGTGGAGGCGGGCACGGCCTTCACATACCCGGCCCGGGTCATGGTTATGACGATCTCACCGTCTTCGATGAGGTCCTCGTCGCTCATCTCCCCTGGGTCGGTGGTTATCAACGCCAGACGAGGTGCACTGAAACGCTCCCTTATCTCAGTGAGCTCAGTTTTCACGACGCCGTTCAACCGACCTCGGTCCGCCAGGATCTCCTCCAGCTCAGCCATCGTCTGGCGCAGCTTGGCGATTTCCTCCTCCAGGTCGGCGCGTCCAAGACGGGTCAAACGTGCGAGTTGCATGTCTAGGATGTGTTCAGCTTGGACCTCGGAAAACTCAAAGGGTGCGGCCATCAAAGCGTCTCGTGCCGTCGTCCGGCTGTCGGACTGGCGGATCGCCGCGATGATGGCGTCGATCATGTCGAGGGCTTTCAGGAGCCCTTCGACTATGTGTGCCCTCGCACGTGCCCGCCGGAGACGGTACTCGGAACGGCGAGTGACAACCTCAACCTGGTGAGCGATGTAGGCCTCGAGCGCTGTTTTCAGGTTGAGGGTCCGCGGTCCCCCGTTTACCAAAGCCACCATGTTGACGGGGAAACTTGTTTGCAGTGGCGTCAGTTTGAAGAGGTTGTTCAAGACCACGTTGGCGTTGGCGTCGCGCTTCAGTGGGATGACGATCTTGGTGTTGACGCCAGCGGAGAGATCTTGGATATCCCTGATGCCCTCTAGCTCGTGGCTGTTGACGAGGTCAGCTATCCGCTCCTGGATGGCTTTGGGGCTCGCCTGGTAAGGCAGCTCTGTGATCACGATCTCAGAACCGCTCTTTGTTTCCTGGATCTCTGCCCGGGCACGCATCTTTATGGAGCCGCGACCAGTGCGGTAAGCCTCGGCGATGCCTTGGCGGCCCAGTATAAACGCCCCCGTCGGGAAGTCTGGGCCCTTCACGAAACGCATCAAGTCGTCGGGCGTCGCATCTGGGTTGTCGATCAGGTAAGTGGTTGCATCGATGACTTCGCCGAGGTTATGGGGAGGGATGTTTGTGGCCATCCCCACGGCTATCCCTTGGCTACCGTTGACGAGCAGGTTGGGGAACCGCGAGGGCAACACGGTCGGCTCGTCTTCGTCGTTTAGGTAGTTGCGAGACATGTCGACGGTCTCTTCGTCGATACCCTCGAGCATGTGCATCGCCAGAGTCGAGAGCCGGCATTCTGTGTAGCGGGAGGCCGCAGGCGGGAAATCTGGTGAGCCGTAGTTACCGTGGAAGTCGATCAGGGGATGGCGCAGACTGAACGGCTGCGCCATGCGCACCAAGGCGTCGTAAATGGCCGAATCACCATGGGGGTGGAAACGAGCCATCGTCTCGCCGGCAACCTTCGCGCACTTCACGTGCGGGCGGTCAGGCCGGTAATTTTGGATGGACATCGTGTACAGGATCCGTCGGTGCACCGGCTTCAGCCCGTCGCGAGCGTCCGGGAGCGCCCTGGACACGATGACTGACATCGCGTACTCGAGGTACGAACGCTCCATCTCGACGCTGATCTCGATGGGTTGGACGCCCGGAGGAGGTCCCCCTCCCCCATCACCGGTCGGCGACAACACGTCTGTCATCGCCTAGACGTCCAAGAACCGTACTTCGGTGGCGTTTGCAACTATGAACTGCTTGCGTTGCTCGACGTCGTCGCCCATTAGAATGCTGCAGGCCTCATCAGCCAGTGCCGCCTGCTCGATCTCAACTTGCAACAACGTGCGCACCGACGGTTCGATCGTCGTTTCACGGAGCTCTTCCCAGTCCATCTCACCCAGACCCTTCAGCCTGCTGAACTCCGCCTTATGGTTTGGACGCTCGGCCAAGAAGCGCTGTCGGGCGGCCTCGTCTTTCAAGTAAAGCTTCTCCTTGCCGACCACGGTCGAAAACAGAGGGGGTTGAGCGCAGTACACATATCCCTCCTCGACCAAAGGCTTCATCTGGCGGAAGAAGAACGTGAGAAGGAGGGTCCGTATGTGGCTCCCGTCGACGTCAGCGTCGGCAAGGATGATCACTTTGTGGTAACGGACCTTGGAGACATCGAACTCGTCTCCGACGCCCGCTCCAATCGCAGCGATCAGAGCTTGGATCTCGTTGTTCTTCAACATCTTGTCCAACCGGGCCCGCTCGACGTTCAGGATCTTGCCTCGTATCGGCAGTATCGCCTGTGTCTCGGGGTTTCGCGCCCTGATGGCCGGGCCTCCGGCAGAGTCACCTTCGACTATGAACAACTCAGCAGCACGCGGGTCGCGTGTCCGGCAGTCGGTCAATTTCCCAGGCATGCCGGCGCCTTCAAGCGGGGACTTGCGCCTCGTGGCCTCACGTGCGTCGCGGGCGGCCATCCTCGCTCTCGACGCCTGCACGGCTTTCATAACCACCGCACGGCCCTCTGATGGGCTCTCTTCGAGCCATTCGGCCAGCTTCTCATTGCTCGACCGCTCCACGAGCGAGCGTATAGAGGTGTTACCGAGCTTCGCCTTGGTCTGGCCCTCAAATTGGGGATCCTTGAGCTTCACGGCAACGACAGCGCACATGCCTTCGCGGATGTCTTCGCCCAGGAGGTTGTCGTCCTTCTCCTTGAGGAGCCCTCTGGTGCGAGCGTACTTGTTTACGACGTTGGTGAGCGCCTTCTTCAGGCCCTCGATATGGGTACCACCCTCGACCGTCGAGATCCCGTTGGCAAAACCATAGAGGCCCTCGTTGTAACCCATGTTCCATTGGAGCGCCACTTCGACTTCGCCATCTTCTTCGGCTACCTTGAAGTACGCCACTTTCTTGAACAGCGGGTCTTTAGTCGCATTGAGGTGCTTCACGAAGTCTACGATGCCGCCCTCGTAGCAATAGCTGACGGGTGCAGCTCCCCCCTCGCGCTCATCTTGGAAGTTGATCCGGAGACCAGCGTTTAAGAACGCGTACATCTGGAGTCTCTCGAGCACGGTCTGCGAACGGAAGGCGACCTCTTCGAAAATGGATGCGTCTGGCCAAAACGTCACCGACGTCCCGCGCCGCCCGCTCGGGGACGGCCCGACGACCTCCAGTTTCCCGACCGGGTTGCCACCGTCCGCAAACTCCATCCGGTACCGGAGACCGTCCCTGTCTACCTCGACGACGAGCCTCCGGGAGAGGGCGTTGACGACTGAGACACCGACGCCGTGCAGACCTCCTGAGACCTTGTAACCGGCACCGCCGAACTTCCCCCCGCCATGCAACTTGGTGAGCGCGATCTCTACACCAGAGAGCCCGAGCTCGGGGTTGACGTCGGTGGGTATGCCCCGCCCGTCATCCACGACCCTACAACCACCGTCAGCAAGCAAGGTCACGTCGATCTGGGTACAGGCACCCGCCATGGCCTCGTCGACCGAGTTGTCCACGACCTCCCACACCAAGTGGTGAAGGCCGCTCAGACTGGTAGAGCCGATGTACATGCCTGGGCGCATGCGTACCGGCTCCAAGCCCTCTAGGACGGACATGTCCCTGGCTGAGTAATGCCCGTCCAAGACCGTTGATTGCTCCTCGTCGACCTTGGTCATCGTCAAAACCTCGTCCTTGATGCCACCATGGTGGCGGGGCGCTGCAAGCGGGCCGGCTAGCTTGCCAGCCCCTGGCTCTTACCTGTAAAAAAAACCCTTACCTGGCCGCCCACCAGCACATTTTACCAGATCTCGCTTGCCTTTAACGGCCCACCCGTACCACGAGGCGGGCAAGCCCCGGCACCAAGCGCCGCCCCCTCGCCACGACTGTGGCAGAGTGAAGGCGCAGCTCAGAGGCCCAGGCGCCATCATCGGTGCCCACCACGAGGGCGCCTCGTTCGAAGGACGAGGGCCAGCAGTGCCCGGCGAGGACCGGGCCGACCAACGACTCCCACCCCTCGCGCAGCACCGACAGCTCGTACACACCTCCGCTGCCCAAGAGACTGGCTGCTTCCTTGAGGGAGGCGCCTAATGGCCTTGGGTCGCCACCCCAGCGCGGGGCGCTGCGCTCACCAACCCCCTTTCGTGGGACGCGGCCACCTGCCTCTTCAGGTTTCAATCCGCGCCTCCGTCAACTCACCGGGAGGCGGAACAGGCCCAGGCGGAACAGGCCCAGGCGGAACAGGCCCAGGCGGAACAGGCCCAGGCGGAACAGGCCCAGGCGCAGCCGCGGAAAGCGACCCGGCCCGAACCTGCACAGAATTGGCTACTCTTAGGTTGCCTGGGACTGCTCCGGCGGCCGTAACCAAAGCCTGGCCGAGCGGCAAGCACGCCGCTAAAGCGGACCTGCGCCTTTCGTCCAGCTCAGAGAACACATCGTCCAAAAGCAACACGGGGCTAGAGCCCTCCTGACCAGACAGGAGCGCGTGACCCCCGAGACGTAACGCCAGCGCGATGCTCCTTTGCTGGCCTTGGGAAGCTTGGGTCCGGGCACCGAGGCCCCCCAAGCCAATGTGAAGGTCGTCACGTTGAGGTCCAGTGTTAGTGAGGCCGCGGCGGACGTCCTCGGCCCTCGAGCGCTCGAGGGCCGAAAGAAGCCCACCTTCCCAGCTGCGTTGGTAGCTCAACTCGACGGTTTCGCCACCGCCTAGGTGCCCATAGGCTGCCTGCACCTCAGGCACGAGCGACTCGACGAGCGACTCCCTAGCTATGGCTAAGGCCTCGCCCGCCTCAGCAACTTTCAGGTCCCATACGTCAAGTACCCCCTCCATGCCAGGGCGTAGGAACCCTCCAGCCGAACGCAAAAGAGCATTTCGTTGCCGGAGCGATCGCTCGAAATTTGCCGCCACCAGTGCAAGTTTCGGCGACAGCCCTACAACGAGGTCGTCCAGGTAATCGCGCCGAGCTTGCGGGCCACTTTTGACAAGCGCTATGTCATCGGGAGAAAAGACTGTTACGAGCAACGAACCTACGAAGGCCTCGGGCCGACGAACGGCTTGGCGATTGAGGCGTAACCGACCCCTACCAGAAACAAGGAGCTCCACCTCCAATTGCACGAAGCGCTCTCCCCGCTTCGCACTCACGCTAACGAACCCCTGCTCGTGACCGGCGCGGACCAACGCCGGCGGCGGCGTCCCCCGAAAGCTCCTGAGCGACGCCGCGTAGCAGAGGGCCTCCAGCAAGTTGGTCTTTCCGGCCCCATTGGGACCCACCAACAAGGTCACCCCTTCTTCCGCCGGGTCGAGCTCCGCCCGCTCGTAGTTGCGAAAGTCAAAGACGGCCAGGTGTGTTACGTGCACAACAAGACCCCGACGAGAAGCCCTGACAGTGACCCGCCGTGGGCGACGTCACGGAGGTTCACACGACCTTTACCGGCATCAACAAGTACAGGTAATCGGGCTTATCAACGCCCTTCAGGGTCACCGGCTTCACCGGATCCTGCGCCTCGAGGAGCACCTCATCGCCGCCAATCGCGTCCACTCCCTCAGCTAAAAACTGAGGGTTGAAGGCTATGGTCATCTCCTCCCCCTCGTACTTCGCGTCCACTTCCTCGACGGCCTGGCCCACCTCGTTGGTTATTACGCTCAATTGGACCATTTCGGAGCCCAGGCTCACCCTGACCGGCGTCGGGGCTTCGCGCGCCGCTGGTTCGCGTGCCATGAGCCTCACGCGGTGTACTGCGTCCAAAAAGGCTTGCCTCCCGATAACGAGCTTGTTTGGGTAGTTGAATGGTATGAGCTGACGATAGGGCGGGAACTCCCCTTCGATGAGCCTGGCCACAACCCTGACTTGGCCGACATCGAACCTGACGTCATGGGCCCCGAGGTGCACCTCCACCGACGTCGCGTCGGATGACAGGAGGCGCTGAAGTTCTGACAGGGCCCTCGAAGGCACGAGCACCCGCTGATCCCCCGCCAGCACACCCTGGGCTCCAGGTAGATCCTTTACGGCCAGCCGGTACGAATCGGTGGCTACAAGACGTATCCCCCCGCCCTCCGCCGCCATCAGTACGCCGGTCAGTACCGGACGGTAATTTTCCGAAGAAGCTGCGCGGACCACCTGGCGAAGACCTTCCGCCAGCCCTGCGGTCACGAGCCGGACACTCGAACTGCCCGGCGGAGCTGGCTGGGGAAAGTCTCCTGGCCGGTAGACCCGCAACATGAACTCCGATCGTCCCCCTGATACGTGTAGCTCGTCCTCGTCGCCTTGGAGGACCACCGCCCCCGGCTCGAGGGCCCGGACGATGTCCGTGAGGAGCCGCCCCGGCGCCACCACCACCCCGTCAACTGACCCCGCGACGGGGACCTGCGTCGAGATCGTCAGATCTTGGTCCGTCCCGGTCACTTCCAACCTGTCGCTCGATAGGGCTAGCCGTGTACCAGCAGGTGTCCCCGGGCCTGAGCTTCGGCCGCTCCCTGCTCGGCTTGCCAAAGCGAGTGCCTCGAGGAGGCTGTCACGTTCGCATCTCAGTTTCACTGTGCGATGGCTCCTCTACTTGTAGTTATTTAAAGATCTGAAGAGGTAGTAGGGGCTTGTGGATTGTGGACGAGTCTGAAGAGGTGCAGTTCAGCGGCCTCAATTGTGTGTTTGGTCCTGGGGAGGAAGGGTGGACGGCCGCGTGCCCAAGGACGCCTTGTGACAGCGCCATCCCGTACTTCTCCACGTAATTACAAGATGCCGGCACAGTGTCCCAACACTGCTGTCCCCAAGCAGGGTTAGTGGTCATTCCGCCACCCGTATCTTGTGCATGAGCTCAGTGACTTGGTCGTAGACGGTCCTCTTCTCACCCATCTGGCTGCCGATCTTCCTCCAACCGTGGATGACTGTCGTGTGGTCCCTGTTACCGAGGGACTTTGCTATCTCCGGGAAGCTGTACTCGGTCAGCTCACGCATGAGGTACATCGCCATCTGGCGAGCAGCCACCAAGGGTCGGCTCCGGCTGGGGCCACAGATCTCTTCGATGCTGAAGTTGTAGGCCTTGGCAACTTCTTCGAGGATCTGTTTCGTTGTGACTTGGCGCGGTGCGCTCGCTGCAAGGACTTCGGCGAGGACTCGTTGCGCAAGCTGTAAAGTAACGGGGACCTGGTGGATGCTTGCAAAAGCAGCGAGACGTATCAGGGCTCCTTCGAGCTCGCGGATATTGTCCTTTACGTGTGTAGCGATGAGCTGGAGCACGTCGTCTGGGACGGGGACCCTCTCGCCCTCCGCTTTTTTGCGTAGGATCGCGAGGCGGGTTTCGAGCTCGGGGGGTTGGACGTCTGTAATCAGCCCGGACTCGAAGCGGCTGCGGAGCCTGTCTTCGAGCGTAGCTATCGAACGGGGGTGGCGGTCGGAGGACAGGACTACTTGCTTCTCGGCCTCGTAGAGCGAGTTGAAAGTGTAGAAGAACTCCTCTTGGGTTTCTTGCTTATTTTCGAGGAGTTGGACGTCGTCCACCAATAAGACGTCATAGGCACGGTAACGGCGCTTGAACGCGGTCTGGCCCTTGGTACGGATGGCCTCGATGAAATCGTTCAGGAAGGTCTCAGTCGAGACATAGCACACATGGAGCTGGGGGAACTGTAGTACGACATAGTTGCCGATCGCGTGGAGCAGGTGCGTTTTGCCGAGCCCTGAGTCCCCGTAGACGAAGAGAGGGTTGTAAGCCTTTGCTGGTTCTTCGGCTACGCGCTGAGCGGCGGCGTACGCGAAGCGGTTTGACGCCCCCGTGATGAAGGCCTCGAAGCTGTAGCGAGGGTTGAGGGTTGGCTGTAGACGGCGGTCCGACCTGGCCGGCACGGCGGTTGAGGTCGGCTGAACAACTGGTTGGCCTGCGCGGGACGGATCGCCCATGCGGCGGTCGATTGCGATGCCGCCTCCTTCACGTGGCGACGCGTGGGAGGGGGTGCCATGAGCGAAGGCCACGTCAGGGGTGGAAGCGGCGTCGGGGCCTTCGGGGGTCGAGGCAGAGGCGGTGTCCATGCCGGCCTCGCCGTGGTCCGCCGATACAGGTGGCAGCTCGTCATTCACCACGAGCTCGAGCTCGTCCAGGGGGATGTTCGCCGCTTCTGCGACGACTTGTTGGATCAAGCCGTGGAAGCGGGTGAGGACCATGTCTTTTACGAACGAGCTAGGGGCTGCCAGTACAACGCGTGACCCAGAGGCTTCGAGGGGTACAAGGGGGGCAAGCCAAGCGTTCCAGGCTGGCTCAGGCACCTGTTGGCGCAGGGTCGCGGAACAACTCGACCAAAGTTGTGCGACATCGCTCATCTCTTGTTCGCTGCTTTCAACTTCGTCTAGCACCTGGACCCTGTCGACATCTTGTGGTAACCCGCTCGTCCCGACGGCGCGGTTGCGGCATGCCCTACATGGGGCGGCCGGCCGGCTTTTGTGGCAGGTCTCTGTGGTACTGCAACTGTGCCGAAAGACTCGTAGGTTGAGAGGCTAGCACTTGGCGAGGACCTTCTGAAAGGACGAACACCCGTGTATAGCGAACGGAGGTTCGGTATACTTACGTGTGTGTTATTGATCTCGGACGATGGGGATCGCACAAGCACGAGGAGACAGGGCGGCAAAGGCTCGGCGGCAAGCTTTGACGCACCGTGCCACCAGGAGGGCTCTGGTGTTAGGTCCGTCGGCTCTGGTCTCGGGTCCGTGCGATCGGGCGCAACGAGCTTTTTCCACCGAAAATTCACAGGTTCACCACTGGCGGCCCACAGGCTGGGTCGGGCAGGGTAGAGGGCCATGGCCAGAGCCGTCGCCGACATCCGAGAGCGGGCGCAGGCGGCGCGACCGCGTCCAGACCGCGTCCCCCCCCACGACCTGCAAGCGGAGGAGTCGTTGCTCGGTGCGATGTTGCTCTCGCGCGACGCCATCTCGGCAGCGGTCGAGGTGTGTAGAGGCGACGACTTCTACCGGCCAGCTCATGCCCACATCTTCGATGCGATCTGCTCGCTTTATGCCCAAGGCGAGCCGGCGGACCCGGTTACGGTAGCCGACGAGCTCAGGCGGGCGGATCTCCTCGAGGCGGCGGGAGGACAGGGCAACCTGGTGGCGTTGCAGGCCAATACGCCGGCGATCGCGAATGCAGCTCAATACGGGCGCATAGTCCAAGAGCACGCCTTGTTACGTCGTCTTATCGGGGTCGCCAGTGAGATCGCTGAGATGGGTTACTCGCTACCAGATGACGTTATAGGGACACTTGACAAAGCCGAGGCAATGGTGTTCGACGTTGCCGAGAGGCGAGTTACCGATTCTTTGAAGCCACTGCGTGAGCTTCTGGCGGCGAGCCTCGATCACCTCGAAGCTCTATACAACCGGGGCGATTCGATAACCGGTGTACCCACAGGGTACCTCGACCTCGATGAGAGACTTTCGGGCCTTCAGCCGAGCTCGCTCGTAATAGTCGGGGCGAGGCCGTCTATGGGCAAGACGGCGTTCGCTCTCGGGGTAGCTGCTCACGCTGCGACCGAGAAGCGCCAACCGGTGCTGTTCTTTTCCCTGGAGATGGGCCACCTCGAGCTCACCCAAAGGTTGCTGTGCTCAGAGGCCAGAGTTGATTCGTCGCGGATGCGCAACGGCAGGTTGCTGCAATCTGATTGGCCGAAGGTCGTGGGAGCCATGGGCAAGCTTGGCGAAGCGCCACTTTTTATCGACGACAACCCAAACCTGACGGTGATGGAGATAAGGGCGAAGGCGAGAAGGTTGAAGAGCAGGGAGGGTATTGGGTTGATAGTGGTGGACTACTTGCAGCTCATGTCCACCAGGAGCGGTTCACCGGAGTACCGCCAGTTGGAGGTTTCGGAGGTTAGCCGTGGCCTCAAGATCCTCGCAAGGGAACTGAAGGTCCCAGTCGTAGCCCTATCACAGCTCTCTCGGGCATTGGAGGGTCGAGCTGACAAGAGGCCGATGCTGGCGGACTTACGTGAGTCGGGGAGCCTTGAGCAGGATGCCGACGTTGTCCTGTTCATCTACCGTGATGAGGTTTACAACAAGGAGTCGCCTGACAAGGGCACAGCGGAAGTCATTATCGCCAAGCACCGCAATGGCCCGACGGGTACGGTACAACTTGCCTTTTTGGACCACCTAACCAGGTTTGCCAACATAGCGCGGGTGTAGCGGGCACTGCCAGGCAAAAGAAGGCGGCGGGAGGTGCTCCCGCCGCCAACGACATAAAGCCTTATGGCCGGCCCAAGCTGGTGTCAGGCGCGGACGACTTCGACTGTCACGGGGAACTCGACCTCCGGATGGAGCCGTGCCGGCACCTCATGGGTCCCGAGAGCCTTGATTGGCTCATCTAGGTGGAGCTTGTGGCGGTCTATCTCTATGCCAGCCTGTTGGGAAATGGCTTCAGCAATGTTGGTAGTGGTGACCGACCCAAAAAGCTTACCCTCGGGCCCGGCACGCATTGGAAGGCGGATCACCTGCTGCACGAGGCTACGGGCGATTGTCTCCGCCACCTGGCGGTCGTGCGCATCCCTTGTTTCGCGCGCCCTCCTCATGGTGGCGGCTTGAGCGTCGAGGCGGTCACTTGCGACTATCGCGTAGCGCTTCGGCAGGAGGTAGTTGCGGGCGTAACCGTCACTGACCTCGCAAATGTCGCCACGCTTGCCAAGATTGCGGACTTCGGAACGAAGCAGCACACGCATTAGGGCTCCCCAACTGTCTCTAGCTCGGAGGCGGCCTCTGCATAGAGGTCTGCCGTTTCGCGGCTATAACCCGCACCGTCGCCTTCACTGACGGCCTCTTCGAAGTCAGGGCCGCCTTCTTGGTTGGCCGCGGCCCTGGCCCTACCGAGGCCCCTCTCGCTTGTAGTGCGCTGCAAGTAAGGGACTAGTGCGAGCTCTCGAGCGGTCTTGATAGCGACCTGTATGTCTCGTTGATGCTGAGCGCAATTGCCAGAGACGCGACGTGAGCGGATTTTACCGCGTTCGCTCATAAACCGCCGGAGGGTGCCAATGTCTTTGTAGTCGATCCATTGGACGTTCTCTTTACAGAACGAGCAAACCTTCCTTTTGCCACCACGCGTTCGCGTATCTTTGGTGCGCTTTCGGTCTGTTGGCCTAGCCATTTCCTAAAAGGGCTCCTCGTCCTCGTGGCCCGCGGGGCCAGGCGCGTAAGCGCCCGCCGGGCGTGAAGCGTACGTGGCAGGCGCGGGCTCTTGGGCAGGGCGCTGGTAGGCGCCGGGGTCAGGTGAGCCGTGCCCCTCGCCGTTTGCGGCGTCTGGGCTGCGGCGCTCATTTCGGGTAACATGCACAGTCGCCCAACGCAAGCTGGGGGCGATCTCCTCGGCGGTTATCTCGACCTTGGAGCGCTTGTCGCCCTCTTGGGTCTCCCAAGTCCTTTGGTCCAGGCGGCCCGTCACGATGACGCGCGTACCACGTGAAAGGCTCGTGGCGGCGTTTTCCGCCAGGGTGCCCCAGCAGACGATATCGAAGAAGGATGTCTGCTCGCGCCGCTCCTGGCTGGCTCGGTCTGTCCAGGTGCGGTTGACGGCGACCCCGAAGCTCGCCGTGGCCTGGCCGCTCGGGGTGAAGCGCAATTCCGGTTCGCGCGTGAGGTTGCCGACAATAGTAACGGTGTTGTCTTGTGCCATCTCTATGCTCCCTTGGTGTCTCTGCTCGCTTCCGTGGTGTTGTCGACGGGTGCTGCCGACCTGGCCGGCCTAGACCTCCCGGCAACCCGGTCCGGGAGCCTGATCACCTTGTGCCGAAGGACTTCGTCCGCGAGCTGGAGTGCTCGGTCGAGGTCTGCGAGGGCAGGGGGCTCCGCGTTTGCTTCGATAAGCACGTAGTAGCCCTCGTTGTGGTGCCGGACAGGGTAGGCGAAACGCCTCTTGCCCCAGTTGTCTACCTTGACCGATTTCGCGCCGGCGGCGTTCAACTGGTCGGTATAGCGCGTGACATGGGACCTGACAGCCTCGTCTTCCAGGCTGGCGTCGAAGATGACCATGACTTCATAGGGCCGCACCAGCGGCTCACCTACCTTTCCCTGTGGGCTGGGTAGCCCGGCCTGGCCGGCTTACCCAGGCTCCGGACCACCCGGAGCAGGGCCTGCAGATTGTCGCTGCCATGGTAGCTGACGCCTGCGATCGTTGCATCAGCTTCATTGTGGCAGGAGGGTGTGACGCTGGGCTTTGTTCAGGCGCTGTAAGTCTCGGTGGGTGATGGGAAGCGGCGCCCACGGACGTCATCGGCCCAGCTGGTGAGGGCGCTGGCCGCGATGTCGTCCAGTTGGGCGTAGCGGCGCGCGAAGCGCGGCGTACGCGGTCCTCCGAAGCCGACCACGTCGTGGAAGACGAGCACCTGGCCGTCGCATGCCGGCCCGGCACCGATCCCGAAGGTCGGGACGGGGATGGCTTGCGTTATGTCGGCGGCGACTGTGCCGGGCACGCCCTCAAGCACTATCGCGAAGCAGCCCGCGTCAGCGAGGGCTATCGCCTCCTCCAGCAGGGACTTCGCTTGGTCGGGCTGTCGAGCTTGGACGCGGAACCCGCCCATCGCATGCACAGATTGCGGGGTGAGACCTAGGTGACCCATGACCGGCACTTCGGCGTCGAGGATCGCCCGGATGACGGGCAGGCGTTTGGCGCCGCCCTCAAGTTTGACCGCCGTCGCCCCGGCGCGAACGAGGCGAGCCGCATTGTGGACAGCGTCGCTTGTGCCTGTGTGGTAGCTGGTCCAGGGCATGTCAGCAACGATCAACTGTCCTGGCGCTGAGCGGGCGACGGCGCCAGTGTGGCGTGCGATGTCGTCGACAGTTACGGCCAGGGTGTCATCGAAGCCGAGCACGACCATGCCGAGGGAGTCACCAACCAGGACCAGATCGACCCCAGCCGCGGCGGCGGCCCGCGCGCTCGGGGCATCGTAAGCCGTCACCATGACAAGAGGTTGAGGGCCGCCCTTGCGAGCCCTTATACCGGGGACACGCGCCGGGAGCCGGTTGCCAATTGTGGACATGGGGCACACCTCCTGGGGTCCGGTGCCATCTGGGCTCCCGGCCACGTGACCCATGTTATAGCGGTGCTTCCATGACTGGGCTGGCTACGACTGGGCTGGCTACGACTGGGCTGGCTACGACTGGGCTGGCTACGACTGGGCTGGCTACGACTGGGCTGGCTACGACTGGGCTGGCTACGACTGGGCTGGCTACGACTGGGCTGGCCCTCCGGCGAAGTCTTCTACCATCTCGCGCGCTTCGCCGTCGCGGTACTGGACAGGGGGTGACTTCATGAAGTAGGCAGACGGGCCGGTCAAGGGGCCGCCTATGCCGCGATCTTGTGCGATCTTGATGCAGCGCAGAGCGTCGATCACGACCCCGGCAGAATTGGGTGAATCCCAAACCTCGAGCTTCAATTCGATGTTCACAGGCACATCGCCAAAATTCCTGCCCTCAATACGTATGTATGCCCATTTCCTGTCATCGAGCCAAGGCACGTGGTCGGACGGCCCCACGTGCACGTCGTGAGGGGATATCCCCCCCTCAACCTGGCTGGTAACTGACCTTGTCTTGGATATCTTCTTTGACTCGAGGCGGTCGCGCTCGAGCATGTTTTTGAAGTCCATATTGCCGCCGAAGTTCAACTGGTAGGTGTGGTCGATCACGAGGCCCCGGTCTTCGAACAACCGCGCGAGTACCCTGTGGGCTATCGTGGAGCCGAGTTGGCTCTTTATGTCGTCACCTATAATAGGCACGCCAGCGTCTAGGAATTTCTTCGCCCAGACGGCGTCGCTCGCGATGAATACTGGTATGGCGTTTACGAAACCGACGCCGGCATCGATGCTCGCCTGCGCGTAGTACTTTTGTGCTTCCTCGGAACCAACCGGGAGGTACGAGACGAGCACGTCGGCGCGGGAATGTCGAAGCACTTCGGCCACCTTGACTGGAGGAGCCGGAGATTCGGTGGCCACCTCCCGATAGTACTTGCCGAAGCCATCGAAGGTCGGCCCACGCAGCACCTCCACGCCTAGTGGGGCGACCTCAGCAAACCTGACGGTGTTGTTTTGCCCTGCCCAGATCGCCTTGGCTAGGTCTTCACCAACCTTCGCGGCATCGACGTCAAACGCGGCAACTATTTCGATGTCGCCCACGTGGTAACCGCCGAGGTCGACGTGCATCAAACCCGGCACACGCTCGATGGTGCTCATGTCTTTGTAGTACTCGAGGCCTTGCACCAGAGCGCTGGCGCAATTGCCCACGCCAGCGATTGCCAACCTGATCTTTCCCATCAATTACCTTCCTCTTGTTCTACTGGTTTTTTGAGGACTCATCCAAATCCCGTTTTTCCTCCGGGGCGTGTCCATGGGCTGTTGCCGCGCGTGTTTTGAAGTGGAGGCAGAGGAATGCTTCACTTGCCGGCCGGCGCCAGGGTTTTTGGCGCGAGTCTTCGCCTCAGTTGAGAGGTGCTGGCCAGGGGGACCCCGAGCCCGATTGCCCCACCAACTTGGCCGGCAGGCCGGGAGGCGCCTTGCTCCTCCCTTATCAGGCGGTCGAGCCACGCAAGGTCCCTCGACAAGCTGTCATGCTCGTGCTCGGCAAGGAGTTGTACGTAGCGGTCTCGGAGGGGTTGTTTGGCGCGCGTAGCAAGTTGAGAGAGCCGCTCGGCGACCAGCGCCCGGCGGCGTTGCAGGAGGCCTAACCGGCCATCGGTTGGCAGGTAGCGAGCAAAAGCCAGACGGACGCTAAAGGAGCGCTCGTCGCCTGTGGCACCAGGGCCGTCCGCGAGCAGTTGGTCGAAGAGGCGGACCCCCGACGTGGTGATCCTGTACACCTTGCGCCGCCGGCCTGCGACGGCGCCAGGCGCGGCACCAGATCGACCCGCAGTGTCCGAGGCAGGTGTCACAACCTCGACAGCGCCTGCGGTTTCGAGCTTTGCCAGGGCAGGGTACAAAGACCCGAACGACACGGCCGTCTCCATGCCGAGCAACGCGCTCAGCCGTTTCTTGAGTTCGTACCCGTGGAGGTCCTGGTCCTTTAGCAGCCCGAGTACTGCCAGTTCGAGCACGCTTCACCTTATCGCGCGCAAGGTCGATATATCGAAGCGTTAGGTTGCGGCGCTCGGAAGAGCCGGTAGGCCACCGGACGCCAACGAGGCCGCCGCCGGTACTGTTGGGGGCTGTGATGGCTGTATGGGTGTGAGGCCGGTCCTGAGGGCGGCGCATGCCGACCCGGCGTTGCAGGTACTGGGCAACGTCGACTACCGCCTTGCCCGTAACGTCGTCGTAAACGAGTTCCGCAAAGGCCGGCTTTCGCGCCTCGACGTCTGCGACGCCCACCCCGAGCTGATCCGCGCCGCGACTGGGGTAGGCGAGGAGTCGCGAGAGGACTGCCCCATCTGTGAGGACGTGAAGCTCAGGTTGGTGTCTTACGTCTTCGGGCAGAGGCTCCCCGCTGGGGGGCGTTGTGTTGCTTCCCAGCAGGATCTGGCGAAGCTGGCAAGCCGTGGCCGTAGCCTCTATTGCTATGTCGTAGAGGTGTGCCCCAACTGCGCCTGGAACCACCTCACGCACGCTTATTCGCTGGTGGGCAAGTCCACCGACTGAGCTTGACCGGCCGGCCTGAGCGGTTGGGGGGTCGACTTGTGCGCCCCGGCCTCAGGCTCATTTTGGGCTGCCCACCACTCGTCGAGTAAGCGAAGAGCCTCGTCTCGCGAGTGTGGGCCCTCCTCAAGGCGGAGCTCCAGGAGGTGGGCGAGGGCCTGGCCTACGAGGCGGCCCGGTGCTATCCCGAGGTGTGCCATAACCTCGCGCCCGTCCAGGTCAGGACGGATTGCAGCGAGCTCCTCCCTGGCGCGAAGTTCGCTGAGGCGGGTTTCGAAGTCGTCCATGCGCACGGCGAGAGCCTTGGCCCTGGCGGGGTTGCGCGTGGTGCAGTCGGCGCGCGTGAGCTCGTTTAGCTCGTCAAGTAGGTCGCCGGCGTCGCGGACGTACCGGCGGACTGCGCTGTCTGTCCAGCCCATTGCGTAGGTATGGAAACGCATGTGAAGCTCGACGAGCTTCGTGACCTTCTCAATGTCTTCGACTGAATAGCGCAGCGCCCGCATCCTGTCGCGTGCCATACGTGCCCCGACGATCTCGTGATGGTGGAACGTAACGGTGCCCCCCGGCCCAAAAGAGCGCGTCTTTGGTTTGCCGATGTCATGGAACAATGCTGCTAGACGCACTATCCGGTCTGGTTTGGCCCGCTGGACGACGGCGATCGTGTGGGCAAGCACGTCCTTGTGGCGATGGACAGGGTCCTGCTCGAGGGCGAGGGCAGGCAGCTCGGGGAGGAACTCGTCGGCAAGGCCGGTCTTCACGAGGAACCAGAGGCCTGCTGACGGGTCGGGCACGACCAGGAGCTTGTCGAGCTCGTCTCGGACGCGCTCGTCCGAGACGATGTCCAAGCGGCTATGGAGCCTAGTCACAGTGCTAATGAGGTCCGGTCCTGGTGAAAGGTCGTAGCCAGCGATGAAACGGGCCGCGCGGAGCATCCTTAGCGGGTCTTCGGTGAACGACACTTCGGGGGCCAGCGGCGTGCGCAACTTCTTGCTGGCTAGGTCGGCTACGCCGTCGAAGGGGTCAACCAGTCGAAGGTCCGGTAATGAGAGCGCCATGGCGTTGACAGTGAAGTCTCGCCGCGACAGGTCCTCTTCGAGGGCCGTCGAAAACTGGACTGCCGGCTTCCGGGACGAGGGGTCATAAGCCTCGGCACGGTGGGTGGTCACCTCGAAGCGGTGGTGGCCCCGCTGTGCGCCGATCGTACCGAAACGCTTCCCCTGGGCCCAGATCGAGTCGGCCCACCCGGAGAGGATCTGTTCTGTCAGATGAGGCAGGGCGTCAGTGGTGAAGTCAAGGTCGCTAGTCGGGTCGAGACGCCCAAGCACAGCGTCGCGGACCACCCCTCCGACGAGGTAGAGCCGCGCGCCTTTGGCCTGGAACAGCCGCGCGAGCTCGATCGCCGGCTCGAGTATCGGCTTCAGCCGCTCGGGTACCACGACCGCCGAGCCTATGGCCGGGGGCGCCCGGTTCGGCCCCAGAGTGCCGAGCCCAGCCGAACGAGCCCAGCCGAACGAGCCCAGCCGAACGAGCCCAGCCGAACGAGCCCAGCCGAACGAGCCCAGCCAAGAGCTAGGAGCGCCGGTGGCAGGGCTGGACGGTGGCGGGGCTAGACGGCTGGGAGCAGGCCGGCCGTCTGGAGGGCGACCCGGAAGTCGTGAGGGTTGGTAGCCGCCTGGAGGGCGGCCCTGAGCGAGATCTCGCCAGCCTTGAAGAGGTTGAAGAGGCTCTGGTCGAAGGTGACCATACCGTGGAACTCACCGTCGGCGATGACGTCTTCGATCGTCTCCCCGCTCCCTCCCGACGGGTCGAGTATGCGGTCCGCAATGCGCCCTGTCATGACCATAGCCTCGACGGCGACGCAACGCCCGACGCCGTCGGCCCTCGCCACTAGCCGCTGGCTGACGACACCACGGAGGACTGACGCCAAGCTTACCCTTGCCTGGCGCTGCTGGTGGGGCGGGAAAAAGTCGATTATGCGGTTGACCGTCTCGGTCGCGTTGGTCGTGTGGAGCGTCGAGAGCACGAGGTGGCCGGTCTCGCCGGCGGCCAGGGCGGCTTGGACGGTCTCAGGGTCGCGCATCTCGCCGATCAGGATCACGTCAGGGTCTTGGCGCAGGACGCGCCGCATCGCCTGCGACCAGTCCTTTGTGTCGGTGCCGATCTCGCGCTGGCTGATTATGGACATCTTGTCGCGATGGAGCACCTCGATCGGGTCTTCGATCGTAATTATGCACGCCGCGCGGCTGGTGTTGATGTGGTCGATCATGGCCGCGAGCGTGGTCGTTTTCCCCGAGCCCGTCGGCCCGGTTACCAGGACGAGCCCTCGCTGCTCCTCGGCCAGGCGCGTGACAACGGCTGGGAGGCCGAGGTCCGCGGCCGAAAGCGCGCTGGGTAGTACCCGGCGCAGCACGAGCCCGGGGGTCCCGCGTTGACGGAAGGCGTTGCATCGGAAGCGCCCGAGCCCGCTCATCGAAAGGGAGAAGTCGGCCTCGCCTGTCGCCTTGAACTCCTGGAGGCGCTCTGGGGGCACGACCAGCGCTACGAGCTCCTCGCACTCCTCCGGGCCAACGGGGGGGAACGGCGAGACCCGGAGGTCCCCGTTGACGCGCACCCGCGGGGGCGACCCAACCTTTAGGTGCAGGTCGGATGCTCCTTGCTCCACGACGTGGCGAAGGATGGCGGGAAGGTCGATCACTGATCGCGTATCGGCATGAGACAACCGCGCATGAGCATCTGGCGCGGCGGCCTTGTAGGCTATGGCTCGCTGGCCTGCCAGTTGAGACCCAGATCTAATTCCTGAAGCCAAGATGTCCGCCACGACCGGGATGATCCGCTGGGGCGACCAATGCGCTCGTACCGGGCCGTGGCGCACAGATGCCTCGGTCGCTTTCCTCATGCCAGTAACAGACGCCCCGCCGCCGTCCAGAGAGTTCGTAGGACGTTGCCTTGGTCTCCTGGCGCAAAGGGGCTTCCAAAGCGTCGTGACGGGCGCACTTGCACCCGAGGAGCAGCGCGGCTTCTTGGAGGCAGGATTCGCGGTCCACGAGCACCTCCACTTGCTCTTGTTGGACCGGTCCGTCGCGCTGCCACCAGTGCCGACCGGGCTACCAATGCGCAGCGCTGGGCGGTTGCGGGCGGCGAAGGCGCTCGAAATCGACGCCGCGGCCTTCTCCCCCTTCTGGCGCTTCGACCGTGCAGGACTTGAGGAGGCCTTGGCAGCCACGCCGGAACGCAGGTTCAGGGTCGCCATCGCCAAGAGGGGGCCTGTCGTCGGTTACGCGATCTGCGGGGCTGCTGCCGGCCGCGGCTTCGTGCAGCGTCTGGCGGTCGCCCCTCCGGCCCAAGGCCATGGCACGGGCAGGAGACTATTGCTCGATGGGCTCCATTGGTTGCGGCGCATGGGCACATACCAGGTTGCCGTCAATACCCAGATCGGCAATGAGGCCGCCCTCTCTCTTTACCGGAGCGTCGGTTTCCGCGACGACCCAAGAGGCCTGTGCGTGCTCTCTGTCAACCTCAGCTCAACGGGAGCTAGCGGGCGCTGGGGCCAAGATGGCGGCGTCCTATGACTGCCGGGCCCGTCCGCACCTGGGCCTTTGTGGCCCTCACGAGCACCGTTTTGGTTTGCGCGAGTTGGTTCGCTGCACCAGGGCTTGCCACGGCGAGGGTTGTGGGGCCTACGGGTGCTAGACCAAAGCACCTCGCGCCAGTTGGGCCACCAACGGCCCACATAGCCAGAGGCAATGATTCCTTGCAGCTGCTCCGCCAGAGCACGTGGGTGGGCCCGAGTAGCAGCACGTTCCAGCTGGACTTGGCCATAACTGCGAGCGACCCTGCCGATGAGGCCCTGGTCGTCGACGTGTACGACAGGCTGATCACACGTTCCCAGTTCCAGGAGGTCCTTTTAGGGACCTTTCCAGCGCCTTACCTCTACTACCAAAGCCCCGCCAAGCCACTGGACCAGCTTGCTGCTGGCCCTAATGGAGGTGCCGAGCTCGACGTAGCCGTGAACTCCTCGAGTGGTGGCTTGCCGCTCGACTTGACTGGCGTATACCCAGTGCAGGTGTTCCTGGAGAAGCAGGGCCTCACCCAAGGCAAGCCGCTCACGACGTTCCTCGTCTACGCTGCCGCCGGCGCGAGCAGCTTCAAGCACCTCTCGGTTTCCTTGGTTGTCCCGATCGCTGCTCGCGTTGCGGTGGGTGCGTCGGGTGGGCTCGGCCAGGTCTCGTCGAGCGAGGCCGCATCGCTCGACGCTGACATCGCGGACTTGGCGGCGCGGCACGTTGCCGTGACCGTCCAGGCCTCCCCGTCCACATTGCAGGCGATGGAGGAGGCCGGAGGGACTCCGAGGGCTTCTCTTGGCAGGCTCGCCGGGGCGCTCGGCGCCGGCGACGAACTACTGCCGGCGACACGGCTCCCGGTTGATGTCGGGGCGCTCGTGAGCTCGGGCCTCCAGGACCAGCTGGAAGGCCAACTGGCCGCTGGTAATGCGACGTTGAAGAACCTGCTCGGCACGGCACCCTCCCCCGACACCTGGGTGCTTTCGGGCCAGGTGGACCAAGGTGCGCTCAGCGCCCTGTTCGAAACGGGCGCTACGCAGGTCGTCGTCCCGGAAGGTACCCTTTCCGCCCTCCCGGCGCAGTACCTGAAGCTGACGTTCGCGCAACCCGCTTACCTGAAGGCCGGCGGAGACCGGCTCATGGTGATCGGAGCCGACAACGAACTGTCAGGGCGCATCGCAGAGGCCTCGGTCCCGGGCCAGGCCACCTTGGTTGCGTACCAGGTGCTCGGTGAGCTAGCGATGATCGATCAGGAGCTGCCAAGTGTCACGCGCGGAGTAGTGCTGATGCCGCCAGTGGGGGCGACGGTCAACCCGACATTTTTGTCCGTCCTTCTCTCTGGCCTCGAAGGCAACCCACTGCTCAAGGCCGTGACGCTCGCGCAACAGTTTGGCTCGGTCCCTCCGGCGCCGCTCACACGCCACGTCGTGGGGCCGGCCGCCGCAGAGCCCCTCGCTGGTGCCGACGGGTGGTACGGAGCCGAGGACGCCGTGACGAGCGCGGCAGCCGTTTTCGGGCGCTCGGCGTCTTTGGTGAGCAGTCTCGAGGAGCGGTTGCTTGTGGCGACGTCGTCGGTGTGGAGCGGGGACCGCCGCGCCAGCCTCATCGCCGGGGTGGAGAGCGCCGCAGACTCAGAGCTCCAGAAGCTCCGGCTGCCCCCGTCGCACTCAATAACGCTCACCTCCCGCCAGGTCCGCCTACCATTGGAGGTGTTTTCTGGCGCGCGGCTGCCAGCCCACATTCGTCTCGTCCTGTCCAGCAACCAATTGAGTTTCCAGGGCGGGAAGTTCGGGGCTGTTCAGTGCCGAGTCGTGAGCCCTGGTTCAGAACGCTGCAAGCTTGACTTGGCCCCCAGTGCGACGACAACCTTGCGCGTCCCTGTTGCAGTGAGGACGCCTGGAGCCTTCCAGCTTTCCCTCGAGATCGAGACACCCGACGGCAGGCTGGTCGCGACGGGGACTGACACCATCAACTCAACGGCAGTGTCGGGCGTAGGCCTTTTGCTCATGGTCGGGGCGGCTCTCTTCCTCGCTGTCTGGTGGGTGCGCAACGCGCGGCATGGACGCCGTTCCAGGCACCTCGTGCCGAGCCCCATGGAGGAGGCCGCTACGGAAGAGACCTCGGTGGGAGGGGGGAGAGGAGCCTCCTCCTTCGGCCGAGGGCTCTTGGCTTGAGCGGGGAGGAGAACATCGCCACGCCAGGGCCGCCCACAAGGCCAGTGGAGGCGCTGCCCGCGGCGCCCCCGCCCCCGCCCCCCCCGTGCTTGCCCCCGCCCCCGCCCCCGTGCTCGCCCCCGCCCCC
>JAJYMM010000058.1 GCA_021787035.1 Actinomycetes bacterium
GGCGGTGCGGAGCACGGTGCGGGCGAACTTCGCCCACAAGTAGGCGTCCTCGTTGGGGAGGCGGGCACCCCCGATGATGCCGAGGCGCTCGCCTGGCACCCCCTTCAGCCGGTCTGCCACTTCGGCCAATGCCTCGGCCCAGCCCACCTCGCGTCGCCCCCGAGCCCCGTGGACGAGCGGATGGGTGAGGCGGCGAGGGTCGTGGAGGGCTTGGAAGCCGAACCGCGCCGAGAGTGACAGGTCGGGTTCGCTGCGAGGTGGTTTTGGGGCTCTTCGCGATTGAGGGTGTAGTCGGCTCGGACGAGGCATCCGCGTCTGGGGGTCGGGGTCGTCCGATGATGGGGGTTCTCACACAACCCGTCAAGGAGACCCCGACATGTCCGACGCTACCGCCGAAGGCGGCTTTGCCCCGCCCGACCTGAGCTCTTTTTGCCGTCTCGACGGTCTCGGCCTGGTGGTGACCGGTCAGCGCCTACAGCCTGAGCGGGCCGTCCTGGCCTGCCGGGTAGTTGCCGATGACCCCTGGTGCAGACGCTGCGGTGCCGAGGGCCAGGTGCGCGACAGCGTCACCCGGCGCCTGGCGCACGAGCCGTCCGGGTGGCGGCCCACGACCCTGGTCGTTACCCTGCGCCGTTACCGCTGTCAGGCATGTGCCCACGTGTGGCGCCAAGACATGGGCGCAGCAGCCGGGCCGAGGGAGGGGTTGTCCCGGCGGGCGCTGGCATGGGCGTTAGAGGCGCTGGTCGTAGGGCACCTGAGCATCGCCCGCATCGCCGGGGCGCTGGGAGTTTCATGGGGGACTGCCAACGACGCCGTGCTCGAAGAGGGACGCCGGGTGCTGATCAGCGACCCGGGCCGCTTCGACGGAGTGCGGGCGATCGGCGTGGACGAGCATGTCTGGCGCCACACGCGCCGGGGGGACAAGTACGTGACCGTGGTCATCGACTTGACCCCGGTGCGCGACGGCACTGGGCCGGCCAGGTTGCTCGACATGGTCGAGGGCCGCTCCAAGGCCGTTTTCGCCGCCTGGCTGGCGGCGCGTCCAAAGCAGTGGCGTGACCAGGTCGAGGTGGTGGCCATGGACGGCTTCACGGGCTTCAAGACAGCCGCGCTCGAACAGCTCCCTGACGCCACCACGGTCATGGATCCTTTCCATACGGTCCGCCTCGCCGGCGACGCCCTGGACCGCTGTCGCCAACGCGCCCAACAACAGCTGCACGGCCACCGCGGCCGAAAAGGCGACCCCCTTTATGCTGCCCGGCGCACCCTGCACACAGGCGAAGACCTGCTCACCTACCGGCACAAAGCACGCCTCGACGAGCTGTTCGCCGACGAGGCCCATACCGAGGTCGAAGTCACCTGGGCCGTCTACCAGCGCATGGTCGGGGCCTACCGCCACCCTGAGCGCCGCCAAGGCCGCCGGGCGATGGAGCAGCTGATCGCCTCGCTGGCGACCGGCGTCCCCACCGCTCTCAGCGAGCTGGCCACGCTTGGCAGGACGCTCAACAAGCGTGCCGGCGACGTACTTGCCTACTTCGACCGGCCCGGGACTTCCAACGGGCCCACCGAGGCCATCAATGGCCGTCTCGAGCACCTACGCGGTTCTGCCCTCGGCTTTAGGAACCTCACCAATTACATCGCCCGGTGCTTGCTCGAAGCCGGCGGCTTCAGGCCCCGACTACACCGTGGATTGTGAAGAGCCGGTTTTGGGTTGCCGGCGGGGGCAAAGTGGCCCCACAGGGCGACGGTAACCGCCAGGGTGAGGCAGCGACGTGCACGCTCGGGCCGTTCTAGGGCACCGGGCCCCGCACCAGGCTCGGGGGAGGACTTGCCCAACGTGTGCCTGCTCGTCGAGCTGATCCGGCCGTGTACTCCTAGCGTGTTCACTGGTGCAAACTGTCACGCTCTTCCTGGTCACAACTTCGTGGAGCAATGGACGCTGAAACGGGCTCCGTGCCGCCCAGATGGCCCGCCCCAATGCCCCATGGGCCGTTCCGCGGAGTTGGAATGTAGCTGCAACGCTCTTCGAATGAGAGAAGCCGGCTCGCGGGGCTGTTTCACGAACGATCGTTTGCGGACGCGGTCGCTCCACGACACGTCTTCCCTGGTGGACCGTGTAACGCAACCCGTGTACGAGCCTATGTAGCGCGCACCCCGGTTTGTGCAACAGGCAGCTGGTCCGGGCTCGTTACGGGCGGGCCTCGATGGTCGACGACCACCGCTGTCGGCGCCCAGCAAGATGTCCCGGCAGCCGTCGGCCGCGACCAAGTCCTCGTTGAGGCTGGTCGGGCTGACCGAAGCCCTGCTCATGACCAGGGAGCGCGACCAGCTGTTCGTCGCCCAGCGTTGTGCTCACCAAGAGGCACTGGCCGCCAAGCCTTGCAGGCAGTCGTGGAGCAGCTTGTGGCCCCGGCGCGAACACGGGCTCGCCATCCGGACAACCCCCGCGAGAGTGGCGAGCCATCCGCCAAGCAGGCCGCCACCCGGGCCAGGTCGCAAGAGGCTCAAGAGGCTACCGTTGCCCTGGTGCAGCGCCCATTGCAGCTCCGCGCCGAGCAGCCACCTGATGACGCCGTTGTCGTCATCCGGGGTGGCGTGCTCCACCCCACTGGCATCGAACGAGCGGCTACCAGGTCTTTCCGTCTCCTCGGGGTGCTAGGGCTGTCGGTCGAGGCTGCCATCGGGACCAGCGTGCTCGAAGCGTGCCGTCACAGTGAGCGCCTGGCGCCGTACGCGCACGTGCAGTTGTCCAGCTTTGGCCGGTTACGAGTCGCTGGATTTGTGCTGCTGGCGACTTTCGACCACCCCCACTTCACCCTGGCCCTGCCAGACCTGTCGGAGCTTACCGTCGCACGGCTCTTAGGCTGCTTCGATGGCCCTGTGCCCAACCCGGGCCGCGCTGGCGGGAGGTAACCTCATTACCTGATGGCAGCGACCCCGCCGGACCTAGAGGTCGACTTCATGGACATGACCACCGGGCGGCGCCTTTGGACCAGGGTGGAGGACGCTAGGCCCGGCTTCGTTCCAGTCGCCGGCCAATACGTGACGGTCGGCTGTGAGGACGCGGACACGGCTGTGGCGCGGGTCTTGTCGGTCAACGCCGACGGCGACATCGAGCTCGAAGTGCTCCCGGGCGACGTCGGCTCCCACCGGGACCTGTTGGCGTCCCGCTAACACTGAGCCCGGGACTGTACGGTTTCGCCCGGGCTGGCAGCCGTTACCGCTCGCCGATCGTCCCGGCGGCACCACCGAGAGTGGCCGTCGTCTACCCGGCCCCGCTCGCGGTGTTGCGCAGTCTGCACCGTCACGCGGGGTAGCCCGGGTCCGTTCTCCCGCCTCGTTAACCCAACACGCACCCAACAAAGCCCTCGCTCCGCGTCGCTCGATGTCTCAAGTCATCCCCGCGGATGACCGGGACGCTATCGCTGACGAGCCAAACTGCGACGAAGGAGGACCGGGCACGACGCCCAGCCACGGCCCTAACCTGCCTGGGGGTCTGGGGGTCGCGGGTTCAAGTCCCGCCCGCCCGACTAGGAAAACTCCCTGGATAACAGGGTAAATGGCGGCGAGCGTCGACGTGGCGAGGAGGCTTTTTGGGTGCTGCGTGTCTAATCCGCCAGTATAGCCGTACACGTGTTCGACGAGAAGAGACGGCACATGGCCACCAGGCCCAAGCGAGCGTTCGGCCAGCTGCGCCGGCTCAGCTCCGGGCGCCGGCAGGCGCGGTACTTCCGAGAGGGCAAGTACGTGAACGGCCCTGAGACGTTGGCGAACAAGACCGCCGCTCGGCAGTGGCTGGTGGACGAGGAGCACAAGATCAACGCTGGGACGTGGATCGACCCGCCTGGAGGCAAGGCGACGCTGGCGACTTTCGCAGCCGGCTGGCTCGACCGGAAGAGCGAGACCGGCTGGGCGCCCCGGACGGCGGAGTTGACGACGTGGCTCTTGGGGAAATATGTGCTGCCGCAGCTGGGGGAGCGCGAGCTGGGCGAGGTCACGACCGCCCGCGTCCGGCAGTGGTACGCGGACCTCGCTGCCGAGCGCGGGCAGGGCCAGGCCGGCAAGGCGTACCGAGCCCTGCGGACGATGATGAACGAGGGCGTGGCGGACGGCCTCATCGCCGCGAGCCCGTGCGTGATCAAGGGCGCCCAAGCAGCCGGAGAGCGATCGCCCGACGGTCACGCCGCAGCAGGTCGCGGAGATAGCCGGGCGGCTGGCTGACAAGTACGTCGCCCTGGCGTGGGCGGCGGCGGTGGCTGGCCTGCGGGAGGGCGAGCTTTTCGCGCTGGAGCGGCGCGACGTTGACCTCCTCCACAAGACCGTCTCGGTAACCAAGCAAGCCGCTGTTTCATGCAAATTCTGATTTCTGAGACAGGCACCTGCGTGTTCAATTGTGAGTGCATCGACTGTCTATGAGCGCGATTAACCACCGCTCCAATATTGTAGAGGTTCCGACTAGTTCCAGGAGAGTCGCATGAGTGATCTTCAGCCAAGTAAGACCGGAGGATTGCCGGATCCGCTAGCGGGTTATGTCGGCAAGCCAGTCATCAGTCAGGTGTCAAATCCCGGCGCGACGTACGTCGGGCGGGTAATCGTAGAGCTGTGGCAGGTTCCTGGGATGACCGCTGCCCAGTCCTGCGCTTTCACGGCAGATCCGGCCGCTGGCGAGGCGTCAAGTTTGTTGACCAGTGCATCTGCCGCCTTAGCGACGCGCTTGAGTTCCATTCCCCTGAGTTCGTTCGGTAACACGACGGCCCCGTAAGAGGATCTCAGGCGACCCCGGCTCCCATGGAGTCCGTACTTGGGGGTTTGAGCGCGCCGTAGGCGACTGACGCAGTAGAAGGTTATGTCTGTGTATTCAAGTCAATTCCCGACACCTGGTTCGGCCGAAACCGGACAAGCCAGAGGACGGGCGGTGCCAATGGTCGGTGTTCGGTCAAGTGGTCCAGCGGGTGTGCCGTGCCGGCCGCCAGACGAGACCGAGGAAGCCACCAGCCGCGGCGCGAGGAGGCCCGGGGTGCCCGCTGCCGAGGACTAGGGGCCCAGGGTCAAGGTGGACCCTGAAGCGGCCTTGGACGACAAGACTACGGAAATGCGGTGCTCGGCCTGCTTAGCCTCGGCGCGCTCCTCGCCCGCTTGGCGTACGCCCCACTTGATGTCGACGTCGTCGCTCTTGCGCTGGTCACCCTCGGGAAGAAAGTGCCAGACGAACCAGTACCGTCGGTCGTGGCGTTACCAGCGTGGAACTGGGCCGGGAGAGAGCCTGGGCTCACGGGCTGACCTCGATCGCCGGAAGTCGCACCCGGGCCGGAGCGCTCGTAGCCAAGAGCCGGAGGCCTCGATGAACGCGAAGAGCCCCTCGTCGCTCCAGCGAGGGTCGGCGAGCAGGCGCGCAAGGCGTCGGGGTCACCCGAGGTGCTGATGAGTGGGGTCCTTATTCTACCGACCTCCGAGTTACCCCGGACGACGCCTCCGAAGCTGTCCAGAAGGCAGGGTCGTCGACAAGCACCAGGCAGGCACACTCGTAGTTGCCCGAGAGCAGGTTGACCCCAAAGGCTGTCAAGAAGAGCTGTAATGCGCCCGGGCGGTCGCGAAGCCAGCGAATAGGTACCGTGGCCATCGAGTCATGCCCGGGGGCCAAGAGGCGACGTTCCTCGGGAGAGAGCTGGTCGAGCTCCTGGCGGCCGAACACCTCCTCTTTGAGCTCACGCTTGACGGTCGCGGAGATGCTGGGGTGGTCCTCGCCGAGGGGCTGATGGAAGGCCTTGGGCACGGCTGCGAGGCGGCCCGCTGCGTTCGGCACTCGCGCTGAGCGCTCTTGGACGACGAGGAGGTAGTCGTCCTCCCGGGCGATCGCGAGCAGGCAGGGCGGACCTCCCATGCAGCGTCGGCTCGCATAGTCCCTGGCCGCGCCCAGAGAGAGAAGGTACTCGTCCCGGAGCGGCAGTCGAAGAGGTTAGGCGGCCCGTCGCGCCACGAGGGCGTCGACCAGCTCACGAGCAAGCGAGTCGGGGCCGAGCGTGTACGCCGAAAAGGTCGTGAGGCCAAAGCGCGCCGTCAGCATGCCGCCATCGGAGGTCCAGCGCGAGGAGGCGATAAAGGGGGGTTCTCCGAGAGCACCGTGCCTTCCACCTCGGCCGCAGCGAGGGGGTCCTTGCTATTTCAAGACCTCCTCACGTTGCCGCTCACGCCACCGGCAATGCAACAACGCCCCAGGCTCTAGAGCTTCGTCAGCGCCAGTGCCGGTTTCCTGCTGACGCGTGGCCAACCAGCGAGTGGGTCAACAAGAGGCCGGTCGAGGACGCGTCGGCGAGGCACGTACGCTGCGCAGGGGTTTGCGAGCTCCACCCTTACTTCGGCGAAGATGACGACGCCGCATCCTCAGCAGCCAAGCGCTCGCTGAGGCACGGCCCGCGGGGCTCACGGGCCGAGACAAGCCACGACCCGTCATGGCGACAAGTGCGGTCAGCTGGAGTCGCACGCAGAACCCTTAGAGAATGGGAGTATTGCCGAGATGAGGGTGGCCATATTCACCGTGCCGAACCTTGGCCCGGACAGCCTGAGCAACGATAGCCCGTCCCAGGGGTGGGGACTGGCTGGGAGACGAGATGGCGTCGCTCCGAGAGGTTGGGACCGACGTCTTTGTGTCCGTTGACTGCTTTGGAACTCCGGGAATTTGAGCTCGGGGAGGAGCCGCCGGCAGCAACGGCCGCCCGGATGCGGTTCATCGACCTCCCTGCACCGGACCGGGGCGTTCCCGAGCTCCGGGCATTTCGGACCGTGGTGGCCAAGCTCACCGACGAGCTGGCGCGCGGCCATAGTGTGTCGTCCATTGCCGCCTGGGCATTGGTCGGTCGTTGCTGGTCGCCGCGGCCGTCCTCGTAGCCCAAGGCGTACCCGCGCCCGACGCGTGGGCCAGGATGAGCGATTCCCGAGGGCTTGCTGTGCCCGACACCCTCGATCAGCGGCGTTGGCTGGACGCGCCCATGGCTCTTGGCTGATCATCGTCCGAGGTCGGTCGCGGTCGAGCAGTCCGGGAGCCGCTCCAGCCCGGACGCCGAATGCGAACATCTGTAGCAATGTAGGGGGTCCGCCTCGGGACGACGGACCCCTTAAACGACACGTCTAGCGCGGTGGCCTCAGTTCCTCACGGCTCGTCTTGAGCGCCGAACGAGCCTCCAGAACGCTCGCCTGACGGCCCGCTCGCGTGCAGCCCGGTGGCTTTGCACGGTCAGCCACCTAGCGTTGCCATCCCGCCGAATGCCCAGCTCAGATAGTTGCGCTGCCCTAGCCAGCTGTGTTGTCCCGCTTCAGGCGACGGTGGTGCCAAGCAGGTGCCGATTCTTGGCCACCGAGCCGGGCAGCACGCTGAAGTGCACTTGGCCGTCCGTGTCGACGGCGACCACGCGGACAACGGCGCGACCGTACCGGCTGCCTGCGAGCAAGAACGCACCGGGCTGGACACTCGCAGGCTTGCGCGCATCGGAGAGCGTGGACCAGCCAAGCCCGTCGTCGTCCTCAGCGTTGAGGTCAGCTACCAGGTCGACCGTGTCGTCCATGTCACCTCCGGCGTTCAGTCTTCATGGTACGGGTTGTCGACGACCACGTGATCGCAGTGACAGAGGCGCTCGATACCGTCGTCGAGCTGGTCGAAGGAGATGTCGAAGTGGCGGGGGTTGCGGCCCGTCGCCTCGAGCTTGAGACCAGCCGCCTGTATGACGCCAGCCTTGACCAGCGTGAGACGGTCGAAGCGGACGAGCGGGGCGTGCTGCGCCATCTCGTCGAGGGTGATATCACGGACGGCAAAGACCGAGATGGCGTAGACACCATAAATCTCATGGTTGCGCTGTGCGTCTCGGCGAAGGACGATCGGGTCAAGCTCGCCTCCGCGTACAACGACGTCCTCGTCGTCGTGAAGGACGTCGCCCCCTCGTATGTACCGGAGTTTCACCTGGCCAATATTGCCCACCCGCGACGTCGCAGGGTTAAACCGCACGGTTCCCGCACCGGCACGCTACGCGGCCGCCCCACGCCCCGTGTCTAATCCGTGTCTAATCGAACGAGCACCGACGGTCCTGAGTGGTAAAGAGCGGTAACTAAAAACCCGGCCTGAGCTGGCACTCTCTCCGAAAGCGCTGGATGCGGGAGGTCCCTAACCAGACTGGGGTCTGGGGGTCGCGGGTTCAAGTCCCGCGCGCCCGACTAGGAAAGAGCAGCTGAAAGCGGGTGCCCCCATTGGGCGGGCGAGATGTGAGGCCCCTTGTCAGCGGATTGTCAGCGGCCGCTCGGACGTGTCAGCGGTCGCCGATTTGTTTGTGGCTCAGGCGCAGCCGGCCTTGGGGCAGTTGCGCGAGAGGGGATGAGCGGTAGGACCGACCCAGAGGGGTGGCGTCGTGAGGTCCGCGCCGCAGCCCGTTGCTCGGGGCTCAGGGTGCGGACGGGGACAGCCTTGCCTCCCTCGGGCAAGGTGCGGCCGTGGGCGACGGAAGCGGGCGAGCTAAGAGCCATCCGAGCGTTTCCTGGGAGGTGCGGAACTGAAGGGTACTGGTGACGCCCTGGTGGCGACTAGAGCCGACTAGGGCTGGTTTACAGATGCAGCTGTCTTGAGGCAATCAGCATCCCGGACGCGTGCGGGGCCCCGGGGTACGCTCGGGGCTCAGTGCTACCCGACCCACCGACTCAGAACATCGAGTTGGACGACGATCAGGTCTTGACGCAGTACGGGAAGGCCCAACGAGCAGTTCCGGAACCGACTTCGGGTCTTTGGTCACAAGAAGGAACAGGACATGTCCTTGATCTTGGGTATGGCCACACCGGAGGAAGCTGCTGGCCTTGTACTTCGTCATCCTGCTGACCCCTCAGGTGCCACTCATCGCGCGAGGTACACTACAGTGGGCGCGCTACGAGACGCCGGGTTTCGGGTAGAACATAGAGGTCGATTCCCTGGTAGCCCATTCCATGTGTCAGTATTTCCAGAAGACGAGTGGGGTGACGAAGAAGCGGAAGCGTTCGATAGCTGTTTCAAAGGAGGCGACAGCGAATGAGTGACATGATCCATGTTCAGGTGGGAGCAGCCCCGTGGTTGCCAGCAGCCGACGCTGAGGCTGTCGCTGAGTACGAATATTACGAGATGCCCTTGTCGGGCGTGGTCCGACAAGCAGGAGTGGAGTACTTCTTCACGTGCATGGCCGGCCAAGAGGAGAACTTCAACTTCTGGGTGTACTGGCCGATCACTGCGGCTGACCGCGAGGCCGTTGAGTCCGCGAAGTCACCAAAGGACTTCCGTAGTCGCCTGCTACACGCCCTTGGGGGCCACGCTGTGGTTGCCGTGGCTAGCGATGATTATGGCATCCTCGGTTGGCGGGACTTCGACGGAGGCGACACTCAGTCCATGGCCGAAGCGGGCAGCGACCTGATCCGCTGGATGGATCGCGTAGCTGAGATCGCCCCTCGTGCTCACGAACGCTCAGGTGAACTGGTCGGCGCGTAGCCGTCCCGATCAATCGAACAGCTGCGCTGACAGCCGCTCGCCGGCGGCCTTAGCCATGCCGGGCAGGACATGGCCGTAAACGCCGGGCGTGATGTTCGCGTTGGCGTGGCCAGCCAACTCTTGCACGACCTTGACGGGCTCGCCAGCAGCCAGCATGGCAGTAAAGCAGGTGTGGCGGGCATCGTGTAGCCGGATGCGGGGGAGGCCAAGTGTCTTGATACGGCGCTCCCAAGCGTCGGAGAAGTAGCCGGGGTAGTAGGGGGTGACCCAGTTCGTCGGTGAACACGTAACCGCTGTCTTGCCACGCTTCACCAGCGCTCTCGCGCTCAAAACGTTGGCGTTCCCCGTGCCGGCGCAGGATGCGGACCAAGTTGGCGTCGATGTCGATTGTGCGGGCACCGGCGTCGGTCTTGGGTGGCCGTCGAGCTGGCGTGCCCGCGGACCTCGGCCAGCGCATCCTGACTGAGCACCCAAGGCACCAGGCGGGGAAAGAAATGGCGGAGGATAACCACGTCGAGGAAAAGGTAGGCGATCCCGGCGCCGAGCGCTCCAGCGGTCGAACAGGCGAGCCCAGCGAGAGTCGCTCCGGCAGCGGCGAGCCCTGCCACCAGGCCAAGGCTCCGCAGGCATCGCCAGAGCAGTCCGAGCAGTAGGTGGCCGGTCGTATGCTCAAGAGTGCCTCTCGTGGCGGCGATGACGACACAGCGCCCTACCTCCAATCCAAGCGCCAGCGCCGCGGCGGAGACCATGACCACGACCACCGCCGCGATCGGGCATGAGCTGCCTGTAGATCTCTGTTTGAGTTCACGGCGGTGCGGCGGCGATAGCCACCAGTGCCGCTGCAACAACCAGACGGACCCTCCGGGCCAGCCGGATATCGGCGGCTCCCCGAATGCCCGACAGGTCCGCGGCTCGGGAGGGGGGCTACCGGTGCGCGGACAGTCGATCGAGGCCGGCGTTCCTGCTCGGTCGTCGTATGCGCAGGATGGTGTCCGAGAGCGGTACTGAGAAGCGCCCGGAGGGTGACGCCTCGTCGAGCAGGGCCCTAAGGTCAGCCTCGAATCGGCTCAGCTTGTCGCCGAAGAGGTGCGGCGCGGTCGATGACGCCGAGAAGACCCAGGCGACGAGGTCTTCGGTGGTCCGGTCCAGGACCCGGTGGTCCGCCACGGGTAGGCGCACCTCCGCGAGGAAGCCCGCGGCTTGGAATATGGCGTCCTCGCCGCTCGGCGAGGTGTTTCGAAAGCCCTGGCCGGCCCGGCGGTCAGGGCCGAGGTAGTGCCTGCGCAAACGGTCGATCCCGTCGAAGGGAACCGCAGGGTGCGGGCCTGTGGCTGGGCGGCTGCCGACACCGTCGCGGCCCGGGTCGATCTGTACCACCGCACCGTCGGGCTCGATCATGGCGCGCACCGCAGAGGCTACTTTCGGTCGGTCCATCCAGTGGAAGGACTGGGCGAAGGCGATCACCCGAAACGTCCCCAGCCCAGCTGGTAGATCCTCGGCCCGCATCTGCACCCAGGAGGCGGTGGTCACGCGCCCCTTCCGGGACGCATGGCGAGCCTCTTCCAGCATCCCGGGGTCAGGGTCTACGCCTACAACCTCCTCGAATAGCTGGGCGAGCCTCAAGGCGATGATGCCCGGTCCGCAACCGATGTCGAGAAGCCGCCCCTGTCCTCTGAGGTCAAGAGCTGTAGCCAGCGAGTCTTCCAGGCCCTCGGCGTAGGGGATCCGGCCACGCCGGTAGTAGCTGGCCGACCCCTGGAAAAGGCTGGCGTCCCATGCCCACTCCTCCCACCCGTACCGGGTGCGCTCGGCGCTGGGGTCACCGCCGGCCAGGGCTGCCTCCACGCGCTCGTCCACGAATCACAGTCTGTCGCAGCTACTACCTCGACGCGTTCGAGACCGATTCCGGGCCGTGTCATCGCGGGATGACCGATCTGGCCGAGCGGTGTGCATACGTTTGCCGCCTTCGTCCTCACCGCGCGTATCCCCGAACATCTCCCACGCCAGGGCGCGGAGACGACCCCAGTAGTCTGCGCGGCGCGAGGCGCATTGGCCACGTTCTGGTCCAGTTCGACGGCGAAGCCAGGTGTCAATGCCGGCTTGGACGACGCGTGCTACCGGGAGCAGCGTCTGGGCCTGGGTAGGCCGGCTTGCTTTGCATGTCCTCGAAGATGGCCCCGAAGCGAATTGTGGGCCTCGACCTACGGTCCTCCCAGAGGCTCCCCAAGGGCCCCCGATCCCCACCGGAAAGGAGGTGATGATCTTGTTCATCGAGCTCGTGATGTTCATCTTGAGCGCTGTTGGCCTAGTTGCGGCTGGAAAGGCATTCCTCCGGCGTGGTCACAACTTCGGTCTCTGGGGCGCCTAGACCCTTGTCGTCGAGCAGTCC
>JAJYMM010000060.1 GCA_021787035.1 Actinomycetes bacterium
AGTACTTGGCGATGTCGTTGGCGATCGAGAACGTGGTGAGCGAGCCTCGGGTGATGAGGAGCTGCTTTCCGATCTCGACGACATCGATCAGCTTGGTCGGGTTCGAGTCGAGATCGACCATGTTGCCAGCCTCTTTGGCCGCGGTCGTGCCGGTGTTCATGGCAACTCCCACGTCGGCCTGGGCGAGTGCAGGGGCATCGTTCGTGCCGTCACCGGTCATGGCGACGAGCTTGCCGCCCTCCTGCTCGGAGCGGATGAGGGCGAGCTTCGCTTCGGGCGTCGCCTCCGCGAGGTAGTCGTCGACGCCGGCCTCTTGGGCGATGGCCGCCGCGGTGAGCGGGTTGTCGCCGGTGATCATGACGGTGCGGATGCCCATCTGGCGCATCTCGTCGAACTTCTCCTTGATGCCCTGCTTCACGATGTCTTTCAGTTCGATGACGCCGAGGATCGTCGGTCCGTCTGCCACGACGAGCGGCGTGGAGCCCGCCCGGGCGACCTGCTCGACGACCTGGTCGAGCCCGTCGGGGATTGCACCGCCGAGGTCGGTCGCCCAGCGCCGCACGGCCTCTGCTGCCCCCTTGCGGATCTGCCGGCCCTCTAGGTCGACCCCTGACATGCGCGTCGTTGCGGAGAAGGGGATGAACTGGTGGTCTTCTCCGAGGTCGCGCTCGCGAATGTTGAAGCGCTCCTTGGCGAGCACGACGATGGAGCGGCCTTCTGGGGTCTCGTCCGCGAGCGACGAAAGCTGGGCGGCCTCCGCAAGCTCCACCTCGCTGTGGCCGCCAGCGGGGATGAAGGCAGAGGCCATCCGGTTCCCGAGGGTGATCGTGCCGGTCTTGTCGAGGAGCAGGGTCTGGACGTCTCCGGCGGCCTCTACCGCCCGCCCGCTCATCGCGAGCACGTTGCGCTGCACGAGCCGATCCATCCCGGCGATCCCAATCGCCGAGAGCAGCGCCCCGATGGTCGTCGGGATGAGGCAGACGAGCAAGGAGACCAGGACGACGACCGACACGGTCGCCCCGGCGAAGATCCCGAAAGGCTGGAGCACGACCACGACCGGCAGGAAGACGATGGTCAGGACGGCGAGCAGGATCGTGAGCGCGATCTCGTTCGGCGTCTTCTGCCGGTTGGCCCCCTCGACGAGGGTGATCATCCGGTCCAAGAAGGTATGGCCTCGCTCCGCCGTGATGCGCACCACCATGCGATCCGAGAGGACCTTAGTGCCGCCGGTCACCGCGGAGCGGTCACCGCCTGACTCGCGGATCACCGGCGCCGACTCGCCGGTGATCGCCGATTCGTCGACCGAGGCGATCCCCTCGATGATCTCGCCGTCGGAGGGGATGATGTCGTTCGCCTCACAGACGACGAGATCGCCTTTCACGAGCTCGGCTGCCGGAACGCGCTCCTCGCTGCCGTCGGGGTTCAGCCGGCGCGCCGCGGTCTCCGAGCGCATCTTGCGCAAGGTGTCGGCCTGGGCCTTCCCCCGACCCTCGGCCATCGCCTCCGCGAAGTTCGCGAAGATCACGGTGAGGAAGAGCCAGATCGTGATCGACCAGGTGAAGATCCCCGGGTGGGCCACGGCTTCGATGAAGGTGATGACCATGCCGACGAAGACGACGAACATGACCGGGTTCTTCACCTGCACCCGCGGAGCAAGCTTCTTGAAGGAGTCGGCGAATGCCTGGGCGAGGATCCCCCGGTCGAACAAGCCGACGCGTCGACTCACGCCACGGGTGTGCTCGGGGCCCGGCGACGGGTCAGCGGGCAGGGCCAGTCCGAGCTTGTCAACGCCAGCCATGCAACAGCACCTCCTGGAGAGCAAAGGAACACGTCGGCCCGGGACCCCGAACACGACTCGGTCGCGCCACGCGACGGTGGCCGCATGGGGATCCGGGCATCGGAGCGCATGGGTCGGTCATGGCCGGCCCGGGTGCACGACGAGCACGGGGCACGCTGCCGTCTGCATGACTTGGCGGGTTGCCTTGTCCCACACTCCAAGGGTGATGAAACGTCGAGGGCGGGCGGTGAGCACGATCACGTCAGCGGCCCACCGAGATGCTTCGGCGAGAATCGCGGCGCCGACCGAGGGTCGTGGTGCTTCCACGACGATCCCGCTTGCGTCGACGCCGAAGTTCCATACGTAGCTCATAGCCTTGTCGAGGAGAGCCGTGGCCTCTTCGCTCGTCTCGGGGTAGAACAGTCCCCCGCCCCTCGGCGCGGGGGGGTCCCACACGCGCACATGGACGAGGCGCAGCCGTCCACCGGCCGCCCGACCGGTGCGGGCAGCCAGCCGCAGGGCGTTGACCGACATCTCGAATGTATCGACAGGGACCAGGACTCGGCGGAACGTGCCGTAGCGCTCGTCGTCGCGCATGTCGCTGTCGGGGGTGGGGGGTGTCGCGGGGCGAAAGAGGTGCATCAGAAGAACTTCCCATGAGAGAGCTGCTCGACGATCGGGCCAAGGGACATGGCGGGGAAGAAGGTGAGCCCGCCGACGATCACGATCACACCCACGACCAGCCCGACGAACATCGTGTTGTCCGTGCGGAACGTGCCGAGCCCCGCGGGAACGACGTTCTTGGCGGCAAGGGCACCACCGAGCGCGAGAACGGGGATCATCACCCCGAAGCGGCCAACCAGCATGTCGATCGCGCCGGCGATGTTGTAGAAGGCCGTGTTCGCACTGATGCCGCCGAACGCCGATCCGTTGTTGTTGCCCTGTGAGACGAACGCGTACAGGATCTCGGAGAACCCGTGCGGTCCGGCGTTGAGCGGGCCGGCCCGTCCGGCATGGATCGAGACCGCGATGCCCGTCAAGGTGAGCACAATCATCGGCATCGCGAGGACCCCGAGGCCGGCGAGCTTGATCTCCTTGGCCTGGATCCTCTTGCCAAGGTACTCGGGCGTTCGCCCGATCATCAGACCGCCGATGAAGACCGCGATGATGGCCATGAGCAAGATCGTGTAGAGGCCGCTCCCCGTCCCACCGGGAGAGACCTCGCCCATCATCATCCCGCCGAGCAGCGCGAAGCCGCCCATCGGGTTGAACGAGTCATACGAGGCGTCCGCGGATCCGGTCGAGGTCTGGGTCGAGGCCACTCCGAACAGGGCGGTTGACGTGTCGCCGAAGCGCACTTCCTTGCCCTCCATGTTCCCCGTCGGCTGGTGCACTACGCCCGCGGCGGCCACCGCCGGGTTCGGCTGGTGCTCGGCGTAGGTCCCGATGGTGAGGAACGAACCGAAGATGACGAGCATCGCCACCAGCAGGGTCGCTCCGTGGCGGATGCTGCCGACCATCTTCCCGAAGGTGTAGGTGAGCGAGAAGGGGATCGACAAGAGGAGGTAGATCGACAGCCAGTTCGTGAGCGCGGTCGGGTTCTCGAAGGGCGTCGCGCTGTTCTGGTCCAAGAAGCCGCCGCCGTTCGTGCCGAGCTGCTTGATTGCCTCCATGAACCCGATCGGCCCGCGGGCGATCGTCTGGCTGACGCCGTTGAGGACGTCGTGGATGGTTGCCGTCCCCGCCAGGGTCTCCACCGCGCCCTGGCCGACGAAGATGATCCCGGCGATGAAGGCGATCGGCAAGAGGATGTAGAAGAGGCACCGGGTGAGGTCGACCCAGAAGTTCCCGACGGTGGAGGAGCTCCGCCGGGAGAAGCCGCGCACCAAGACGACCGCGGCGACGATGCCTACTGCCGGCGAGACGAACTGCTGGACGGTGAGCGCCCCCATCTGGGAGAAGTACGACATCGTCGTCTCACCCCCATACGCCTGCCAGTTCGTGTTCGTGAGGAACGAGACGCCGGTGTTGAAGCTGAGCGCGGGGCTCACCGCGCCCAGGTGCTGGGGGTTGAGCGGCAGCGATCCCTGGATGCGCAAGATGAGGTAGGTGAGGCCGAGCGACACGCCCGAGAAGATGATCAGCGAGACCGCGTAGCGCTTCCAGGTCTGCTCGTGCTCGGGGCTGGTGCCAAGGGCTCGGTAGAGCGGGCGCTCGAGCCAACCGAGGAAGTGGACGCGGCCGTCGAAGACCGCGGCCATGTATGAGCCTAGGTAGCGCCAGGTGATAGCGAGCGCCACGAAGAGCGTGGCGATGGTCCAGAAGAAGCCCATCTAGAACCACTCCGGCTTGAACAACGCGACGCCGAGGTAGACGAACATCACGACGGCTACGGCGAGGAGGACCGCTTGGACCGCCGTCATACTCGGTCCAGTGCCCAGACGAACCCGAGCATCAGGGCCACGAAGACCACGATGCCCACAACGGCAAGGAGATCGGCCATGGGCCAAGCATGAGCCATCCAACGGTAACGGCGCGGTGGACATCGACCCGTCTGCGGTAAAAAAACGGTGAACGGGCCAGACCGGCCGCTCTTCGATCGGGGGGTTCACGTTGCCGGTGCTCGCAACCCGTCCGCGGTGCAAGTACCCGCCGCGTGACGTGCCGTGTGTGGGGAGGCTCAGGTAGCTCCGAGGAGCTCGCGCACTTTCTCCTGGTCCACTGCGCGGGCTTCCGCAGATGGCAGTCGAAGGCCAAGAAGTAAGCCGTGACCAGGGGATTCGAACGCGACGGCTGAAGAGGTCGTGTTACTACAGGACTGGACACGCCCTGCTCAGAGCGCTGGTGCCAGGTCCTCGTCGGGCGCCGGGGTGAACTCGAAGAAAAGCCCTCCCTGTCAATTTGGGTCTTGCCGCCCGAAGGGGACTGAAACGATGAGGAGGGCGGGGAACGAGAAGGAGAGATGTCCGTTCGACGCCCAGAGAAAAGTATCGGCGCTCTTGCAGCAACACAGCTCCAAAAGCGCCAAAGAGAGGTGACCGCCATGCTGGACGAGCAGGTGGCGGTCTTCGCCCCCAAGGTCGGGGTCGAGGCGGCCTGTAGGGCCCCCTTTTCCGTCAAATGGTTCTCCATCTCAGTGCAGTAAGACGACCTGATCTGGGACTACTTGCGCCAGGGTCGGTCCAGCGGTGGCCCGGCCAGGCTGTCGCACCGAACCCGCCTGTCGGGTGGTGGCACGGGCATGGTCTTGCGTGCCACGCCAGGACTGGCAACGAGAGAGCGGTACGTGCGGGGCTCAGCGTCGACCGACTGCTCGAGGAGTCGGTAGAAGAGCATGCCGCGGGCGCGTGATCGCCTGCGATTGAACCGGAAGCTGAACGTCGAGGTAGGCCGGCAAATGGCCGGGTTTCACGCCTCTGCTGATTCCGATGAATCCGGACGCTCATTCCGACCGAATCCGGACAGCTGGTCCGATGGAATCCGGACACGGGGCGCCGGAGGCCGCGTAGCGGCCGACACGGTGTTCAGCGGTCTGCCGGCTTCACCTCCTTCTCGCTGTCGATCTCGTACTCGTGCTTCGTCGAGCGGCGGGTCTTCGCCGGCGCTGGCGGCTGCCGGCGGAGTGACTCCCCTTCGAGCTGGATCCGGTGGGGGTTCGAAAGGACGCGGTCGAGCACAGCGTCGGTTCTATTGGGGTGAGGGTGGGCATCCACGACACGCGTGGGAGGGGCCGGGCGTTGTGTCGTGGAATCCATCTTTTGGGGTGTCGGTCACAGCCTCCACCTACGGTCACCCGCCGTGGAGTTCTGGGCGCAACGCACGGTGTCCCCGGTCGACAGCAGGATCGGCTGGACGGTGGTCGACGACGCGTACGTGGAACACGAGAGGGCGGCGATCTGGCTGCGGGTGCTCCTCGACGCACAGGGCCGTTCGGTCGGCACCGCCCAGACCTACGCGGGGCGCCTGGCGCTGTATCTCACGTGGGCAGCCGCTGCCGGAGTGGACCCGGTGGCGCCAGCGGTCGACGAGCTCGCCCGCTTCGCCCGGTGGCTCGAGCGCACGCCGTCGCGCAAGCACCGCTCTGGTCGGCATCGGCGCCGGGCGGCCGACCCGGGCGTCGTGGCACTGGCGCCAGCACGAGCCCCTGGGACGGTGGAGGGCATCCTCGCTGCTGTCGTCGAGTTCGTCCGCTTCTGCGCCTCGCGGGGCTGGTGCGAACCGGCGGTCGCCCAGCGTCTCAGCTTCCGCACCGACCTCGCCTTCGTGCCTTCGGGCTGGGATCGGGGCGAACGTCGTGGCCGCCCGGTCGTCGACCGGCGCGTGGTTCGCCGACGCCGAGTGCAGCGGCCACCCGAGACCCTCTCGTGCGACCAGGTGGGCGCGCTCGTGGACGCCTGCGCCAACCGGAGAGACCGCTTCGTCGTCGAGGCGCTCTACGCCACCGGCCTGCGGGTGGCCGAGCTGTGCGGGCGAGGTTGTCCCGCTGGGGGTGGAAGTTGAGGTGACGGTCCCCCGCCTGATACCTGCCATCTGGTAGGTGTCGGGCGTCCGATGAAGACATCCGATCAGGAAGGGGACCGTCACCATGAAGAACTACCAGATCCAGACTCGGCGCGCTCGGACCGCTGGCCGCACGACGCCGAAGCAGGCGAGGAAGGACCCTCCCCGTGCCGCGCGCGAGGGCGCTGTCGTGCTGCCCGACACGGTCAGCGTTGCCGTGCGTGAGCTCGCAGGCGAGCTCGAGGAGGGACTGCTCGCCTTCTGTGTCGGCGCGGGCCTCCAGGTCGTCCAGGCGATGATGGAGGCCGAGGTGGAGACCCTGGCGGGCCCCAAGGGCCGACACGACCCGGCTCGCAGGGCCCTGCGCCACGGACATGACGACGGGATCGTCACTCTCGGTGGACGACGGGTGAGGATCACCCGCCCCCGGGTCCGCAGCGCGGCCGGCTCGAAGGAGGTGCCGCTCGCCACCTACGACTGCTTCGCCTCGACCGAGCTGCTCGGGCGCATGGCGATGGAGAAGATGCTCGCCAAGATCTCGACCCGTCGCTACGCAGCCGGCCTCGAGCCCGTCGGGGCGACGGTCGAGGCGACGAGCACAGGGACGTCACGCTCCGCGATCTCCCGGCGGTTCGTCGCCGCGACCGAGACCGCGCTGGCAGAGCTGATGGCCGCCGATCTCTCCTCGCTCGACCTCGTGGCCCTCATGGTCGACGGGGTCAACTTCGCAGGCCACTGCTGTGTTGTTGCTGTCGGCATCGACATCGACGGGGTGAAGCACCCCTTGGGGGTGGCAGAGGGCGACACCGAGAACGCAACGCTGGTGACCGGCCTGTTGGTCGGGCTGCGTGACCGGGGCCTCGACGTCACCCGCCCGATCCTGTGCGTCCTCGACGGCGCGAAGGCGCTCGCCAGTGCGGTGAAGGCGGTCTTCGACCATCCGGTCATCGCTCGGTGCCAGCTGCACAAGATCCGCAACGTCAAGCGCCACCTGCCCGACAAGGTCGCCCGGGTGGTCGAGAAGCGCATGCGGGCCGCCTACTCCAACCCCGACCCCTTGGCCGGCCAGAGCGACCTCGAGGCCCTCGCCAACGAGCTTGACCACACCCACCCCGGAGCCGCCGGGAGTCTGCGCGAGGGACTGGCTGAGACCTTCACCGTGGCCCGCCTGCGGGTCCCCCCAACGCTCGCCAGGACGCTGCGGTCGACCAACGCCGTGGAGTCGATGATCGAGATCTGCCGGGACCACTCGGCGAATGTGAAGCACTGGGAGTCGGGCACCATGGCACTGCGGTGGTGTGCGGCAGGACTGCTCGAGGCCAAGAAGCAGTTCCGCCGGGTGAACGGCCATCTCCACCTGCCAGCCCTGCGAGCTGCACTCGACGCCCACGCCAGCCAGACCGATGCTCCTATCGTTGTCAAGCGGCATGTTGGGTGTTGTTTTCGGCGGCGAGGAGGTTCTCGAGGCGGATCGCAAGTGCGGTGTCGTAGTGGGCGCCACGTTCTAGACGGGAGATGGTCATGACCGGGGCGTCGAGCTGGCGGGCGACGTCGTGTAGGGTGAGGCCGGCAGCGACCCGAGCGATTCGCAGGTCAGCCCCGGATGGCACTGCCTGGGGGGAGACGAGGTGGCGGTAGACCTCGCGGGCGACGTAGCGCTTCAAGCAACGCAGGATGTCTCGGTCGGTCTTGCCTTCGGCGCGTCTTCTGGCGGCGTAGGCCTTGGTGTCAGGATCGCAAGTGAGGCGCACCATGACGATCCGCCATAGTGCGTGGTTGGCTTGGCGGTTGCCGCCCCGGTTGAGCCGGTGTCGGGTGGTCTTGCCCGAGGAGGCCTCGATGGGCGAGGCGCCGCAGAGGGCAGCGAACGCCGAGTCGCTTTTGAGCCGGGCGGGGTTGTCGCCGGCGGCGACGAGCAAGATGGCAGCGGTGTCTGGTCCAACGCCCTTCACTCCGCGCAGCGCCGGGTTGGCTCTGGCGGTGAGAGTGTCGATCGTGGCTTCCAAGGCGACCATCTCCTCGCTGAGGGCCATGTAGCGTCGCCCTAGAGCCCGCAGTGCTATGCGCAGACCTTCGAGCGGCTCGGCTGGGTCGCCGCTGATGCGGAAGCGGGCCACGCGCTCGGCGCGTTCGGCCGAGTCGAGCGCGCCCAGCTCGGCTCGAAGGCCGTCGGGGGCGGTCACCACCAGATCCCGGATCTGGTTGGCGACCCGGGTCCGGCTATCGCGAGCCGAGCAGAACGCCACCCGCAAGGTTCGGATGGACTCCACGATTCCCGTCTGTGACTTGGGCATCACGGTTGCCTCGCCATTGAGCGCGGCGCGCGCCGCGGCCTCGGCGTCGACGGTGTCGGACTTGCCTCGCCGGCGGCGGGCGGATCGGTCGGGGCGGTTGACTTCTACGACGCCGACCCCCTCCGAGCTCAGGTACCGGGCCAGTCCTGCCCCGTAGGCTCCGGTGCCCTCCACACCGACACGGGCCACCTGACCGAAGCTGGTCATCCAGGCGAGCAGCTTGCGGTAACCGGCCGCGCCAGTGGGGAAGGCGGCAGTGCCAACGATCCTGCCGGTAGCGTCGACCACCGCAGCGACGTGAAGGTCCTTGTGAGTGTCGACCCCGCCGATCACGATACGGGTCTTTCCTGGCATGCTGGTGTTCGCCTTCCTCTCATCCGATGGGCAGGGTTGGCACCACCGGCCGGGACGGCGGACAGGACTCTCAGCGTGGAGTCAAGGCTCCTATCAGGTCACGTCCGTCCGACCGGCTGGTGCGCGTCTGGGGCCGGGGGACCGAGCCGACAGATCAGCGGCAAGGCACAGGGCCAGTCACAGATGGCGAGTCAGGCCCGGCTCGGCCCCAGACACATCGACACTCCCCCCAGCGTGTTGTGGAACACAAGAGGACAGCACTGGGGATATCCACAACATCCACAGGCATCCAGCCCCTCCCCCCGCGCCCCCCTCCCCAGCTACTACCACCAGTAGTGCTACGCACCCTCTCATCATGAGAGTCACATCCCCCAACTACACTGCCGGCAAAGAGGTCGCCGCATAGCTCAGCTGCCCGGGGCCGTCACCCAAGTTCCACGCCAGGTGGGACATCCTCGTGCGGGCTGCACTTGGCCGACTTGCACCTCGTTCCCTCCGCCACCCACCTCGGCTGTCCGGTCCAAGGCGCCCACCTCCACGTCGTGCGCCGCGAGGACAACGAGAACGGCGCGCTGGCCAAGTCGATCTTCCCCCGAGTGGTGCCGGTCACCAGGGCCCTCGTCGCCTGCCACGACGCCTACCGCTTCGAGCGCGACAGGGTTCCCGAAGCAGCTGAGAGCGACTACCTGCTCGTGAACCTGTGGCGGGCCCCGCTCGGGCACGCGATGAGCTGCGGTGCCGTGGAGCGACTGTTCGTGCGACTGTCGACCAAGGTCGGTTTCCGCGCCCGCCCGCACATGCTGCGCCACAGCTTCGCCTCAGAGGTCGCGCTGTTGACCAAGGACCCGGCGCTTGTCAAGGAGCTCCTGGGCCACGCCTCGGTCAGCTCGACTGACGTCTACCTGCACGCCCGCTGGGCCGACATGCGCGCCGCCGTCGACGGGCAGGCGGCCAGGAGGGAGGCGGGCTCGTGACCGGGCATCGCACCCTCGCGGTCGTCACCCCGGCTGTGCCGGCGCCTGCCGACTGGCGCATCGGGCGCCTGCAGGTCCTCATGGGCGAGGACTGGCTGGCGGGTGAGTGGGATGCAGAGCGCCAGCTCGTCCTGCCGCTCCCCGGCGGCCGCCTCAGTCGCGTCTTGCGTTGTGTGGTCGAGGGGTGCCCGAGCGACCGCTACGGGTCGGACCTGCTCTGCCTGCGGCACCGGCGCCAGTTCGACGCCTCGGCGTTCGACGACCTCGACGTGTGGATGACCGGCGGCGACCCGGCCACCTTCACCCGGCGCCGGGGCACCGACCAGCCCTGCGCCGTTGTGAGCCCAGACGGACAGCGCTGCCCTCGACCCGCCATGGGCCGCTTCCAGCTGTGCCAGAGCCACGGGGCCAACTGGTGGAAGCAACGCAGGAAGGGCCGCTCCTTCGAGGCGTTCCTCGCCGCTGCGGTGCCGCTGCCCGATCTCGGCCCGTGCGCGGCGACCTGTTGCTACCGTCCCGCCAACGAGCCGATCAACGGCCTCTGCGTGCCCCACGCCCAGATCTGGCGAGCGGAGGGCCGTCCCGCCGGGAAGGCCTTCACCGAGTGGACGGCCGCGGTGCGTCAGCCCGTCAACAGCCGAGTGCTCAGCCTGCGCGGCCTCCCCGAGCTCGTGCGCCTGGAGCTCGTCTACGCCATGGGCCGCCGGGCGGCCGAGCAGGTGCGCGTGGTCACCGGCGGGATGCGCCCGTGGATCGACCAGGTACGGGCCGCCGGGGTGCATTCGGTGACCGAGTTCGATCTCGGTCTCCTCGACGGCATCGGCGACAAGGGCCACGTGCGCTTCGCTCGCTTCGCCGTCGACGTCGTCACCCTCGCCTACGCCGATCCGGAGGTCGAGCGAGGAAAGGACGTCTGGGACCTGCGGCTGTTCGGCCGTTCTGGACGCAAGCGGCTCGACTTTCGTTCCATCCGTCAGCCGTGGCTACGCCAGGCGGCCAAGAGCTGGGCGGCGGCCACCATGGGCCGGGTCGGTGACGGAGCGCTCGCCCACCGGGTCGGCTCGCTATCGGTGTTCTCGGCCATCCTGGCCGCTGGACCGGGAGGCGGCGAGGACCCCGGCGCGCTCGGGCGGTCTGACATCGAGCGCGTCCTCGCCCGCGTGCGCGCTCCCGAGTTCCCGGCCAAGGACCGCGCCTGGGGAGCAAAGGCGAAGGCTGCTCTCCTCGAAGAGTCCGGCCTCATCCTGCGCGAGGCCCGAGAGCTCGGGTTGCTCGAGAACCTGGGTCCCACCTTCGCCTTTCGCCGGGGCGACCGGGCGCCGAGGGCGACCGAGGAGCCGCCGGGGCGGGCCCTGCCCGCCGCGGTCGTCGCCCAGCTCGACGCCCACGTGACGCTGCTCGCCCAAGTCCCCGGCCTCGGCGTCCTCGACGAACGCGCCGGAGAGGTCGCGGTCCTCGTCTACCAGCTGCTCAAGGGCACCGGGCGACGGGTGGGCGAGGTGGTGAGCCTCCGGCTCAGCTGCCTCGAGGTCGACGAGCACGGCAAGGACGTCTTGGTCTACGACAACCACAGGGCCGCTCGGATGGGACGGCGCCTCCCCCTCGCCGACTCCGCGCTCGTGGCCGCCGTCCGTGCCCAGCAGAGCTGGGTGCGCTCCCGGTTCCCGAGCGTCGCGCCGGAGCGCCTGTGGTTGCTGCCCCGGCCGCACAAGAACGGCGACGGCACCAACCACATGGGATCGAACCTCATCAACGCCTGGCTGCGCGCGTGGATCGAACGCATCCCGGCGATCGACGCCGGTCCCCTCGACGAGGAGGGCAACCCGGTCCCCTTCGACCGGAGCCTCATCCAGCCCCACGCCTTCCGCCACACCTATGCCCAGACCATGGCCGACCAAGGCATTGCCCCGTCGGTGCTACGCGACCTGATGGACCACAAGAGCCTCTCTACGACGCTCGGGTACTACCGCGTGGGAGATG
>JAJYMM010000091.1 GCA_021787035.1 Actinomycetes bacterium
TTGTACCAAGCCCAGGCAGTGTGGTACCCGATGCCTTGCCTACGGGCCCACTCGCTCAGCTTCATGGATCATATTTTATCACAACACATACCAAAGAGACAGGTAGCTTTCAACAGCTGCTAACCCCCCGCCGGCATTAGGAGACCAGGGGGGAGGATCGTGAGGCCAGGGCTCCTGCATACTTTGGCGGTCCGTCCCACGGCCTGTTCCAGGCCCCTGAAGCGTCGCTGCGCATAGGGCGTCACGTCGTCGCCCATGTGGATAGTCCGTGCACCGGTCTCAGCGACGAGCCGGAGCACCTCGTTGACCCAGTTTCCTTTGCGCTCTTCGAGACGTGAGCCGAGCCGCCGGAGGGAATCGTCGAGGTCAGCGAGACACTCCGAGAGGAATTCGATCCGACGCCGATCCATCGGACAGCCAGCACGCAATGCGTCGTCGTAGACGAAGGCGCAGATCAACTTCGACCCCCTGCCTGCAGCGGTGAGGGCAGGGTTGTCCGCGACACGAAGGTCACGCGTAAAGACCATCAACGCGATGCGATCGTCACTGGTCATCGTCGCTCCCGACCCCGGTGCGCGTCGCGCACCAGTCCCACAGCTTTCGCCCTTGCACATCCAGCTCCACTTTGGGACGCGTCCAGGGGAGGTAGTACTCGCCCCGGGGGTGGCGGTCGTGCCAAAACCCGTCTCCGGTCGGAGCCAAGGCCGCTCCTTCAACCAGATCGAGGGACCGCGCTGCCCCGGTGACGAGCCAGACCGCCGTGTCGGCACCCTCCTCGGGCCTACGGAGGAGCGGGCCGAGGCGGAAGAAGGGGAGCCCGCTTGCCAGGCCGGGCGTGTCCACCCAGCCCGGGTGCATGGCATAGCTGGCAACGCCCCGGGACGACCAGCGCCGCCACCACTCGTGGGCCAAGACCACCTGTGCGCGCTTCGCCCGCGCGTACGCCCTGACCCCGTCGTAGCGCTCGGGGCCCATCTCGAGGCGGCCAATGTCGAATCGCTCGGTGTACATGCCACCCGACGACACCGTGACGATGGCCGCGGCGCCGGTACTCTCGAGCAGCGGGGCGAGGTGCCACGTAAGGCGGTACGGCCCGAGCACGTGGGTCGCCACGGTCATCTCGAAACCATCGCCGGAAACCTCATAGCCACCGAGCAGTGCCCCGGCGCAGTGGACGAGCCCGTCCAGGCGGTCGTGCACTGCGCGATAGCGCTCGGCGAAGGCCTCGGCGGATGAACCGTCGGCCACGTCGACCACAGAGGCTTCCGCACGTCCTCCCCCCGAGCGGACGGCCTCGGCAACCCCCTCGGTCCGCCCAGCATCGCGCCCGAGGACCCAGACCTCGGCACCGAGGCGCCCGAGGGCCAAGGCCACGGCCCCTCCGATTCCCGACGAGGCACCGGTCACCACCACCACCTTCCCATCGGCTCTGGGTGGGTCGTCCCATCCCTCGGCTGCCCGGCGGGCGAGATAGCCGACGCGGCTGAAGCTGCCAACCACGGTGGCCTCGAGGAGTGCGTCGAGCGCTCTCGCCAGAGGTGTGGGCGGGTGTGCCCTTCCCCCTCGGGATGTGCCCGTGGGCAACAGGGCCCTCGGTGATTTGTACTGCCCTTCGCGCACAGAACCCATTTTAGTGCTAAATTATCTCTAAACACACAGCTAGGGCTCGGGCTCGGCTTCACCAGACCGACCCAGGCCCGGCACTCCAGAGGCAAGGCAGACGAACACCTCCATGCGGATAGCCATCATCGGGACCGGGATTGCTGGTCTTACCTGCGCCCACCTTCTCACCAAGAGCCACGACGTCACCGTGTTCGAACGCGACCGACGGCCGGGCGGGCACACCAACACGGTCCGTGTCGAGCTCGGCGACGAGACCCATGAGGTCGATACCGGCTTCATCGTCTACAACGAGCGCAACTATCCCGGGCTGGTAAAGCTCTTCGACCGTCTCGGTGTACCGACGACACCGAGCGACATGAGCTTCGGCGTGTCTGACGCCGCGACCGGCATCGAATGGCGGGCGACGTCGCCGAGCACCGTCTTCGCCCAACCACGCAACATTTTGCGACCGGCGTTCCTCCGGATGTTGGCAGACGTCGTCCGCTTCAACCGTCAAACACGTCGGCTCCTTGGCGCCGGCCTCATTAACGGGCTCACCCTGCGCGAGCTCGTGGCCCTGGGCCATTGGTCTCCCCAAATGGTGGACTGGTACCTCGCCCCGATGGTCTCGGCCATTTGGTCGGCCCCGATTGGTGACGCGCTCGACATCCCCGCGGCAACCTTCGCCCGGTTCTTTGACAACCACGGCCTCCTCCAGCTGGGAGCCCAGCCCAGGTGGAGGACGGTCACTGGAGGTGCCCGCACGTATGTCGAGCGGATCCTCGCCCCCCTTGCCCATCGGGTCCGTCTCGCGACGCCGGTGACCAAGGTCGTCCGACGGGCCGACGGGGCCGAGGTCCTGACGGAGCGCTACGGCCCGGAGCACTTCGACCACGTGATCCTCGCCGCTCACAGCGACCAGAGCCTGGATCTCCTCGGCGATCCCTCTCCGGCCGAGCGAGCGGTTTTGGGCAGCATCCGGTACCAACCCAACATCGCTGTCCTCCACACCGACAAGCGTCTGCTCCCACGAGCACGCAGAGCCTGGGCCAGCTGGAACTACCGGTTGGGCTGCGTAGGGGCGCCCGAGGTTGGAGGCGCCACGCTCACTTACCACATGAACCAGCTGCAATCGATTGACTCCAGCCACCAGATCTGCGTCACTTTGAACCAAGCGGAGGCCGTCGACCCCGACAGGGTGCTGGGTGTCTTCGAGTACGCCCACCCTATCCTCGACGGGGCCGCGGTGGCTGCGCAGCAGCGCTACGAGGAGATCAGTGGCATACGGTCGACCTGGTACTGCGGGGCGTACTGGGGCTACGGCTTCCACGAAGACGGCGTTCAGAGCGCCATGAGAGTCTGCCGGGCATTCGGTGCCCACCTGTGATGGCTACGACACGGGACGCCTCGCTATGAAGAGCGCTATCTACGAGGGGACCATCGTCCACCACCGGCGCACGCCCGTCAACCACCGGTTCTCGTACCGGATCGCCCTCCCACTCGTCGACCTCGACGAGATCGACCAGCTCTTCGGGCTCCACCCGCTGTGGTCGGTGGAGCAGCACAACGTCGTGAGCTTTTGGCGTCGCGACTACCTGCCCGGCACAACGGGGCCACTCAGAGATGCCGTGCACGACCTCGTACAGGAGCGCCTTGGCCGGCGCCTGACCGGTCCCGTGGCTATGCTCGCCCACCCTCGGACCTGGGGCTGGCTGTTCAATCCCATCGCCCTCTACTACTGCTTCGATGTGTCAGCACAGCGAGTAGAGGCCCTCGTCGCTGAAGTCACCAACACGCCGTGGCACGAGCGCCACGTCTACGTGGTGGGCGGGCCCGGACGTCATGGGTTCCCCAAGGAGCTGCACGTCTCCCCGTTCTTCGGCATGGACATGGACTACGAACTGACCTACGGTGAGCCGGGCGACCGACTGTCGCTGTCGATGCGTACGGTGAAGGGGAACGAGACCCTCTTCGACGCCGGAATGCGGCTGGAGCGCCACGAGGCGGACCGTCACGCGTTGGGCCAGCTTGTCTGGGGCCACCTGTTCACCACGATGCGAGTATCCGGCGCCATCTACCGCGAGGCGCTCGCTCTGTGGCGAGCAGGCGCCCCCTTCGTGCCCCATCCACGACACAGTTCCGAAACACCCCGCTTCCGTCGGACGGTTGCACCCCCTGGCACGACCCTCGTTACTCCGAGGTTTCGCCCCCGTCCCGGGGAAACACTGGCCGCTCCGCATTACCACGAGGTCACCGATGACTAACGCCTTCCTTATTGCTTCCAACCCGCGTTCCAAGAAGGAGGCCCTGTCGCCGCCGGCCGCCGAGACGACGGCGTCTCGCCGCTTTTTGGCGCGGGCACGTGCCGCCTTCTCGGGGGTTGACTCGATCGTGGCGGCGGCAGAAGGACCAAGCCGTCCCCCGGCCGGACCGCCTGCCCTGTCCAGCGCGGCCGCCCGAGCCGCCCGGACGGTGGCATTGGCACTGGGGCGGGCCCTCTCATGGGGCACCCTGGTGGTGGAGGACGCGGCCGGCACGATCCGACTGGGTGCCCGCGACCCCGAGGTCCGCGTCCGCGTTCACAACCCAGGCACCTACGGTGCCCTCCTGCACCACGGCTCGGTGGGCTTAGGGCGCAGTTACGTGGACGGCTGGTGGGACAGCGACGACCTGACGGGCCTAGTGCGGATCCTGGTGCACAACCGGGGAGCTGCCGGCTCGGTAAGGGACCGGGCCGGCCACGCCATCTCCGTCGCTGCCGACCCCGTACGACGTCTAAGACGCCGGTCGCCGGCGGCAGACCGGCGCGACGTGCGAGCCCACTACGACATCGGCAACGAGTTTTTCTCGATGATGCTCGATCCCACGCTGAGCTACTCCTGCGCTTTTTTCGAGCGCCCGGACATGACCCTCGAGGAGGCGTCGCTTGCCAAGCTGGACCGCATCTGCCGCAAGCTGGACCTGTCTGGCGCTGACCACGTCCTCGAGATCGGCACGGGCTGGGGCGGCTTCGCGGTCCACGCTGCCACCCACTATGGCTGCCACGTGACGACGACCACCGTCTCTGCAGAGCAATACGCGCACGCCAGGGACTGGGTGACCCGCGCCGGGCTGTCGGAGCGCGTGACGGTCCTCCAGGAGGACTACAGAAACTTACGAGGGCAGTACGACAAGCTCGTGTCGATCGAGATGGTGGAGGCCGTGGACTGGCGCCTGCTCGGCAGGTACTTCCGCACGTGCGCAAGCCTTCTTCGACCCGACGGTCTCATGGCCCTGCAAGCCATCACCATCGCCGACCAGAGCTACGAGCGGGCGAAGAACAGCCAGGACTTCATAAAAGCCTTCATTTTCCCCGGCAGCTGTCTACCCTCGGTCGGTTCGCTGGCGCGGGCAGCGGCCAAGACCGACCTGCGGCTCGTTGACCTCGAAGACATCGGTCGCCACTACGCCGAGACGCTGCGGCGCTGGCGGGACAACGTGGACGAGCGGCAGCGGGAACTCGAGGCTCTTGGCTTCGACATGCGCTTCTTGCGGATGTGGCACCTCTACCTGTCCTATTGTGAGGCCGCCTTTCTCGAGCGCCACATCAGCGACGTGCAACTCATCCTCGCCAAGCCGGCTTGGCAGGCACCGCTGCTCGTGCGGTGTCACTGATGGGATGCCGAGGCATCGATCGCTCCGGGAAGTGGCCGAACGTCCCTCGGAGTCCACGTTCTGGCCCTCGGCCGCTTAGTCAGCATGGAACGGCCAGCCCGTTCCGCATCTAGCGTGGGTCATCCACTCTGGTGCGAAAGTTGCCAACAAACGCAAAGAAGGGCCAGCCGTCCGTGCCCAGTATTACCAGCCCCACGTTCCTCGGCCTAGACGTCCACAAGAACACGATCTCAGCCGGGATCCTGCGCCCGGGCGAGGACGTGCCCGACGTGGAGAAGATCTCCTCCGATGAGGAGTCGGTCCGCCGGCTCGTCGCCCGGTTGGGCAACCCTCGCCAGCTGCGGGCCTGCTACGAGGCCGGCCCGACGGGCTACGAGCTCGCCCGGTTGCTCGGCTTGCTCGGCGTCGCCTGCCAGGTCATAGCGCCGACGCTCATCCTGACCGCCCCGGGCGACCGGGTGAAGACCGACAAGCGCGATTGCCGGCGCCTGGCGCGCCTGCACCGGGCCGGCCAACTGGTGGCCGTCAGGGTGCCGACGGTCGCCGAAGAAGCTGTGAGGGACCTCTGCCGGGCAAGGGCGGACATGGTGATCGACCCTGCGAGGGCACGCCACCGGCTGGGCAAGTTCTTGTTGCGCCACGGTCGGGTGTGGCGGGACGGGGCAGCCTGGACGATGAAGCACCAGGCCTGGGCCCAGCGCTTCGAGGACAAAGCACTGGAGGCCACCTTCGCCCACTACCGGGCGACGCTCGATGCCAGGGAGGCGGCCGTCGAGACCATCGAGGCCGACCTGGTGGCCTGGTTCAGGCGCCCGCCCTTCGCCGAGGCGGTGGCGCGCCTGGGCGCTTACCGGGGCATCACCCACAATGGGTGCGCTCCACCTGGCGAGCGAGGTCTGCGACTGGCGGCGTTTCCCGTCGGCAGGCTCGTTCATGGGCTTCACCGGCCTCACTCCCTCCGAGCACTCGAACGGAACGTCGGGCCAGCTCGGCGCCCCCCACCTGCTCCACCGGCCGGGCTGGCGACTGCTCGGCGAGGTGCCGTTGTCGCCGAAAACGGTCCCGGCAAAAGACGGGACCGCCAAAGACCGTCACAGTCGCTACCATCTCGCCCTCGGCGCCGGGCTGAGCCAGGGCGAGGACCCCACCATGCGCCGGGGCGCCGCCGCCGCAGAACTGATCCCCGTTTAAGCAATGCCCAACCTACGGGCGCACTTAGTCAGGGGCAACTCTCTGCGAATTGCCGAACTGCGGCCCCAACCCGCGCACATCAGTCTGGCGGCCAGCCCACCAGCCCTGCCCCGGCGCATGGTCGAGCCCTCACCCGGCCACCGCCATGGCGAACGGGGGCCTGAGGCGTAGCAGCCGCCAACCCGTGGCCCGGGTCTGCGGGAAACCCCCCCTCGCCTGCTCAGAAAACAGAAACCCACGAGCCTCTGACCAAGCGCGCCCAAAAGGAGCTCCGCAAGCTCCGCGCTGCCGACTTGACAGGGCCGTTCCACATCAGGCTTAGGCTCCGCGAAGCTCCTCGACAGCAGCCACGACCTGGCGCGCATCCACCCCTGTCCAGCGGTCAGATCCCAGCGCGACCGCCGTCTTCTCGTCGGGCACGGCGGCGCCGCCCACGAATAACGCCGCGTCGGTCTCGGCGCGCACGGAGCTGACCGCCTCGGCCACCGCCGCCTCGTGACCCGTGCCGGTGACGGAGACGAGCACGCACAACGGCTCGAGCCGCTTGGCCGCTGCGACGAAAGACGCGGCGGGAGTGTCGGCACCGAGATCGGCGACCTCAAACCCCTCCCCGCGCAGCTGGTCTGCCACCATGGCCACGGGGATCTCATGACGCTCGCCGGCTACGGCTCCGAGGATGACGAGGCCCCGTTTGCGACCACGGCGGTTGAAACGTGGTCCTAGACGGCTGATCACGCGCTGGGCAACCACCGATGCTTTGTGCTCATCGCCTACGTCTAGGTCTCCCGCCTGCCACTGCTCGCCTATCGCTTGAAGGGCGGGAGCGAGGAGCTCGAGATGGATGTCCGCGGGCTGGGCGCCAGACGCCAGGGCCGACTCGGCTACGGTCCATGCCCCGACCTCATCCCCTGCCAGAAGCCGGTCAAGCATACGGCTAGTGGCCCAGCTCCGGCGAGACCCTTGAACCCGCGCTACGGCTTCCCGCTGACGCAGCCGGTCGAGGTCAGCCTCATCGACCTGCCACTCTCCCGCGATCTTCACGGCAGGCAGCCGTCCGGTGCGGACGTAGCGGTAGACGGTCATGTAGTGGACGCCGAGGCGGTCAGCGGCATCGTTGAGGCCGATCATCTCCGTCTCTCGAGTTCGGCTGTGACCGCCATGTTGGTCGCGTGCTCCTCCTGCTCACACTGTGCTCTTGTTGAACCCGGATCTCTGCGCCAATCTTAGTGCTAATATGGTTCTGGGTTCCAAGCCATGGAGGATAGATGGCCCACATCGTCAATACCCTAAGGACCGCATGGCCCCCCGAAACAGCCTTCGCCTACATGGCCGACTTCAGCCACGCCGCAGAGTGGGACCCAAGCGTCGTGGAAGCAACCCGCCAGGACACCGGCGCCATCGGGGTCGGCAGCGTCTTCGACCTCGCCGTCTGGGTGGGAGGGCGCCGCATGCCACTGCGGTACGAGGTGACCGACTTCGCGCCCGGGAGGGTTACGTTCACGGCCCGCTCGGCCACTCTCGAATCGGTGGACACCGTGACGGTGACCCATCGAGAGGACGCCACGGAAGTCACCTACGACGCCCGTATCCACTTCCGCAGCCTCCTCCGCCTCGCCGATCCCCTGCTCGCACTCGGTTTCCGCCAAGTGGCGGACCGGGCCATCCGCGGCCTCGCGCAGCGCTTGACCGAGGCTGCTTGAGCGCGGTCGCCAGCACGCCGGCGGCCCCAGCAGGGACAGCGGAGGCACCCTGCTGGCCGACATCGAAGAGCCGCGCCCGTGTCGGCATCCCCTTCCTGCTCGTGCACCTGGGCGTCCTCGCCGTACCCTTCGTCGGGTGGAGTTGGGCGGCGCTGGGCGGCGCAGCGGTTCTCTACGTGACGCGGATGCTCGGGATCACCGTCTTCTACCACCGCGGTTTCTCCCACCGGGCCTTCAAGATGAGGCGCCCAGTCCAGCTGGCCGGGGCGATCCTCGGTGCCGCCGCCGGACAGCGCGGCCCGCTTTGGTGGGCGGCGACGCACCGCGCGCACCACCGCTTCACGGACCGCCCCGGAGATCCTCACTCACCGGTCATCGACGGCTTCCTGTATAGCCATGTGGGGTGGCTGTTCCGGCCACCGGTCGCGCCACTGGGCAAGGTAGAAGACCTAGCCCTCTTCCCGGAGCTGCGGTTCGTCGACCGCTACCACCACATCGCTCCCATTCTCACGGCGCTGACGGCTCTTGGGACAGGGGCAGCCCTGGGCGGACTGGACCCAGGCCTGCACACGTCCGGACTGCAAATGTTGGTCTGGGGCTTCTTTGTTTCCACGACGCTCCTTTACCATGCGACCTTTTCGGTGAACTCCGTCGCCCACCGCTTCGGAAGCCGACGCTTCGCCACAGGGGACGCCAGCAAGAACAACCGATGGGTTGCCGTACTGACCCTGGGCGAGGGCTGGCACAACAACCACCACCGGTACCCTGCGAGCGCCCGCCAAGGGCTCAGCCGCTTCGAGCTCGATCCATCGTGGTGGTTCATCCGTGCGTTGGCGGCGCTGCACCTTGTGGGATCGCCCCGCCCCGTACCAGAGAGGGTGTGGGCGGAAGCGGCGCTCGCTGATCGTGGCCACCGTCAAGCCCGCGCAAGGCGTTCGCGGCTCCGCCAGGCATTGGCACCAAGCCCTGCACCAGATCCAACAGCTCGTTGACGAGCCTTGTTCGAGCGGGCTCTGCACCGAAGGCCCACGACACCTAGGATTTCGCCCGCCGGTCTACTCCGAGACCCACCACGCCGTGGTGGGTGGTGTTGCAAACGGAGACGAAGCGTGATCGCGGCCGACGGCGATGCGGCTACGGGGGCACGGCTGCAATAGCCGTGCCCAAAGCAGGTGGCCTTTCCACAGTTTTCCCCTACAGCGGCACGTGACTGCCTGTCGTGCCTTAGCAGGCTTGGCAACCAGTCGGCAGTGGAGACCCTGGACACCTATGGGCATCTCTGGCCCGCTACGGACGACGAGACCCGGTCGCTGTCGACCACGTGCTCGCCGCACTGGCCGCCGGGTAGCGGCCACTCGCGACAGCACTGTAATGGCGTCGATGTGGGCGCCAACAGTGCTGAGAAAACCGCCGATCGGCATCTTCGGCCTGGTCAGGGTGGATCGATACTGGGCGGCGCGGGATGAGACGTTCGGTGCGGCGCAGCTTGGGCGCTGGACCGGCGGAGGGAGCGTCAGCCCAGACCCCCCGAGGTTCGACATGGAGACTATTATCTTACTTGTAGTAGGATAATAGCCGTGCCAGTGGAGAAGGTGTCAGTGAGCCTGGAGCAAGAGGTCGTCACGGCGACCCGGGAGCGCGTTGGGGGACGCGGTCTCTCGGCCTACGTGAACGAGGCTGTGAGGCGCCAGCTGCGCCGAGACGCGTTGGCCGAGCTGCTAGCCGAGCTGCGTGCCGAACATGGCCCCGTGCCCGACGATCAGATGGAGGAGGTCCGTCGGCTGTGGCCGGCCCCCGGCGACGTCGCCAAGTCCGTCCCGGCGTAGCGGACCTCCTCGTTCTGGACGCAGAAGGGCTGACCAAAGCCGCCGCGGGCGACAGGTACGTCGCGGCGTGGCTGGAACGCGCCCGTGAGGTCGATGCTGACATCCTCGTGCCAGCCGTCACGGTCGCGGAGGTGGTCCGGGGAGGACCTGGCGACGCCAAGGTGAACCGTGTGATCAAGGCCTCAGACGTCGTCGCTGCGGACGAAGCCTTAGCCCGTAGCGCAGGGGCGCTCTTGGGGCGAGCACGGTCTCGTGCCACGATCGATGCGTTCGTGGCCGCCACGGCGGCCGCCGCGCTCAGCAGGCTCGCCGCGTCCCGCTGCTTTGTGCTTTCGAGCGACCCGGCCGACCTCGAAGCCTTGCTCGCCGACAAACCGGAGGTGCAGGTGATCCGTGTCTGATATCGATCAGCCCGATAAGTATCTTCGTGAGCCCGTGAGCCCGTGAGCCCGTGAGCCCGTGAGCCCGTGAGCCGACGACGTTCCGGCCGGCACCATTGGCTGACACGAGGACATTCGGTCTTGCTCGCACGTGGCAACTAGTTCGGCGTGCGCAATCTGGCGCCTGCGGGACTGTCCTACGGCGAGCGCATCACCGTCGAGCTGATCGGCTTCGGAGCCGGGTGGCGTCGTGGGCCGGGGCCCAGATGGTTCTTTCGACGCCCCAGCGGGCTAGCCCCGGGAGGCGGTTAGGTGAGTCGCCTTCCTTAGTCAGCATGGAACGGCCAGCCCGTTCCGCATCTAGTGTAGTGTCTCGGTTTTAGGTTGCTGCTTGATCGAGTTGAGGGCCACCCTGCCCCGTCGGACTTTTTCCAGGATCTCTTCTGCGCTGGCTGTCCATACGAAGGGTTTGGGGTCGTTGTTGTGGGCGGCGATGTAAGCCTCGATGGCGGCAATGAGCCCCGGTACGGAGCGGAACACACCCCGGCGGACTGCTTTGTCGGTCAGTTCTCGGAACCAGCGCTCGACCAAGTTGAGCCAGGAGCTCGACGTGGGCGTGAAATGGAAGTGAAAGCGGGGGTGCTTGGCGAGCCAGGCGTCCACGTTGTCGTGCCCGTGGGTGGCATAATTGTCGAGGATGACGTGAACGGCAAGTCCCTTGGGCACCTCCTTGTCCACCTTGCGCAAAAAGTGCACGAACTCGTTGTTGGTGTGCCGGGGCAAGCCGTCAAGGGCCGGGCACGCCCCCACTGGGCTGCGCCCGTAACCGCAGTTCCGGCGGGGGAACTTGCCGGGTGTCGAATCCAGCGAAGTGTCGCGGAACGACGGTTATCGCACTCTGCGTGCGCCGGAACCCCCAATGACTTTGCGAGGTTTTCGCGCCCCTAACGCCGGCTCGCTGGAACGCCCACAATATCGAGGTTTTCCGGCCATCGCCTCAGCGGTATGCCGTCCATAACCGGCGGTCTCGCACAAGTCGGTGCTGGCTGATGAAGGTCAGCTCTCAGGTCCGCGGGATCTGCCTGGCTGCGGCCCCTATGCGACGGGCAGCGCAGAGCACCTGAGCGAGTTGGCCGCCCTTCCGGGCCGCGAAGAGCAGATCGTCGGGGCCTTTCCCGGTTAGGTGCGGGGCGAGCCCATCGAGGGCGAGCGCTGGGAACGCGACGGTTCGGCGCCCTCGGGAGGAGCGGGGTGCCCGGTAATGCCCACCACCTGCGTGACCGCCCGGGCCAACTCGCGCCCGGGCGTACCGGGCCGGGGGTGGAGCCCAACCATGGCCGACCAGGCGGTTTGTCCGGCGCCAGACCGCGCGCAGGCGAGTAGACCGGGGGCATGGTGCGTCCTGAAAGCTGGACCAGACCTGCGGGTGTAAGTCCCGCCTGGGTAATCGCCGGAGAGCCCGGTAGCAGGCCCCGGTTCGTCGTCGAGAGGCGGCGGGCTGAGCGGGGCGTCG